>DASWCW010000280.1:0-17287 GCA_036395835.1 Xanthobacteraceae bacterium
GCTTGCAGATGTTCGAAGATATGACCGATCATACTGCCGGCGGGCGATCTCGCACCGCCTCGCGCGAGCATCTGTCGTCGGTTCGGCCGCCATTCGGCACGGAGATCGTCAAAGTGACGGACCAAGGCATCGGCGCCCGCCTCCTTCGCAAGGAAGACGAGCGCCTGATGTGCGGGCGAGGGGAATTCGTCGCCGATATCCGCCTCTCCGGAATGAAGGACGTCGCCTTCGTGCGAAGCCCGATCGCGCATGGGCGCATCCGCGAGATTTCCATTCCAGCGAATTGCCGCGATGGCGTGTTCACCGCAGCCGATTTGGCCGGTGTCAAGGCGATCCGTGCGGTTTCCAACCTGCGCGGCTTCAAGGTTTCGGAGCAGCCGGTGCTGGCGAGCGGCAAGGTGCGATTCGTCGGCGAGCCGATCGCCATGTGCCTCGCCGCGAGCCGCGCGAAAGCCGAGGACATCGCCGACGCTGTCAGAATCGAGATCGAGGAATTGCCGCCGGTCCTCGACATGCTCGCTGCGGGTCTGCCGGACAGCGGTCGGCTGCACGAGGACTGGCCCGACAACGTGTTCCTGGAGACCTTCTTCGAAGCCGATATCGTCAGGGCATTCGATGCTCCGATCAAGGTGACGCGCGAAATCCGCACCGCGCGCCAATGCATGGCGCCGCTCGAAGGGCGCGGCGTCGTCGCGAGCTGGGACAGGCGGCTCGATCAGCTGACAATCTATTCGGCGGCGCAGATGCCGCACATCACCCGCACCGGCCTCGCCGAATGTCTCGGCCTCGCTCACGCGCGCGTCCGGATCATCTCGCCGGACGTCGGCGGCGGCTTCGGCTACAAGGGGATTCTGCTCGCCGAGGAGGTCGCGCTCGGTTGGCTCGCGATGCATTGCGGACATCCGGTGCGCTGGATCGAGGATCGGCGCGAGCATCTGACTGCGGGCGCTAATTGCCGCGAGCACTATTACCGAATCACTGGTTATGCCGATCGCGACGGCCGGCTCCGCGGGATCGATTGCGAAGCCACTGTGGATTCCGGCGCGTATTCCTCGTACCCATTCTCAGCCTGTCTCGAGGCCGCGCAGATTGCGAGCATCCTGCCCGGCCCCTACGACTTCCCGGCCTATCGCTGCCGAACTTTTTCGGCGGCAACGAACAAATGCCCGATCCTGCCTTATCGCGGCGTGGCGCGCACCGGCGTGTGCTTCGCGCTGGAGCTCGTGCTCGACGCCATCGCGCGCGAGGCAGGGCTCGAGCCGCATGTGCTGCGCAGCAAGAATCTCGTGCGGCCCGACCAGATGCCGTTCGACAACATCACCAATAAGCATTTCGACAGCGGCGACTATCCCGAAGCGCTGCGCCGTGCCGTGGCGGCGATCAACGTTCCGGCAATCCGCGCCCGGCAAGGCCGCGGCGAGCCGGACGGCCGGCGGATCGGCGTCGGCCTCGCGATCTACTGCGAGCAGGCGGCGCACGGCACGTCGGTCTACGCCGGTTGGGGCATTCCCATGGTGCCCGGCTACGAGCAGGCAACGGCGCGGCTCACGCCCGACGGTGGCCTCGAGCTGCGCTCGGGCGTGCATTCGCATGGGCAAGGACTGGAGACGACATTGGCGCAGGTCGCGCACGAGGTGCTCGGCATCGATATCGCCAAGATCAAGGTGGTGCTCGGCGATACGCAATACACACCGTATTCGACGGGAACGTGGGGATCGCGCTCGATGGTAATGGCCGGCGGTGCCGTGGCGGCGGCGTGCAAGGAGCTCGCCGCGCGCGCGGCGCGCATTGCCGGCCGGCTGCTGCAGAGTAGCGCCGCAGAGATCGTCGTTCGGGACGGCCAAGCGGTTGGTCCAAACGGCGCGGTCAGCTTTGCCGAGATCGCGCGCACTTGGTACCTGCGACCGCAGGACCTCCCGGGCGACGTCGATCCTGGTGGCTTGGAGGTGACGCTCGGGTATAAGCCGGTGCGCGACTCGGGAACCTTCAGCTATGCGGCTCACGCGGCGTTGGTGGCCGTCGATCCTGAGATCGGCGAAATCGAGATCCTCGACTACATCATCGTCGAGGATGGCGGCAAGTTGGTGAACCCGATGATCGTCGACGGCCAGATTTTCGGCGGCTTCGCGCAGGGCATCGGCACGGCACTCTATGAGGAGATGCCATTCGACAGATCCGGCCAGCCTCTCGCCTCCACGTTCGCGGATTACCTGCTGCCGGGCCCTGCCGAAGTTCCCGCGCCGCGGCTCGACCACATGGAGACGCTTTCGCCCTATACCGAGTTCGGCGTCAAAGGCATCGGCGAAGGCGGCGCGATCGCGCCCCCCGCCGCGCTCGCCAACGCCGTGAATGATGCCTTGCGCCCGCTTGGCGTGGAACTTCTGTGCTCGCCCATCACCCCGGCGCGCATCCTGGAGGCGATCGCGGCGGCAGCGAACCGGAGCGCAGCGTGAAGCCGGTGCGCTTCGACTATCGGCGGCCGACCGATGTCGCGAGCGCCATCGCGCTCGCCGAGCGCGACGATCTTAACGTGAAGTTTATCGCCGGCGGCCAGTCGCTCGGGCCGATGCTCAATTTGCGGCTGGCACAGCCTGATCTGCTGATCGATCTCACGGGCATTGCCGAGCTCAAGCAGGTTGCGCAGAGCGAGCATGCGCTCACGATCGGCGCCTGCGTCACCCATGCCGACATCGAGGACGGGCGCGTGCCGGACGCGGCTCGCGGCGCGCTGCGTTCGCTCGCGTCCGGCATCGCCTACCGGGCGGTGCGCAACCGCGGCACGATCGGCGGCAGTATCAGTCACGCCGATCCGGCCGCCGATTGGATCGCGGGTCTCGCGGCGCTCGGCGCCTCGGTCGTCATTCGCGGCAAAAATGGGCGCACGTCATCGGCGATCGAGGACTTCGTCACCGGCGTTTTCGAGAACGCGCTTGCGCCGGGCGAGTTGGTCGAGGCCATCCGGGTGCCCCGCATGTCCGACCGTGCGCGTTGGGGTTTCTACAAGGTCTGCCGCAAAACCGGCGATTTCGCCCATGCGATCGGTGCCGTGCTGGAAGACCCTGCGCGCGGGGTCTGCCGTGCAGTCATCGGCGCGACTGGTTCCAAACCGATCGTATGGGCCGACGCCAGCCCCTGGCTCGACGGAAGGCGTGCCGACGGGTTCGATCAGCAGGTGGCGCGGGCCGCACTGGAGGCGCATGGTGTGCATGATGCGGTGAGGCAGCAGATCCACATCGCGGCGCTGCGGCGCGCCTTTCTCCAGGCATTTGCGTCGTGAAGCCGCTTGCGTTCACCATCAATGGCCGAAGCGTGACTGCTACGGTCGAGCCGCGGACCCACCTCGCCGATTTTTTGCGCGAGCAGGAGAACCTGACTGGGACGCACCTCGGCTGCGAGCACGGCGTGTGCGGCGCTTGCACGGTCCTGATCGACGGCGAGCCGGCGCGTTCGTGCATCATCTATGCAGTTTCGTGCGAGGGTGCGAGCGTCACGACGATCGAAGGTCTCGCCGACGACGACATCGTACGGGAGCTGCGTGCGGCGTTTTCGCGCGAGCACGCCTTGCAATGCGGCTACTGCACCCCGGGGATGCTGGTCAGCGCGCGCGATCTCGTGCTGCGCGCCGAAGCCCTCAGCGAGCGGCAGATACGGGTGGCGATGAGCGGCAATCTGTGCCGCTGCACCGGCTATGTAGGCATCGTGCGCGCGATAGCGAGCACGATTGCGGCGCGCCGCGCGCGCGGCATCTCTGCGGTTGTGGCGACGGAACGGACGCTGGGGCCGGTGGGCTCCGGTCATGCGGTTTCAAGCAGCGAGCCTGCCCTGGAAGTACCTCTCGCGGGTCCCCGAACGACAATCGATCGGGGCGGGACACCACAACCCGTGCTGGGCGATTTTCAACCCGCCGCAAGCTTTGAGCAGAGTTTCCTCGTGCCCCACCCGATCGGGGAGGTGTGGGCGTTTTTCGGCCGATTGCCCGAAGTGGTTGCCTGCCTGCCCGGCGCAGCGCTGACCGGCGAGCGGGGCGATCGCCAAGTACTGGGAAGAATGCGGATCAAGGTCGGCCCCCTCGCCGCCGAGTTTCACGGCTTTGCAGAAATAGACCGCGATGATACAACTTATACTGGCACCATTCGCGGCCATGGTCGCGACAGCCGCAGCGCTTCGGCGACCCGTGGATCGATCCGCTATGATCTCCGCACCGCCGACGAGCGATCGACCCGGGTCGAGCTCGCGATCGGCTATACGCTGACGGGGCCGCTGGCGCAGTTCAGCCGGACAGAATTGGTGCAGGAAATCGCCGCCCGACTGATCAAAACCTTCGTTGCGCGGCTCGAAGCTCGGCTGTCGGGTCAAGCCGCGCCGGCAGCGGTCGAGCTGAACGTGGGCGCGCTGGTCTTCTCGGTGCTGGCGCAACGGATCCGAGCCTGGTTGCGCCGACTCGTCCGGCTTGGTCGCAACAACCATTCGCGCTGACGCACGGTCGAACCTCAGTCGAGTGCGTTGACCACGCCGTCGATCAGATTGCTCGCCTGAAGCGCGGCGGTGTCGACGACAGGCACTTCGGGGACCGTCTGCAATCGCGAGATCCAGTTGCGGAGATCATCCTCTTGCTCGCGCCGAATGTTTTCGGCCTCGGCTTGCGTCACTGCGGCAAAGCGAACCGCAGTGCGGGGCCGGCGGCGTGCGAGCACCGGCACGTCTGCGGAGATCACGGTCGCGATTTTCGCGTAGCCCCCGGTCGTCTGGGCATCGGCAAGCATCACGATCGGCTGGCCCGAGCCCGGCACCTGGATCGCGCCCGCAACGACGCCGTCCGACACGATGTCGTAGCCTTTAGCGTGCGCGAGCTTGGGCCCGTCGAGGCGAAACCCCATGCGGTCGGCTTGCACCGCGACAGCATAGGCGGCCGACAGGAACGTGTTCACAGCATCGGCGGTGAAGTGATCCTGCTGCGGGCCGAGCACCACACGGATCGGCTGATCGAGACGCGCATCATAGGCCTCCGCCAGGGCCAGCTCCGGCCTCGAGTCTGCTTCCTGCTTGCGAACGGGCAGGACATCGCCCGGCTCAAGCGCGCGACCCTGAAATCCTCCGAGCCGATTACGCCTGTAGGTCGCCGCACTGCCGAGACAAGGCGCGACATCGAAGCCGCCTTCAACGGCCAGATAGGCGCAAAACGTCCTGCCGAGCGTGGCGATGCGGATGCGCTGCCCGCGAGTCAATCGCGTGCTTTGTCCGGGCGGCATGGTGAGTGCGGGCTCGCCTTCGATCACCAACCCGCTCTCGGCGCCGACCAGCGAGACGCGAAGGGAAGCGGCCACCACCTCGAGCAGCGGTCCCTGCACGAGAATTTCCAATGCCGGCACATTCGCGGCATTGCCGACGAGAGCATTGGCGAGGGTGAACCCGACCCGATCGAGCGCTCCCGAGAGCGGCACGCCGATATCCTGGAACCCGCGGCGCCCCAGATCCTGGATCGTGCTGTGCAGTCCGGGCGCGATGACCTGCAGCCCGGGAGTCATGCGTCGATCTCCTCGCTCAGGAAAGTGTAGCGGCCGGCCGCGATGGCCGCGTGAATCGATTGGTACTCGTCGAACGTGACCGGCTCGAACAGCACGGCATCGCCCGGAGCAAGCAGCGAGGGATTCTGCCACGAAGGATCGAACATCCGCACGGGCGTTGCCCCGATCAGGTGCCATCCGCCGGGGCTTTCGATCGGATAAACGGCGGTCAGGCTCGATGCGATGGCGATCGACCCGGCCGGCACGCGCGTCCGCGGGTCGGCGCGGCGCGGCAAATGCAGCTCGGATGGCAAGTCTCCCATGTAGGGATAGCCGGGGACGAATCCGATCATATAAACGTGAAACCGGGTCCGCGCGTGGCGCTCGATGACGTCGGCAGCGTGCAGACCCGTGCGCTCGGCAACCGCGGCGAGATCCGGCGCGCAAGCCGCGGCGTAGCAGGCAGGCAGCCGCCACAGCCGGCGGCGCCGCGTGCTGGTTCCGGTGCCACGGCCGAGAGCACGAATGCCGGCGGCGAGCTGGGCGCCGCTCGTTGTCAGGGGATCATAATGCACCAACAAGGACCGGAAGGTGGGCACCGTCTCGATGACGCCCGCAAGTGTCGCGCTGCGAATTTGCTCGGCTAGCTGCAGCACGCGCTCGCTCAGCGTACGTTCGATCTCGGCGCCGAACTCCACGACCAGGGCGGTGTCGCCCGCCGGCAGAAATCGCGGGTCCATCGTTTGCTCCGAGCACCCATTCTCCTCTCCGGCCGCGGTCGACTGCCTGTGTTGTGTTCGCCTGGACAGTACCATAAGGTCCGCCGAGCTGATCTGTCTTGGCAGACGAAGAGTTGCGTTATGACGCGTGTCATCAATCTAAACGCGGACATGGGTGAGGGGTTCGGAGCGTACACCATCGGGAACGACGACGCGATCCTGAAGATCATTCGGTCCGCGAGCATCGCCTGCGGCTTCCACGCCGGAGATCCGGTCACCATGCGCAGGGTCGTGCAGCGCGCCAAGCAAGAGGGCGTGAGCATCGGCGCTCATCCCGGATTCAACGATCTCTGGGGCTTCGGGCGGCGCCGCCTCGACATGCGCCCGGACGACCTCGAATGTATGATCGCTTATCAGATCGGCGCGTTGAATGCGTTTGCGGCTTACGTCGACGACAAGGTCACGCACCTGAAGCCGCACGGCGCGCTCAACAATATTGCGGCGGAAAATGCCGACTATGCGCTCGCCATCGGTCGCGCCATCAAGGCTGTGGATCCAGACATCATCTATGTGGCGCTGTCGGGGTCGGAGATGGAGAACGCTGGTCGCAAGCTCGGCCTGCGTGTCGCCCGCGAGGGCTTTTGCGACAGGCGCTACGACGACCGGGGCAATCTATGGTCGCGCAAGAACCCGGATGCCATGATCACGGATCCCCAGGCCGCCGCCGAGCAGACGGTGCACATGGTGCTTCACGGCGAAGTAATCTCGCGGAACGGCAAGCCGGTGAAACATCCAATCGACACGCTTTGCCTGCACGGGGACGAGCCGACCGCCATCGCCGTGGGGCAGGCCTGCCGCCGAGCGCTGGAGCAGGCGGGCGTCAAGATCGTTCCACTGACCGAGATGACGCTGGCTTAGCGTTTCGTCCTTGCAGCAAGAAACCGAGAATCGGATGGGCTTGTTGCTCGAACCACAAATCGTCGATGTCAAGCGACGGCGGGCGGCGTTGGAAAGGCTGCACGAGATCGGCGCAGTACTGCCGAGCTTCAGCGAGCTTGCGCAACCGCTGTCCATGCCCGGCGACGTCGGGGCGAGACTCGCGCGCACCGACCCGGATGCGGCCTCGTCGGACAATCTGTGGCGCCTGCACTGGTTCAACGATGCGAATCGTTGGGCGTGCGCCAAGATTCCGGGCCACCTGGTGCTTCCGCCGGAGCTGACCGGAGTCAAGGCGCCCGTCGTGGTGCTGCTCGGCAGCCGTTTTCCGATGATCGGCGCGCATAAGGTGCTCGCCGCTTATGCATGCCTGGTGCCGCGGCTCGTCACCGGCCGGTTCGATCCGGCGAACGATCGGGCGGTATGGCCTTCGACGGGAAATTATTGCCGCGGCGGGGTTGCGATCTCCCGTATTCTGGGCTGCCGCAGTATCGCGGTGCTGCCGGCCGGAATGAGCCGCGAGCGATTCGATTGGCTCGAGCGCTGGGTCGCCGATCCCCGCGACATCATCCGCACTCCCGGCACGGAGAGCAACGTCAGGGAAATCTACGAAAAATGCGCGGAACTCGCTCGCAATCGAGACAACGTTGTTCTCAACCAGTTTTCCGAGTTCGCCAATTACCTGATCCATTATCATTGCACCGGCCGCGCCGTGGAGGCGGTGTTCGCGCGGCTGCAGCGCGAAAATCCAGGCAGTCGACTCGCAGCCTTCGTCGCCGCGAGCGGCTCCTCCGGCACGCTGGGCGCGGGCGATTATCTCAAGAACCTGCACGATGCCCAGATCGCCGCGGTCGAGGCGCTCGAATGCCCGACCATGCTATGCAACGGCTACGGCGAGCACAACATCCAGGGTATCGGCGACAAGCACATTCCATTGATCCACAACGTCATGAATATGGACCTCGTGGTTGGCGTGACCGACGCGGCGACCGACGCGCTCAATCTTTTGTTCGGCAGCGACATCGGTCGCCGCTATCTCGCGGCGAGACGCAGCATCGATCCCGAGATTCTCGAGCAATTCGAGCACATCGGGATCTCCAGCCTGGCCAATATCGTTGGGGCGATCAAGATCGCCAAGCACCTCGACTACGGCGCGGAAGATATGGTGATAACCGTGGCGACAGATGGCGCCGAACTCTATGCGAGCGAGCGGGAGGCCCATGCCGCCCGTTGCTATCCGCGGGGCTTCGAGGAGGTGAACGCCGGCGAGATTTTTGGCCGACATCTGCAAGGCATTGCCGACGACCACGTGCTCGAGCTCACCCATATGGATCGCAAGCGGATCTTCAATCTCGGCTACTACACCTGGGTCGAGCAGCAGAACGTCTCGATCGAGGACTTCGAGCGCCGCAGACATCCGTTGTTTTGGCGCGAGATTGGCGCAAGCATTACGGCCTGGGACAATCTGATCCGCGAGTTCAATGCGGATGCCGGGGTCACGCGCCCGCTGGCCGAACCGGCGGGTAGAAGCTTATGAGTGGGGTCCGACCGTACGCGCAGTTGCGGCACGACATTGCTCGGCGCGACCGAAGCCTGCGCGAGAAGGCGGTATCGCTGAAGGAGGCGACGTCGTTCGTGCGCGACGGCGATGCGGTCGGCATCGGCGGCAGCACGATGTCGCGCACCCCGATGGGCATGATCTGGGCGCTGATCCGCGCCGGCAAGAAACGCCTTAGCTGTTCGCGATGCATCGTGTCGAGTGACGGCGATCTCCTGTACGGATCCGGCGCTTGCGATCACATCATCACCAGCTGGTTCAGCCAAGGCATCCTGTGGGGCGTCTCCAAGGTGATGCGGCACCACGTCGAGACCGGTCAGGCGCGTTACGAGGAGTGGAGCCACATGGCCATGGGCATGCGTTTCCGCGCGGGAGCCATGGGCGTGCCGTTCATGCCGGTGCGATCGATGCTGGGCTCGGACGTGCTGCGGCAGCGCCCCGAGGCGATCGAGATGGATTGCCCGTTCACGAAGGAGAAGATCCTGCTGGTGCCGGCGCTCAACCCGGATGTCGCTCTGATCCACGTGCAGCGTTGCGACGCTTACGGCAACGCGCAGATCGACGGCCTGTCGTTCATGGACGCGGACCTCGCGATGGCGGCCGACAAGGTGATTCTCACGACCGAGCGCATCATCTCCAATGACCAGATCCGCCGCGCGCCGGACCAGACCAGGATCCCGTTCTTTGTCGCCGATGCGGTGGTCGAGCTGCCGTTCGGCTGCGCCCCACACGAATGCTACGGCGTCTACGAGCCGATGCTCCGCCACATGCGATCCTACGTCGAGCTCGTAAACCGCGATCCGGTAAAGGGCATGCAGCAATATCTCGATCGGTTCGTCTACGGCCCGAAATCCTGGACCGAGTTCCTGGACCTGATCGGGCTCGACGAGCTGCTGGAGGCCGCCCGAGCCGGTGCAAGCATCTATGATGACTAAGACGGCGGACCATAGCGCGGCAGAGCTGCTCACGATCTTGAGCGCGCGGCAGCTCGAGGATGGGCAGGTGGTGTTTGCCGGGGTCGGCATCCCGCTACTCGCCGCGACTCTCGCGCAGCGCCTGCGCTGTCCGGGATTGACCATCCTGTTCGAAGGGGGCGTGATCGGTGCTTTCATCGAGCCAGGCAAGCTTCCGCCCTCGACCAACGACCAGCGCTGCACCAGGCGCGCCAACATGGTGCTCGGCAGCGCCGAAGTGCTGCTGCTGCTGCAGCGCGGCTATGTGGATGTCGGCTTCATGGGCGGGGCGCAAATCGACCAGTACGGCAATCTCAACAGCTCGTTCATCGGCGATCCGAAAAAACCCAGGACCCGGTTGCCGGGGACCGGCGGCGGCAATGACATTGCGAGCCTGACCCGGATGATTGTGACGATGAAGCACGAGCGGCGGCGGTTCGTGGAAAACGTCGATTTCGTCACCAGCCCGGGTTGGCTCTCGGGCGGCGACACGCGGCCCAGCAGCGGACTTCCAACCGGCGGCACCTATCGGGTTGTCACCGATCTCGCGGTACTCGGGTTCGACGAGAACAGCCGGCGCATGAAGGCGATCGCGCTCAATCCCGGGGTTACCCGCGAGCAAGTACAGGACAATACCGGATTCCTGCTGCTGTTCGACCAGGAAACCGGCGTGACCCAGCCGCCCACCGACCACGAGCTTGCCATCCTGCGTGAGTTCGATCCGGACCGGCTCTACACCGCCTGACGATGGCGGATTCTGAGGAGGACCCGCACATGGCCGGGCTGAGGGGGACCTTTGGCATCGCGGTACGCAATTTCACTGCCTATCCGGAAATGCCGGACGCCAAAGCGCTGGTGAACTACGGCACGAGAGTGGAAGAGCTCGGCTACGACTCGCTCTGGGTCTGGGACCACCTTCTGCTCGGGGTAGAGCCGAGCTTTCCGATCATCGAGGCGCTCACGCTCCTCGCCGCTATCGCGGTGCGCACTCGAAAGATCAAGCTCGGCACCGGCGTTCTCGTTCTGCCAACGCGCAACCCCGTCGTGTTGGCGAAACAACTCTCCGCCATCGATCTGTTGTCCGACGGCCGCCTGATCGTCGGGGTGGCAACCGGCTGGTACAAGCGCGAGTTCGACGCAGTCGGCGTGCCGTTCGAGCAGCGCGGCAAGATCATGGAGGACAACCTCGAGATTCTCACGCGCTTGTTCACCCAGGACAAGGTCGAAGGCGAATGGACCTATCACAAGATCCCTGCGGGCGTGATGTACCCCAAGGCCATCCAGAAGCCGCGGCCGCCGATCCTGATCGGCGGCTACGTCGATCGCGTGCTCAAGCGAGCGGCTGTGAGGGCGGACGGCTGGCTCACATACTTCTACACTCCGGAAAGTTTCGCGAAGGCCTGGGGAAAAATTCGCAATTTCGCGCGTGAGGCGGGCAAGGACCCCGACGCCGTGCTCAACGCCGCGCAGCTGCCGATCATGGTCGGGAAATCGCGTGCGGCGGTCGAGAGCGCGATGATGGATTGGCTCGGCAAGGAGTGGGATTACGCGGCCTGGAGCGAGTCCACCAAAGACAGCGCGATACTCGGCACGATCGAAGAATGCGTCGAGCAGCTCAGGCAGCATCTCTCCGTCGGCGTGCAGAAAATCATTTTTGTGCCTTACAAGTACGACATAGACCAGATCGATATCATCGCGCGCGAGATCATTCCAAGGCTCAAGGCCTGAGCCGCTTGCGCCTAAGCCGGATGCATTCGCATGCGCAAAACGCCGGTTCTTCGGCGGCATCCGCGAGAACTTGCGATTGCTTGTCGCCGATGCCCGGCATGCTATCATGCCCGCTCGCACGAGATCCGGCGGCGGTCCGCCGACGGTCCGGGCTGCGAAAAGCCGAAAAATCGAGAGGAGCTGAGATGAGCGTGCACCAGTGGAAGACATCGGTTGCGGCGATTCTGCTTGCCGGGGGGCTCGTCACCGGCGCCGCGGCGCAGGAGACCATCAAGATCGGCGTCATCGAGCCGCTCACCGGTGCGGCTTCGGCATCCGGCAATTATGTGACCAACGGGGCCAGGATCTCGGCGGACGAGATCAACGCCAAGGGTGGCGTGCTGGGCAAGAAACTCGAGCTCGTGATCGAGGACAACAAGAGCAATCCGACCGAATCCGCGGCCGTCGCCGAAAAGCTCATCGTCCATGACAAAGTTCCGGTGCTGATGGGCGCCTGGGGCTCGAGCTTCACGCTCGCGGTGATGCCGAAGCTCATGGAATACCAGGTGCCGATGCTGGTGGAGACCTCGTCGTCGGGGAAGATCACGAGCTCCGGCAACCCCTACATATTCCGTATCTCCCCTCCCTCCTCGGTCGAGGCGATCGCCTTCTCCCCGACTGTCGCCAAGCTCGGGATCAAGAAAGTCGATTTCCTGGTCGTGAACAACGATTGGGGTCGTGGCGCGGCCGACGACTTCGGCAAGATGTTCAAGGCGAAGGGAATCGAGGTCGGTCTCGTCGAGACCATGGACCAGGCCGCGCAGGACATGAGCGCGCAGCTCGCCAAGATCAAGGGATCTGACGCCGATACCCTCATCGTCACCACTGCGGTCGAGCAGCTCACGCTCATCTTCAAGCAGATGGCGGCGCTCGGCATGCACCGTCGCGTCATTACGACCGGCGGATCGCAGAGTCCCGATCAGCTCATCGAACAGGCGGGAGCCGCGGTCGACGGCACCATGCATCTGACCTTCTTCGCTCCCTGGGTACCGGAAGCCACGTCGTTCCCCGATGCAACGAAGAGCTTCCTAGCGGAATGGAAAAAGCGCGGCCTGCCGTTCGCCGGCGTGACGGAGAGCTTCCGCGGTTATGATGGCATCCGCACGATCGCCGCGGCGATCGAGAGGGCCGGAAAGGCCGAGCCGGAGGCGATCCGCGCGGCGTTCTGGCAGGTAGAGGTCGATGGTCTCAACGGCAGGATCAAGTTCACCAAGGCAGGACCTGCCGGCCAGGAAAGCGGCCAGAGCATCCCGAACATTTATCTGATCAAGATCGAGGCGGGCAAGGTTATCCTGCCGCAGATCTAGCCGTCTCCTCGCGAGCCTTCAGGATAGCCCTGGAGGCTCGCTCGAGATCAATCTCCGGCGGGCCGCGAGAGCGATCGGCTTCCCAGCGACCGAAACCGGCCGAAGCAGACGTGCCCGATGGATCAGCTTCTTCAGCATGTCCTCAACGCGACCGTGCTGGGCGGGACCTACGCTCTCCTCGGCATCGGCTTGACGCTGATCTTCGGGATCATGCGGGTGGTCAATTTCACTCACGGCGAGCTCTATGCGTTCGGCGGTTACGCCATGTATGTGCTCGCCTCGATGCTGGGCCTGAACTTCTTCGTGGCGCTCGTGTTCGCGATTTTCGCGGGTTTTCTGACCGGTCTCCTGATCGAGTTCATGCTGCTGCGCCCGGTCCGGGGCGCGGATATCGACACCACGATGCTGGTGATGATTGGCGCCTGGATTGTTCTGCAGAACACCGAACTAATGGCCTGGGGCGGCGTCGCCAAATCGGTGGCGACGCCGTTTTCCGAAGCGCCGCTGGTGCTCGGCCCGGTATCGGTCTCGCCGCTGCGCGTGTTCGTCCTGGGCATGGCGGCGCTGCTCATCGTGTGCACGTACTTGCTCATCAACCGGAGCAAGCTCGGCATGGCGATGCGCGCCACCTTCCAGGACAGCGACGTCGCCGCGCTGATGGGGGTTAACATCAACGGCATTTACGCGGCTACTTTCGCGATCGGCTCGGCGCTCGCCGCGGCCGCTGGCGCGCTGCTCGGACCGGTCTTTTTGGTGACGCCCAACATGGGAGATCTCGCCTCGCTCAAGGCCTTCGCCGTCGTCATTCTCGGCGGCCTCGGCAACGTCACCGGCGCCACGCTCGGCGGCTTCATCCTCGCCTGCGCCGAGGAGATCGGGGCGGGCTACATCTCCTCCGGATATCGCGACGCCATGGGTTTCCTGATCATCATCCTGGTCCTGCTGTTCAAGCCGACCGGGCTGTTCGTGCGCGCGGAGCGCATCGGATGAGGCGCTGGCTCGCCGGCTGCTGGCTGCTGCTGCTGTTCTCCGTCCCGCTGTGGATGCACGATCAATATCTGCTGCACATCCTGATCGTCACCGGGATCTTCATCATCGCCGCCATGAGCCTGAACCTGCTGCTCGGCTACACCGGGCAGCTCAGCCTCGGGCACGTGGCCTTCTTCGGCATCGGCGCCTATACCAGCGCGCTGGTTTCTCTCGGATTCGAGATCGAGATTCTCGGCTATCCGATCGTGCACCAGCAGTGGCCGCAGCTCGCCGGCTTCGCGATTGGCACCGCCGTCGCCGGCCTGTGCGGCTATTTGGTTGGCCGCTTGTCATTCAAGGTTCGGGGCGCCTATTTCGTCATCGTGACCATCAGCTTCGCCGAGGTGATGCGTCTTGTCGCACTCAACTGGGTCGAGCTAACGCAAGGCCCCGCGGCCCTCACCAACATTCCGCCGTTCTCGTTCGCGCTTCCCGGCGTCGGCTCATTCACGCTCTGGAGCAAGAGCGCCAACTATTATCTCGTGCTCGGTTCGGCGATCATCGCCTATGTGATCATCAAGCGGCTGATCGACTCCCGCATCGGACGCGCCATGATCGCGCTCAAGGAGAACGAGCCGGTTGCTCTGTCCGTCGGAATCGACGTAACACACTATCTGGTGCTGGCCGCCGTCATCTCCGCCGCGCTGGCGGGCGCCGCCGGCAGCCTTTACGCGCATTACATCCGCATCATCGACCCCGATATCTTCCTGTTCATCTACACGGTCACCATGGTGATCATGGTGATCACCGGCGGCAAGGGCACGCTGGCGGGGCCGATCGCGGGCGGGTTCATCTTCGGGTTCCTGCCCGTGGTCGTGCGCTCGTTCGCCGCGCCGGAACTGCAATGGATCCTATACGGCGCGCTGATGATCCTCATCGTGTTCCTGTTGCCGCAAGGCATCGTGCCGGCCGTGGAACGATGGATCGCGAACCGAGCCCAGCGATCCGGCCGCGGCTCCGACGTGCTCGCGGATTCTTCTTCATGACCGGCTGGTCCGAGCCTTCGCCCGCTCTCCGGATCGAGCATGTCGTGGTGCGCTTCGACGGGCTGCTCGCGATCGCAGACCTGAACTTCACGGTGGCGGAAGGCGAGATCGTGGCCTTGATCGGCCCCAACGGCGCCGGCAAGACCACGGCGTTCAACGTGATCACGGGATTCCTGCGGCCGACCAAGGGAAGCGTGCTCTATCGCGGCACGCCGCTCAATGGGCTCAAACCCCACCAGATCGTCGGCCTCGGGCTCGTTCGGACGTTTCAGCGGACCAGCGTATTCCAGACCAGGACGGTACTCGACAACGTGCTGACCGGGCTGCACCGGCGCGGCAACTCCACGCTCTGGGATGCGCTGTTGCCGTTGCCGCGTGCCAGGGCGGCGGAGCGCAGGCTTCGCGAGCAGGCCTGGGAGGTGCTGCGGCTGGTCGGTCTCGACCAGCGCGCCGGCGAGGCGGCCGGCGTACTGCCGTACGGGGACCAGCGGCTGCTCGGGGTCGCGCTGGCGCTCGCTACGAAACCTTCCATGCTGCTGCTGGACGAGCCGGTCTCGGGGATGAATGCCGCCGAGACGGCGAAATTCATGACGCTTCTCGGCGGCATCCGGGCGTTGGGCACGACCATTCTGCTGGTCGAGCACGATATGCGGATGGTGATGGGTGTGTCCGACCGTGTCGTCGTGCTCAACTACGGGCGCATCATCGCCGAGGGTGCGCCTGCGGCGATTCAGAAGGATCCCGAAGTGATCCGCGCCTATCTCGGTCAGCGGGCGAAGCATGCTTGAAATCCGGAACCTCGTCTGTTGCTACGGCCAAGTCGCGGCCCTCAAAGGCGTCTCGCTGCGGGTCGAGCGCGGGCAGCTCGTCGCCCTGATCGGCGCGAACGGCGCCGGCAAAACCACCATGCTGCGCGCGATTTCGGGCCTATTGCCCGTTGCCGGCGGCCAAATCCTGTTCGAGAGCGCCGACATCACTGGCGCGCCGGCCCGCACCATTCTGTCGCGGGGACTCGCGCATTGCCCGGAGGGCCGCCGGGTGTTCTCGGATCTGACGGTCTCAGAGAATCTTGCGATGGGCGCTTACCAGCGCTCCGATCGCGCCGGCATCGCCGAGGACCTCGAACGCATCTACGGGCAGTTCCCGCGTCTCGCCGAACGCCGCCGCCAGATGGCCGGGACCCTCTCCGGCGGCGAGCAGCAGATGCTGGCGCTTGGACGCGCCCTGATGTCGCGGCCGAAGCTGATCATGTTCGACGAGCCCTCGCTCGGGCTTGCGCCAAGCGTCGTCGAGCGCACGTTCCAGATCATCACGGAGATCCGCGCGGCCGGATCGACGGTGCTGATCGTCGAGCAGAACGCCTACGCGGCTCTGGACATGTGCGACCACGCTTATTTGATCGAGACGGGATCGCTGGTGCTCGAGGGCAGCGGCCGGGAGCTCATTGATCATCCGCACGTGCGAAGCGCGTATCTCGGTGAGATCTAGCGGTCTGCGGCACTGCTAGGCGTCGTCGCGAATTCCAATGAGCTAGCACCTGCGCTGCTTTGACATCGAGCATGCGATCGAGGAGTCTTAAATATCGTCTATCCTAAAATGGATTTAAACAAAACGTACATGACAGGGCCCAATAATATTGCAAGTATAATCAGACACACATCTATCCAGTTCTTTGCGGTTGGTTCGCAGCGACCGAACATGAATGTGTCGCGGTCCCGCTGGCCTGAGCTTCCATCAGTTGGAAGATTTCTTCTCAAATGAATCACCTTTGTGGCTGATGTTCGCTAAGCGAGGAGGCGAGTACGACTATAAACGTTTTTTTACAAAAACAAAGTGGATGGGATCAGCGTTCAAGCCGGCGAGCACCGAAAGCGAGCATCACCAGCCTCACACCTGAATGGTTAGGATTTCGGGCGCCGTTCATTCTTTGCAAGTGTGACCAGACCGCATCGAACGCAGGCTAGCCGGTCGACCGCCGTGATTTGACGCGGATAGTGAGATCGCACCCGAAATACGAAGCCGTTCAAAGGTGGCGTCTCTCGATATTACCCTGGCACTACTGCCTTCCCAAAACCCACTCGCCAGAACTCAAGGGCACCGCCGCTATCGCGGCTGTGGCGGGCATTGGAATGGGTTGGCGGCAAGAAGAGCACGGTGACCGCCTTCCACACTCTGCAATGGACGGGGATGACGTTCCAGCATTCGGGCGATGTAGCGGTAGCGGGTGCGCTCTCCCCTATCCGCATCTGTCTCGAACAGTTGAGCCCGGTGTCTGGATTCATCACACATTATAAGCCGGGGGCGCCCCGAACGACGATGTCCGCTAATGGGATGGTCCGGCCGTGCTCCGGCCCCACCAGCGAGAGAAGCTGGCAAGGGGCGCCAAGGACAAGGAGCACGCCATGCCCAGCAAGCTCAATATAGCGATCGCCTCGGTGATCGGTATCGACATCGGCAAGAACTCGTTCCACGTCGTGGGCCAAGATCAGCGCGGTGCCATCGTGCTGCGGCAGAAGTGGTCACGCGGC
>DASWCW010000281.1:0-1942 GCA_036395835.1 Xanthobacteraceae bacterium
CCCGGCTCCGTCCGGGCCGGCGATGACGATTTCGCGGTGGCTCAGAACTTCATTGGGTGTGATCGTGAGCAGGCGTTTTTGCTGCCGCCATCGCTGCGTGAGTGGTTGCCCGAGGACCACCTGGCGTGGTTTGTGATCGACGCGGTGGCGGGGATGGACCTCGATGAGTTCTATGCCGTCTACCGCGCCGACGGCCACGGCCGCGCCGCCTATGAGCCGTCGATGATGGTCGCGCTGTTGCTCTACGGCTACGCGACCGAGCAGCGCTCGGCGCGCGCGATCGAGCGCCATTGCCGTCAGGACATCGCCTACCGGGTGGTCTGCGCAAATCGGGTCCCCGACCACGCGACGATCGCCCGGTTCGTCGTGCGCCACGAGGCGGCGCTGGGCGGGTTGTTCGGCTCGGTGCTCGCGCTGTGCGCGAGGGCGGGGCTGGTCTCAACCGGCGTGGTCGCGATCGACGGTACGAAGCTCACCGCGAACGCGAGCCGCGAGGCGAATCTCGACTACGAGCGGATCGCCCGCGAGATCCTCGCCGAGGCGAAGGCCACCGACGAGGCCGAGGACGAGCTCTACGGGCAGGCGCGCGGCGATGAGCTGCCAGAAGAGCTACGGACGAGCGCGGGCCGGCGAAAGTGGCTGCGCGAGGCCAAGCGGTCGCTCGAGGCAGAGGGGATGACGGATCCGCCGCAGGCCGCTTCACAGCTCGCCGAGGAGCCTGCCTCGAAGCCGCGCGGCAGGGCCCTGGACCAGGGCCGCCGCGGCTGGCTGCGCGACGCTCGCCAGCGCCTCGACGAGCGCCGTGCCCGGCAGGCGCGACCGATCCCGCGCTCGCGCGAGGCGCGGCTGGCCGAGTCAAAGCGCCGCCTCGAGGAGGAGCTTGTGGCCGAGCGCGAGGCAAACGAGGCCTACGAGGCCTACCGCGCGCGGGGGATCAGCCGCGACGGGCGCCGTTTCGGCGGCGGGCCGCCGAGCCCCCACCGGGTGCCCGACACTCCCGCCGGCAAGATCAACAGCAGCGACCCCGACTCGCGGCTGCTCAAGGCGCCCGGCATCGGCTACGTGCAGGGCTACAACGCGCAGGCGGCGGTCAACGAAAAGCAGATCGTGCTCGCCGCCGAGATCAGCGTCGAATCGCCCGACTTCGGGCACCTCGAGCCGATGGTCGATGCCACCGCCTGCGAGCTACAGCGGGCGGGCGTCGCCGGGAAGCCGAAGGTGGCGGTGGCGGACGCCGGCTACTGGCACCACGAGCAGATGGACAGCCTCGCCGGCGATGGCATCCAGGTCCTGATCCCGCCCGACGCCGGCAAGCGAAAGAGCGCCCGGCCCGGCTGGCAGGGCGGCCGCTACGAGTGGATGCGCAGAGTGCTCGCAACCGAGCTCGGCCAGCGGCTCTACAAGAAACGCTCGCAGACGGTCGAGCCGATGTTCGGGCACACCAAGCACAACCGCGCCATGAGCAGGTTCCACCGACGAGGCAGGTCCGCCGTGCGCACCGAATGGCGCCTGATCGCGGCCACCCACAACCTCACCAAGCTCCACAGCCACACCCAAGCGGCCGCAACGGCGTGAACCGCGGCCGAACGCCCCCCTTCATCGACATCCAGTCGCTCGCTGCCGTCCGCCCGCTGGCAGGTTTCCGCGACAGCCTCCGAGCAGAGCGGGATCGACGTCGGCAGCGCGAGGCTGAGGCGCCCGACGCGCGCGAGCGCCTGATTGCAACCGCCAGATCTGCAAGAAATCGTGCAGTAAGCAGGGATTTTGCCTGGTAGCGTCGACGCCCATCGCGCCGAGTCGCCTGCCCTCGCGGGCCGGTGATCGGGGGAACCGCTGCGGGCCGTGACACGTGTCCGCGGGGGCGAATCGCCGCAAATTGACGGCGTAGCGCAGCCGCGCGAGCCCGACAGCTAACCCCGTAGGCGCGGCCCACGATGTCCCC
>DASWCW010000282.1:0-12966 GCA_036395835.1 Xanthobacteraceae bacterium
CGCCCATGCGCGGCAGATGCTCGCGAGCTTTCAAGATGACTACAACACGGTCAGGCCACACAGTGGGCTCGGCAGTCTCCCGCCGGCCGCCTACGCCAAACTCAACGCCCCTCGGACGCAACGGGCCGGGGCGCTTGAGCTCCGCGCCCCGGCCCGTTGCATCACCGAGCCACACGGGCTCAAATGACACCAGGGCTCTACTCATCGCTGGATGAAAGAAGGGGCTCAGGTCAGCTGGCACCTTGGCAGAACTCGTGGAATTCGCGAGCGAGGGTCTGGCTCTCCACCTATGGACGGAGATTGCAGGAGCCGGGCATGACCCCTGGAATATCGGGCGTGAGCGCGTACGCAGCGAGTCGTACGGTGTGTCCTATAAAAATGCCGTCATAGCACAACTGGCTGGGCAACCCATGTCAGGTCTTATCAGCTATCCGCTCCGCGATTGGCCGGAGCCCATTTCCGACAAGCTCCCAGCTGTGCTCGTACCGCTGCATGAGCTCATGAATTTGGCGCCCGATACGTGGTATGTTCACGCGCTTGCTGCCTACCCGAAGTATCGAGGCAGGGGACAGGGTTCGGCTCTCCTCGCCCTGGCCGACAATTTAGCCGCTGCTGGCGGGACCGCGGGCCTTAGCCTCATCGTCTCTGACACAAACGCGAGCGCGCGCAAGCTATACGAGCGCTGTGGGTATCGTGAGGCTGCGCACTGCGCGATGGTCAAGGAAGGTTGGCCGCATCCGGGCACCAACTGGGTGCTCATGAGAAAACGGTTCTGACTGAGCCATTTCGATTCAATGAATAGCTTCGACTGGAGGCAGACGATTGCGGCCCGCTCGGAGCCAAGCTTTATGATCCGGCTGCGCGGGCGGGTTCGGGCTCCGGCGCCAGAAACTGGCCGCGGGCCAGTTCCGTAAATTTTCCGCCGCGCGCGACCAGTTCCTCGAACGAGCCCGCCTCGATGATCTGCCCGCGCTCGAACACCAGGATCCGGGTCGCCTTGCGGATGGTCGCGAGCCGGTGCGCGATCACGAAGGTGGTGCGCCCGCGCACGACCTCGTCGAGCGCCCGCAACAGCTTGGTCTCGGTCGCCGCGTCGAGCGCGCTCGTCGCCTCGTCGAGGATGAGGATCGGCGGGTCCTTGAGCAGGGCGCGAGCGATCGACAGCCGTTGACGCTCGCCGCCGGAGAGCCGACGCCCGCGCTCGCCGACGCGGGCATTGAACCCGCCCTCCCCCTCCAGGATGAAGTCCAGCGCTTGCGCCCGTCCGGCGGCGCGCCGCATCTCCTCTTCCGTCGCGTCGGCCTTGCCGATGCGCAAATTCTCCGCGATCGATCGGTCGAACAACAAACCCTCCTGGAACACCACGCCGACGTTGCGGCGCAGCGCCGTGAGCTTGATTGAGCGGATGTCGCGGCCATCGATCTCGATCGTGCCCGACTGCGGATCGAAACTGCGGTGCAGCAGGGCAAGCGCGGTGGATTTGCCCGCGCCGGTCGCCCCGACGAGCGCGATGGTCTCTCCCGGCGCCGCGGTGAAGTTCAGCCGGAATACGGCGGGCGTCTTGCCCTCGTAGGAAAACGACACGTCGCGGAACGCAACGAGTCCCCGCACGCGGCCGGGATCGACCGCGTCCGCACGGTCGCGGATCGCCGGGACGGTGTCGCAGACATCGAAGAACTGCTGCAGCTTCGGCGCCTCCATGAACACGCGATTGACGAATCCGACCGCGTGCTGCAGCCGGTCGATGAGCATGGTGGCGAAGCTCATGAAGGTGACGATCTCGCCGATCGAAGCCAGCCGCTGCGCGAACAGCCAGGCACCGAGCAGGATGATCGACAGGATGGTGATGGTCGTCGCCGCCCGGGTCAGCACCGCGATCACCGCCCACCACGAGAGCACCGGGATCTGCGCGGCGAGCAGCTTGTCGACGACCGCTTTCAACGCCGAGACTTCGGCCTCGACGCGGGCGAAGCTGTGGACCAGCGCAACGTTGCCGAGCGTGTCGGAGGCGCGTTCGGCCAGCTCGGAATAGTGCTGCTCGACCGAGCCCTGCATCGACTCGGTCTTGCGCAGCACGAATGCCGTCAATCCGGCAAATATTGCGCACAGCACCATCAGCAGCAGCCCGAGCCGCCAGTTGAGCACCAGCGAGAGCGGCAGCAGCACCAGAAACGACACGAACGCGGCAAGGTGATCGCGGAAGAAGGCGATCCACAGCGACCACAGCGAGTCGGTCCCCTGCAGCATCACCTTCATCAATCGGCCGGAATGCACGTCGCCGTGGAAGGCGAGCGGCAGCTCGAGCACGTGCTCGAAATATCCGGTGAGCACCGCGTGGCGCCGGCGATGGGCGAGACGGTCGGCATAGAGCGCGACGAGCGTGCCGCACAGGATGTTGAACATTCCGAAGCAGACCCAGATCAGCAGCAGCGAAATCAGGTTCGACCAGATCGGCGGTGCGTCGGCGGACTGGGCCCTGGCGAGGGTGTCGACCACGCGGCCGAACAGCACGGGCTCGGCGAATTGTCCCGCCGCGAGCGCGATGTTGGCGCCGGCGAGCATCCAGGCGAGGTTGCGCTCCGGCCCCAACAGGCTGAGCACGCGAGCATAGATGCGAATGAGCTTCATTCGGCCGCCTGCCTGGATTTCACCTTGCGTCCCAACCGGCCCGGCCAGCGCCAGCGCGGCGGCGCGCGGCGGCCCGCGAGCGCCAAATCCCGGACCAGCCGCGCCCCGCCCGAGCGGCGCTCCAGCACCAGCTTGCGTTCATGAAACGCCTCGAGCTCGCGGCGATGTCCGACGCTGACGATGGTGGTGGCAGGGAGCTGATCGGAGATCATCCGCATCAGCTGTTCCTGGCTGGGCGGATCGAGCGCCGAGGTCGCCTCGTCGAGTACGATGATGTCGGGACGTGCGATCAGCAATCTAGCGAACGCAAGGCGCTGCCGCTCGCCGCCCGACAAGGTCTGGTCCCAGGGCGCCTCCTCGTCGATGCGATCGGTGAGATGCCCGAGCCCGACCAGCTCCAGCGCCTTTGCCACCGCTTCCGTGGACACTTCGTCGGCGGGCGCCGGATAGGCGGCCGCGCGCCGCAAGGTCCCGATCGGCACGTAGGGCCGCTGCGGCATCAGGAACAGCTTTGAGCCGGAATTGACCTGCACCTTGCCCTCGCCCCACGGCCATAGGCCGGCGATCGCGCGCACCAGCGTGCTCTTTCCGGCGCCGGTTTCCCCGACCACCAGAACCTTCTCGCCGGGAGCGATCACGACGTCGGCCTCGTTGACCACCACGGTGCCGTCGTCGAGAGTGACCGAGAGATCGTGCAAGCGCAACGCCGCGCCTTGCGTCTCGCCGTGCTCGATGCGACCGAAGCCCTCGCCCTGCTCGGCCTCCTCCAGGCTGTCCAGCGAAAACAGCAGCGAGGCGACGCGGTGACCCGACGCGGTCCAATCCGCAAGGCGCGGATAATTGTCGACCAGCCAGCTGAACGCGGCCTGCACGAAGACGAAAGCGGAAGCAGCCTGCATGACTTCGCCCAGCGTCATGGTGCCGTCGAGAAATTTCGGGGAGGAGAGAATCACCGGGATCACGGGCGCGATCAGCACGCTCGCCTGCGATACGCTCGTCGTGCGCATGTGCTGCGAGCACAATTGCCGCCAGCGCCGCAGCACCTGACGCAGCGAACGGTCGAGACCCGCGCGTTCCTCCTGTTCGCCACCGAGCAGCGCGATGCTCTCGCCATTCTCGCGCAGTCGGGTGAGGACGTAACGGTATTCGGCCTCCGCCTGGTTTCTCTGCTCCGAGGCGGTGATGAAGCCGCGGCCGATGACGATCATGAGTCCGCTGGCGGTCAGCGAATAAGCGACGGCGGCGATGACCAGAAATCCGGGAATTACGATCCAAGTGTCCCCGACGCGAACCGACAACGGGCCGCCGATGGTCCACAGGACACCGATAAAGGTGATGGCCGACAGCACGGCCTGCAGGACGCCGGCGGAGAAATCGACCGGGGCGTCGGTCGCGATCCTCAGATCCTCCGCGATCCGGCCTTCGGGATTCTGGTGATCGCCGGGCACCAGGTTGAGCTGATAATAGCGTCCATTGGCGAGCCAGCGATCCACGACGTGGCTCGAGAGCCATGCCCGCCAGCGCCGCTGCGTCGTCATCCGTGCAAACAATGCGCCGACCGCCACCAGAACGCTGGCTGCGACCAGCGCGGGAAACAGCATCGCCTGAAACAGCACGGCGCCCGAGTCGCGCGCCTGCAGCGCATCGAAGATCGCCCGATTCCAGACGTTGATGCGATACTGCACGAATATCTGCAGCGCGATCAGGACGAGGAGCGCAATGGTCAGGATCCAGGCGGCGCGAGGCCCGGAGCGGCCCCAAAAACCGGCGGCGCTCGCCCAGAACCTGCGCACCAGCAGGCGTCGAGATTCTCGCTGGACATCCTCTTCCGGCAAATCCCGGTGTTTGCTCAAAACGGTGCCGATTCGACCGAGCCGTGCGGAACTGCAACGCAAAACAACGTTTTCGGGGCCGTCCGGTTCCAAAAACCGACGGTCGCGCAGGGGGTTAAGCCATGGTCTGGCCCGACGGCGCCTTCCGCTCGGCGCTCTCAGGCGGCGCTCGATCCCGCCGTCGTCATCGCGACCGGGTCCGCATCGGGCCGCCCGGAGGAAGCCGCGTCGATGCACAGGATCACGGCCTCTCTCAGCGAAAAAGCGTACGCGTCGGCATCGGCACGCGCGCGCAATTGCCCCTCCGCCCTCCCGCCGCGTTCATGACCCCACAGACCCGCGAGGATTTTCGCACCGGCTATTTGCCGGCGAATGCGCCGGATCGAATGGCGCAAATGGGCGGCGCTGTTACCGAGCTCGAAATAGGACAAACAGACCATCCTCACGCCTGCGCTGTTCAGGCGAACGATGTTGGCGGAGGACACGGCGAGATCCGGCTCGACACGCGTGCCCAGCCCATGCTTCTCCAGCAGCTGCACGAGCATGGCCGCCGCCGCGCCGTCGAACGGACCCCTGCCGGCGATGCACAGGACCGGCTGCCCGGTCCACTCCGGTCGCAAATCCCGCACTGCGGGAAGGTCCGGCGCTCTCTCGTCCTGGTCCTCTTCCTCACGCCGCCCCTCCTGCTTCTCCTTGATCAGCCGCGCGGGCGTCACGTCGTCGTGCTCGGAAAGGTCGGCGATCAGTCCGTGCACCGTCTCGTTGATCTGCGCGACATGCTTGGCGTCAAGCACCCCGCGCCGGAAATCGATCTGCGCCAGGATCAGCGCCGGAAGCACGATCTCGTCGTAGCAGGCCGACAATGATCTGCGCTTGAGGATCTGCTCGAGCTGGTCGAGCGCCTCGTCGGCATCTCCGGCCAGCACCCGCTGATAGAAACTCTGAGCGGGGGTCAGCGGCGGTTCATCGCCGATCATGACGTCGACGAACCGCAGCCATTCGATGTGCCGGCCGAGCACGCCGAGGCAGACGGTGAGCGGCGTCGACAGCAATAGTCCGATCGGGCCCCACAGCCAGGTCCAGAACGTCGCCGCGATGATGACGGCCACCGGCGTGAGCCCGGTGCTGTGGCCGTAGACCAGCGGCTCGACCACCTGCCCGATCAGCGGCTCGACGACGACGAAGAGTGCGATCGTCAGCAACGCCACGGTCCAGCCCGGATCGACCGCGATCGCCAGCGCGACCGGAAACGCCGCGGCAATGAACGCGCCGATATAGGGCACGAACCGCAATACCATGGCCAAGATCCCGAACAGCACCGGGTTCGGCACTCCGATGAAGGTCAGTCCGGTGCCGACGATGACGCCGAACAGGAGGTTGAGCGAGGTCTGCGCCAGAAAATAACGGCTCAAGCGACGCGCGCCGTCGTCGAGCGCTTCCGTGGTGCGCTGCAGATCGTGGGATCCGGCGAGCTTGAGGAAACGGTCCCGGAGGTCTTGCCGCTGCAGCAGGAAAAACGTGACGAAGATGACGACGAGGCCGCCCGTGGTGAGCGGCTCCGCGAGGGGCTGCAGCACGCGCTGGATGACCTGGGCGGCCGCCGGCTCGGGCTGATGGATCTCCACCGGCATGGGCGCCGTCTGCGAGCTGCCCGAGACCTGGGCGCCCTGCGAGTCCTGGCCCTCTTTCTTGCGGATTTCCTGGTTGACGTTTCGGAGAAACGTCGAGATGCGCTCGAGCGTCCCGCCGCTCGCAGCGTCGCGCACCGAGCGGATCTTCTCCTGGATCGTGAACTGATATTCCGGGAGCTGCTGCGCAAGTTGCGTCATCTGCTGACCGACGAGCGCACCGACGCCCAGGAAAACGGTGCAGGCGAACGCGACAACCAAAACCACGGCCGCAACGCGCGGCACTCCCCAGTTTCGCAACAGCCGCACCGCCGGAGCGAGCAGGAAGGTGAGCAGGATCCCGAGCGCGAGCGGCAGAAAGATCGCCTTGGCAAAATACAGCGCCGCTACGATTCCCAGCACGGCGAGCACGGCCAGTGCGCGCGTGATCGCGACTTCCGTGCGCATTCCATTGGGCTGCAATCGTTCGGGCCCGAGAAGCTCGGCCATTGCGTTCCTGTTCGGGGTGCGGCCTCGCTGGGCGCGGTTTCCAGGATGAATATCAATACTTTGGATGGGGAACGGTTCCGCGGGGCCCCGATTTGCCGGCATCCCCGCGACCTCGATGGCTGGACTTTGCGGGAGTTTGCAATCGGGTCGCTGTCGCAACAGCAACGGGCGCCCGTCGGGCGCCCGCATGCAGCACAGACGGTTCGGCTAGTCGGTGCAGACCACCTTTACCGCCGCTTCGGCCTCGGACCGGGATTTGTAGACGGTATCGCCCACTACCACGGTCGTGGTGGTCGTCGGCTTCTTGTCGACGACCACGCATTTCTTGTCGGGATTCCTCACGATGAAAAATTCGTCGGCGGCAAGCGCCGGGACGGCAAACGCAACGACCAGGCTGCCCGCAAGCAGGTATTTGAGCATGACATCATCCTCCTTGTGGCGCTGCGCTCGCAACTTTGGTTCCGTGCCGCCGAAGTCGCCGCGCGAAAGATGAAATGAAATGTTTGACCTGTGAGCACCTGCCGATGGTGATTGTTTGGAACCTAGCTTTCGTGCCTCATCCGGCGCGTTCGGCTCCGCAATTCATGCAGCTCAATGCAAGAGCCCCAGCTCCTTTCGGAAGCCGGGGCTCCGCCGTGCTCGATCGAGCTCGAACCATCGTTTAGTGAAACACATGGGTTACATGGAGGATATAGTAGCCGCCGCCCAACAGAAGCGCGCCTCCTCCAACCCACAGAATGGGGATAAGCAAGGGCATGCTGATCTCCTCCGTAGTTCTCGTCTCACGACAACGTACAAGCGCGCGTCGCGTTCCCTAAAATCCAAGCATTGCACCTCGTGTTTGTGCAGCGCGCAACAAATAACCTCGTGTTTGTGCAGCGCGCAACAAATAGACGCCAGCCGGGAACTGCTTTGAATCTCTCGACAACACCACGGGTGCCGATCGGCAAGCACGAGAATCGCCGACACTCGTCGGAACCCGAGCCGGCCGCTGTGCGTAATGGTAGTCGAAGCATCAGGAGACTCCAACGACCTTCGTGCCATGTCCGTCCAGGAAAGCATTCATTTCGGTTGCCCGACATGCCAGGCATGTAAGGCTCCAATGCGGATCGTTCGGCTGGAATCCCGCCCGAGAACGCCGACCGAGCTGCAGGTATTCATTTGCAGCGACTGCGGCTTGTGTCAGCTCGTCCGGCCGAAGATTTCCGCGAGAACAGCGGCCTAGGTTCGTTTGCCCGGCACGGCCGACCAAGTCGAGGCAGGCGCTCGGCCCGGTTTAGTGACGGGGCCTCCGGCACAAGCACAGCGCGCCATGGCCATGAGCACGGGTTCCGCATCGGGGCAAAAAGTTCCGCCGGCCAAACGCGGGCAACGCGATATTTATTGTGCGACCGCCCTGGAACGCAATCGGGCGCCGCCGTGTTCGTTTTCCGAGCAGATACAGGAGGACGCGCCATGGCCATGGTCATGATCAGCTGTCCCAACACGGGACGGGACGTCCCTACAGGCATAGAAACCGACCCTTCCACGTTCGAGAGCTTCGGCGCCGCGGCTCCACTCCGCTGCCCCGTCTGCGGCCGTGACCACGCATGGTCGAAGACCAATGCGTGGCTGGCCGGGTCGCTCTGGTGCCTGCAGGAAACGCGTTTCCCGCCGAGAATGTCCCGCGGGATCGGTTGAGGGCGTCTTCGCCGCCGCGAAGGAGCGCAGCAGGGCGCGTTGAGCCCTGGCCTGCCAAACCGCGCACCGGACACCATCGGCCCTAGTCCGATTCGGACGCGATCGCCACCACCCGTGCCAGCAACTGCTCGCGTTGAACCACCGAACGATTTTTCTTGAGCACGTCGGCGAAGGTTTCGAGCACGCCGTCCTCGAACGCGGTCACGACGGTATCGTGAACGTAGCTGCGCCGGCACACGGTCGGCGTGTTGTCGAGGTCCTCGGCAACCGCGCGCACCGCTTCGAGCACCTGACGACGGCGCTGACGCACGCTCGCGGCCGGCGTCTGGCATGCGAGCGTCGCGAGAACGGCGGCCGAAGCGAGCAGCGTGCGGAAATCTTTCAGCGATATTTTCACGCCGGCGACTTCGCGCAGGAAGCCGTTGACCTCACGCGCGGTTACCGCCCGCACGGCGCCATTGCCGTTGCGATATTGAAACAGGCGCCGTCCCGGAAGCTTGCGCAGCATCTCGGCGACCTCGGCCAGTCGCGGGGCGTGGAATTCCTTACGGACCACCTTGCCGCCCTTGCCGCGGAAGCTGAGGATGACGGTGCTCTTCTCCACGGACACGTTCGACTTCAGCAAGGTCGCCGCGCCCCGCGTGCCGCGCATCCGGGCGTAGCTCTCGGTGCCCGGACGGATGCCGCTGCGCGCCACGAGCTCGATGACCGCGGCAAGCACCAGTTCGCGCGAGGGCTCGTTCCCGGCAAGATGCTGGCCGACGCTGCGCCGAATCTTGGGCATCACGTCCACCAATCGCTCCAGACTCCGCGCCTTTTGCTCCTCGCGTACCTGTTCCCATATCGGATGGTACCGGTACTGCAACCGGCCGGCGTCATCGCGGCCGATCGCCTGCAAGTGCGCCGCTGGATCTTCGGCACAGCGCACGTCATGGTAGGCGGGCGGGACCGCGAGCGAGGCGAGCCGCCGGATCTCGTTCTTGTCCCGCAGCGGCGAGCCGTCGGGCCGAACATAGGCAAAGCCTCGTCCGCAGCGGCGACGGCGGATGGTCAGCGCTTCGGTCGTGACCAGGTGAAGCCCGAGCCGTTTGGCCAACCTCTGCAATCGCGAGGGTCGCGGCGCAGGTGCGCGCAGCGGCAGCGCGGCAATGCCCGGGGTTTCCTGATTCTCCGCTGAGCTGTGCCGCTCGGCCATGCCCTCACTCGTTCGATTACGGCAGCGTGTGCGCGGCCTCGCGGCCGAGCGTCCGACCGGCGCCGATCACGAACCGGATAGGATGGCTACTGCCCGGTGATACGCGTTCAAAGCAACGATGCCGGTATCGAGAAGGTTCCGGCGGATCAGCCGCTTGGCGGGACCAAACATCGGCCTCCCGCCGCAACGCGCGGCTCTGGATTCGAGGAACCACATCGGGCGACCTCGCGTTCGGCTAGCGGATTGCCGGAGGCCTTCATGAGCGCCCGCTTGCAACCCGAGCAACGACAGAATCGCCAGCCCGGCCGCGAGCACGAGATTGCGGCCGCAGCCCGAGCACGAGCCCAAATATCCCGGCGTCGGCAAGCTGAAAGGTCGCGTCGCTCTCTCACCGGCGGCGACAACGGCAACGGCCGCGCCACCGCTATCGCGATGGCGCGAGAGGGAGGAACATCGCGATCGTCTATCTGAAGCACGGCGCCGCTACCCCGATGCAGCGCAGCGGCCAGCTCAAAGAGGTGGCGCCGTGCTATGTATTCCTGGCGAGCGAGGATGCCTCCTACTTCAGCGGCCAAGTGCTCCACCCGAACGGCGGCACCGTCGTGGGCTCATAACCTGAAGTAGGTCAGGACCAATTTGCGAAGGCCAATTTAAGAAGGCCTGCCCTGACCGCGGTAGTGCTTGGCCTGCCGCTTCTTTTGTTTGTTCCGGAAGCGGCTCATGCGGGAAACACCGATCGAAGTCCGTTTCGGGCGCATCGTTCTTCTCCCGTCGTTCGCATACCTGCGTTCGTCAACGATGCACTCGGCGATCCAGTTCCGATGTTTGGTACTACAGTAACACCGGTCATATTTGTTCCGGAAAAAGCACCGGGGAAATTCGGCGGTCGAGCATTTGATCGATTTTTGGCCTTCTTTTCCACGGCAGCATGCGTCATGTTGTCACTTCACAGGATCACCATATGCCGAAGACTCCCGATCGCTCCCCGCGCCGCACGCCTGTTCGCCGGTCCGCCGCCGTCGCGTCGCGCGCGACCGACAAACCCGTCCCGGTCGATACCAGCCGGCTGCTCGTTCTGGACAATCGGCTTTACGCCTATTTGCTCGACGAGACTTTGCGCGAACCGGAGCTCATGGCGCGATTGCGCGCCGAGACGCGGCGTCTGCCCAACGCCAGCCTGCAGATCGGCCCGGAGCAGGCGCAGCTCATGGGCCTGCTCGTGCGTCTCATCGACGCCCGGCGCGCGCTCGAGATCGGCACGTTCACCGGATATAGCGCGCTTGCCGTGGCGCTGGCGCTCCCTGCCGACGGCAAGCTGACCTGCTGCGACGTCAGCGAGGAATGGACCGAAATTGCCCGGCGCTACTGGCGCGAAGCGGGCGTCGCCGACCGCATCGACCTGCGCTTGGCGCCGGCGGCCGACACACTCGCGAAGCTGATCGACGCCGGAGCAACCGGCAGTTTCGATTTTGCCTTCATCGACGCCGACAAGGAGAATTTGGACCTTTATTACGAGCAGTGCCTCGAGCTGGTCCGCGCAGGCGGCCTGATCGCCATCGACAACGCGCTCTGGCACGGCAACGTGGCGGATCCCGCGTGCGACGACGTGGACACCGCGGCGATCCGCGCGCTCAATCGAAAAATCCGCGACGATCGCCGCGTCGACATGGTCCTGCTGCCGATCGGCGACGGGCTGCTGCTGGCCCGCCCGCGCGACTGAACGGGGCTCACGCTTGCCGCGGCGGCTGGATCAGCTGCTCGGCGGTCCTTCCGGCCGCACCGGGTTGGGCTTCGCCGCCGGGGGCCGCGAGATCGGGACGAGGGTCGCGCTCACCGGGTTGGGAACGTGCTCCAGGGTGGCGCCCGTGGCGGCATCGGCGCCCATGCCGATGATCCCGCCGAGCAGGATATTCCCGGCAAACCCGGCGGCGCCGGCGACTTGCGTCCTCACGTCCACAGTCTCCTCCTGATAGCCGGGCTTCGAGAATACGACGCTGAACTCGTCTTTCCGCGGGATCGTGATCGTGCACGGAGTCGTACAGCTGAAGCCGGTCGAGGTATGGGCTAGAGCGCCGGGCGGATCCGATTGAATCTGCACCTGGCTCGTAGTGCCTCGAGTGACTGTCGCACAGCCCGCGAGCGTAATCGCCAGACCGACTGCAGCCGTCGCAACCAAGATACGCATCGTCCGCCCCCTTTTCTATTTCGGACTGATAGGGATTTCAGGTGCGCGCCCGGAGGTAACATGCTGGGCCAATATGCAAATTCCGCACGACCGTGATCCTATTGCAACTGTCGGGTGGAGGCTTGCCGGCTTGGTTCTCGCGGCCCGGCTCGGGTCGTTCGGGCGCAAGAAATGCCACGATCCTGTCGCGCTTTCCCGTTTCGCCGAGCCTTTGTTCCGCCGGCGAAGACGCGATATGGTGCGCGATCTTGCCTGCCGGCGCACAGGCCGGCCGTCGGCGGAGGATCGGCCGGGTTAGCTCAGGGGTAGAGCAGCGGTTTTGTAATTCGCTCGCGGTCGTCTCGGTGAGTCCTCGCAGGTACCGTACCTTACCGTATTGTCAGGGTTTTCCAGCTCCTCCGTAACTCCCCGTCCCCTTTGATTCCCTCTGGTGCTACCGAGTTCGGTAGCAAATTCGGTAGCAGTGTACATGAATTGTTCTCGCAGGCGGTCGGCAATTCCGCCAATTCGGTTCCAGGATTTTCGTAGGTTCCTGCCGTTCGTGATGGGAATTAAGACGGCCCCTCATGTGGAATCGCAGAGCGGCGGCAGCGCATGGCTCGCGGCAAAGTCGGCGTTGCGTTCTGCGGCTTCAGCCTGCCGCAACCGCGCGCGCGACGCCGATTCCAGCCGCATTTCTCCACGTGGGCGGATCGGTTGATGACCTGCAGATTGGGCACGCCCCAATAGATCAACAGTGCCGGCCAGGCTCGCTCTGCCCGCTCGCCGCCGCGCCAGACCTGGAACAGCGGCACGCGGTGATCGACTTCCGCGTCCTTAGCGAGCCGTGCGCCGGTCAAAGCGCAACGGTGGTTCTGTAGACGTCGCAAATATCGAACGTGGTCGCTCGGCGCCGTCCACAGCTCCCAGGCCGCGACGCAGCAAGCGTGCCAGCTCGCATTCCGGTTGGGACGCTCGTCGCGCCACAGATCGCGATGCCATCCGAACCGGAACACCGGCTGGCCGCACACGCAGCAATAGCCTGGCCTCTTGGCATGGGCCTTTTCGCGAAACGGCGCCGGCGGCGCGCGAACGGCCTGCTTCGCAAAGTTGGTGACCAGCGCGATCTGCTTATCGGCGAATGGGCGAACCTCCCGGCGATAGATGGCAATCAGTCCGACCACTTGGTTCTTTTTGAGCATCGGCACAACAACTAATGTCCTGATGCCGCCGAGTTCGACCCCGGAAACCACCATTGGGTCGCGGTCGAGGTAGGCCTGCTCCACACGCAAGTCAGCGACGTGGACCGTCTGCCGGGTCCTGGCGGCACGGGCCAAGGCGCCTCCCGGG
>DASWCW010000283.1:0-28380 GCA_036395835.1 Xanthobacteraceae bacterium
CCGTTCTCGAACCGGACCAGCCCACCGACCACGCAATCCTCCCACACCGAAGTGCGCGGGCAGCTGTGCCAGGCCTCCAGCACGTCGGCCCGGGTGCGGGGTCGATCCGCTACCCAGAGCAGGAATTGCAGCGTGAGGAGATTCGCCGATTGTTTCATCGCCGACGTTCCAATGACTTGAATTATACCACAAATTACCTCCGGCGCGATCGCGCCGATCGCGCCGCGAGCCCTGCTCCACTTCAGTGAGCATCGGTGCCATAGTTCGGTCCATGGCGGACGGACAAGCGGTGCTGATCATCACGGAGCCGCTCGGCGGCGGCGAGCCGCAATACACGCTCTGCTACGTCGCCGAAGCGGACGCGGCCAAGGCAGAGCAGATCGTCGCCTCGCTGGCCGCCCCGAACGAGAAGGTCAAGACGCTCGGTTCGATCCCGGAGGCTGCCATCCGGGCGTTCGGGCTCAAGCGCGGCGAATTTCGGCACGCCTGAGCCCAGATCGATCCGGAGCCCGGATGAAGCGGCGCGAAGCCCCGCGCAATCCGGGGAAGCCGCTCCCGGATTTCGCTTCGCTCCATCCGGGCTACGCTTCGCTCCATCGGCTACGGAACCGGCGCTTGACTCTAGAACAAAAACAGAACAATGTTCCTCCTCTGTTCCTCGGGAGGATTCGATGGTCCGGGCCGTTGTCGAAGAGGCCGCCGCGCTTGCCTCGGTTGCGCTGTTCGTCGGGATGATCGCCATCTGGGCACAATTCATCGCCGCCTTGTGAGCCTGAGCGCGGCGGTGCGCCGGGCAAGCTCCCAATATTGAGCGCGGCCGAACCGGATGCCCGCGCGGGCTTCCCAGGAAGCGCGCTTCGAGGAATCTGTGCATGCTCGGCCCTGGGCCGATGCGGACGGTGGACACCGGCTGCGGTGATGGCCACCTTGCGGTCTTTCAGGGAAGGACGACGTGACCGGGCCCGGCTTCGTGCACCTGCATGTGCACTCCTCCTACTCGCTGCTCGAAGGCGCGATGACGATCGGCAAGCTCGCGGAGCTTGCCAAAGCCGATCGCCAGCCCGCCTTGGCGCTCACCGACACCGACAACATGTTCGGAGCGCTGGAATTCTCCGACAAGATGGCTGCCGTGGGCATTCAGCCGATCATCGGCTGCGCGCTGGCGGTGAATTTCGGCGATCTCGATGCCGGGCCGCGAAACGCCGCGACGGCCGAGCTGCCGCGGATCGTGCTTCTGGCCGCTCGTGAAGAGGGGTATCTGCGCCTGCTGCGGCTCGTATCGCGGGCATACCTCGGCACGCCTGCCGGCGAGCGCCCGCACCTCGAGCTTGCGGCGCTCCGCGGCGAGACCCACGGCCTGCTCGCGCTGACCGGCGGCCCGTCCGGTCCGCTCGACCGCGCCATCGCCGCGGGCCAGGGCGAGCTCGCCGCGGCACGGCTGCAAACGCTGCGGGAGCTGTTCGGGGACGGCATCTACGTCGAGCTGCAGCGCCACGTCAGCGAAGCAGAGCGCCACGCCGAGCCGTTCCTGATCGAGCTTGCATATGCGAACGGCATTCCTCTGGTCGCCGCGAACGAGCCGTTCTTCGCCAAACGGGCGGATTACGAGGCCCACGATGCCCTGATCTCCATCGCGGAAGGCCGGGTGCTCGCGGACAACGACCGTCGCCAGCTCACTGCGGAGCATCATTTCAAGACCCGCGCCGACATGGCGGCGCTATTCGCCGATCTGCCCGAGGCGCTCGCCTCGACGATCGAGATCGCGCAGCGCTGCGCGTTCCGGCCGCGGCTGCGCAAACCGATCCTGCCGCGCTTCTCGCTCGGCAGCGAGCCGGTCGACGAAGCCGCCGAGCTGGTGCGGCGCGCCCGCGCCGGGCTCGAAGATCGCATCGCCAAGCACGGCGTCGCGCCGGGGCACACGGTCGAGGAATACAGGGAGCGGCTGGAATTCGAGCTCGGCGTGATCGAGGGGATGAAATATCCCGGATATTTCCTGATCGTCGCCGATTTCATCCAATGGGCGAAAGCCCAGGGCATTCCGGTGGGTCCCGGACGCGGCTCGGGCGCCGGCTCGCTTGTCGCCTATGCGCTCACCATCACCGACCTCGATCCGATCCGTTTCGGCCTCTTGTTCGAGCGCTTCCTCAATCCGGAGCGGGTCTCGATGCCGGATTTCGACATCGATTTCTGTCAGGACCGGCGCGACGAGGTGATCGGCTACGTCGAGCGGCGCTACGGCCGCGATCAGGTAGCCCAGATCATCACCTTCGGGACCCTGCAGGCGCGCGGGGTGCTGCGCGACGTCGGCCGGGTGCTCGAAATGCCCTACGGCCAGGTCGACAAGCTGTGCAAGCTGGTGCCGCAGAACCCGACCAATCCGGTGACGCTCTCGCGCGCGATCGCCGAGGAGCCGCGGCTGCAGGCGGCGCGCGACAGCGAGCCGGTCGTCAAGCGCGCATTCGATATCGCGCAAAAGCTCGAAGGCCTGCATCGCCACGCCTCGACCCACGCGGCCGGCATCGTCATCGCCGACCGGCCGCTCACGGAATTGGTGCCGCTCTACCGCGATCCGAAATCGGAGCTGCCGGTCACCCAGTTCAACATGAAATGGGTCGAGCAGGCCGGCCTGGTGAAATTCGATTTCCTCGGCCTCACGACCCTCACCGTCCTCGACGCCGCCGTGAAGCTCGTGCGCCGGCGCGGCATCGAGGTCGATCTCTCGCGCATCCCGCTCGACGATCGGAGGACCTACGAAGCACTGGCGCGCGGCGAAACCGTCGGCGTGTTCCAGGTGGAAAGCCAGGGCATGCGCCGGGCGCTGGTCGACATGCGGCCGGACCGCTTCGAGGACCTCATCGTGCTCGTCGCGCTCTATCGTCCGGGCCCGATGGCGAACATCCCGACCTATTGCGCGCGCAAGCTCGGGCGGGAGAAGACCGAATATCTGCACCCCAAGCTCGTGCCGATCCTGCAAGCCACCTACGGCATCATCACCTACCAGGAGCAGGTGATGCAGATCGCGCGGGATCTGGCCGGCTATTCGCTCGGCGAGGCGGATCTGTTGCGCCGCGCCATGGGCAAGAAGATCCGCTCGGAAATGGAGAAGCAGCGCGAGCGCTTCGTGTCGGGAGCGACCGAGCGCGGCCTCAACCGCAGCGATGCCCAGGCGATCTTCGAAGCCTGCGCCAAATTCGCCGATTACGGCTTCAACAAATCGCACTCCGCGCCCTACGCGCTCTTGACCTATCAGACCGCCTACATGAAGGCGAACTACCCGGTCGAGTTCCTGGCGGCGTCGATGACCTACGTCATGAGCAATACCGACAAGCTCGCGGAATTCCGGGCCGAGGCCGAGCGGCTGGGCATCAAGCTGGAGCCGCCGTCGATCAATCGCTCCGGCGTCACTTTCGACGTCGAGGGCGGCAGGATCCACTACGCGCTCGCGGCGCTGAAAGGGGTAGGGCATCAAGCGGTCGAGGCGATCGTTGCGGCCCGCGGCGAACAAGGGTTCCGGGACCTTGCCGATTTCGCCCGGCGCATGAGCCCGCGCGCGGTCAACAAACGGGTGATCGAGAGCCTGGCGGCGGCGGGCGCGTTCGACGCGCTCGAGCCCAATCGCGCCCGGGCGCATGCGGGCGCCGATCTCATCCTCGCCGAGTGCCATCGCCGGCACGAAGCCGCGACCATGGGGCAAAGCGAGTTGTTCGGGGGACCGGGGAACGCCGAGGCCCTGGCCCTGCCTGCCGTCGAGCCGTGGCTGCCGACCGAGCGATTGCAGAAGGAATACGACGCGATCGGCTTCTTCCTGAGCGGGCATCCGCTCAACGATTACGCCCAGGCGCTCGCGCGCCTGCGCGTGCAGTCCTGGGCCGAGTTCTCGCGCGCGGTCAAAGCCGGCGCGAGCGCCGGGCGGTTGGCCGGCACCGTGGTGAGCAAGACCGAGCGCCGGGCCAAGACCACGGGAAACCGCATGGCCATCGTCGGGCTGTCGGATCCGACCGGTCAGTACGAAGCGGTGATCTTCGCGGAAGGGCTGCAGCAATACCGCGATCTGCTGGAGCCGGGCGCGGCGGTGCTGCTCCTCGTCGGCGCCGAGGTTCAGGGCGACGATCTGCGCGTGCGCATCCAATCGGTCGAGCCGCTGGATCAGGCGGCGGAGAAGATGCAGAAGGAATTGCGGGTGTTCGTGCGCTCCGACGCGCCGCTCGAAGCCATCGCCCGCAGGCTCGAGCCCAAGGGCGACGGCGAAGTGAGCATGATCCTGATCCTCGAGGACGGCGCGACCGAAGTCGAAGTGCGCCTGCCGGGGAAATTCAAGGTCTCGCCGCAGATCTGCGGGGCCATCAAGGCGGTGCCGGGCGTCGTCGACGTTCAGGCGCTGTGATGCGCGGCGCCGCGCATAGGCCGGCGCAGAGGTGGGCGATTGCCCGGCAGGCTCGAGTAAGAATGAGATGGACCCGTGGGACGCGCGCTGCGCAGATCTGCCGAACGTGGTGTAACTATGCCGGCCATTCAATATTGGTTCACGGGCGGCGCGCTTGCCGCCTTCCTTGCGCTTCTCACCACAGTCTCGACATTGGTTTCGCGTGGTATCGCGCAGCCATTACCGAATTTGAATCGGCGACAAGCAGAGTTGACACCGCAGAGCAAAGATCGAAAAGAAAAAGGGTCAAAGACCTACTTGGACGAGCAATGACTTCTGGTGATATGCTGATGCGAGAGCAGAACGATAAGGACGTAGACCGAGCCGAAAAGGATGCCAATACCTGGGGTGAAAAGACACACAACTTGATTGCTTCAGCGTACGGCGATGGAGAGGCGGCGCTGTTCTTGGATAGCTATGGATATGTTTTCTATGGCGATGGGTCGCCAAAGAATAATATACGCAATTGGATTGATGGCCGGATGAGGCGAATTACTGAACTTCTCCGTCGTACGGATACCTTGGCCGTCCGAAATGAATTTGATCCTGGAAAGTTTGAGTGATCCCTCGTGTCCGACGCGCCATCGGACTCGTACTCGTAGCTGTGCGGACTCGCAGGACCCGTAGCTGTGCCTCTTCGGTGGAATTTTTCTTTTCCAAGCCTGGCAACCAGCTGAGGGGCCGTGGTTCTGTACCGACGCTGCGGCTGCGGCTGCGGTCCGATTGCGGGACGCTTTCGCCCAGAGCTGTGGAGCCGTAGCGAACTCCGACAGGTGTCCCCGCAGATCTGCGGCGCCATCAAGGCGGTGCCCGGCGTGGTCGACGTTCAGGCGCTGTGAGTCGAAATACACCTCTCCTTCGTCATTGCCGCCCCCGGGTTATCAACTCGATTGGCACGTGCCACAAGAGAGCCCGGGGATGACCCGGCAATCCATGCGCGCTGCCGGAACCGGAAAGGCCGCATGGATGCGCGGGTCGAGCCCGCGCATGACGAGCTAACAAATACTGATGCAGCGGTGGTCAGGCGCTGTGATGGTGGGGATGCCGGATGTGCAGGAACAGCAGGATCCAATGGCCGATTCGGCGGCGTCCAGTTGCGGGATCCGTGCGATCCTGATCGGTCATGCCCTTGTAGGCGACGATGCTTCCGAACGTCAGGGTGTAAAGGACTTTGGCGGCCGCGAACACGTACAAATAAAGGTCCGGGATCGTCGTCGTTTCCGGGTTTTCCCATTGCTGCCAGGCAAACTTGACTTCGAGCGCCGCATAGCCCGCGAGAATCAGCGCAAGCACGCAGAACGCCAAGGTGCCGGCGAAGTCCTTCACCCCCTTGGCGATCGCCACAAATCCGGTGACGACGAGAACCAGCCCGACGGCGAGCTCGGTCTGATGATGCGACAATCCGAAGAGATGCGCGCCTTGCGGGCCGGGGATTGCCAACGCGGATTCCGCGGCGACGAGGAGGAGCAGATTCACGCCGATGACCTGCCACGTCACGACATCCGGCGCCGGCCCGTGCGGCTGATGGGCGTGGAGCATCAGCAGACCGCCCGCATAGATGGACAAGAACCCTCCCAGTGCGGAAAGCAGCTCGGGCCTCGGCACGTTCGCAGGCATTCCGTAGTAGGGCAGCAGCACCGCCCAATTGCATGCAAACAACGCCATCACCGTGAACAGTCTCGGGCTCGCGCGCAGGAACCCGTCCGCCATGCGTGCCGAGAACACCACGCAGACCAATGCGGCGGACCAGGCGATCGTCGTCGGCGTCACTTTGCCGTCTCCCCCTTGTCGGCGATAACCGGAGACCGAGGACACAACTGAAACTTGTGTTTCTAGCGGCGGTTCTATAAAAATTTGTAGTCTGCGCGGATTTGGAGGGCAAGCAGACCCGGGCTTTTATTGGGGAAATCTCGATCCGCCCGATCTCCGCTCGCTCCGCGGCTCTCTCGTCGGAGCTTGCCCCCGCGAAGCTTGCATCCGGTATCCTGCGCCGCTATAAGCGCGCCCATCCCACACGCGGACCAAGGCCTTCGGCCAATCCGGTGGTTCCCGCCGATCTTACAGTCGGGCAGGAGCTTACGGGTCTGCGGCGGTTCAAACCGGAGAATGACATGGCGCTGCCCGAGTATTCGATGCGCCAGCTGTTGGAGGCTGGCGTCCATTTCGGCCATCAGGCCCACCGCTGGAACCCGAAGATGGCGGAATTCATCTTCGGCACCCGCAACAACATCCACATCATCGACCTCGCCCAGACGGTGCCGATGCTTCACCGCGCGCTGGAAGCCGTCAGCGACACGGTCGCCCGCGGCGGGCGCATCCTGTTCGTCGGGACCAAACGCCAGGCGCAGGACGCGATCGCCGATGCGGCCAAGCGCTCGGCGCAATATTACGTGAACTCCCGGTGGCTCGGCGGCACGCTGACGAACTGGAAGACGATCTCCCGTTCGATTCACCGGCTGCGCAAGCTCGAGGAGATGCTCGGCTCCGGCGAGGCCCAGGTCTACACCAAGAAAGAGCGGCTCACGCTCAGCCGCGAGAAGGACAAGCTCGATCGGGCGCTCGGCGGCATCAAGGACATGGGCGGCTTGCCCGACCTCATGTTCGTGGTCGACACCAACAAGGAAGACATCGCGATCAACGAGGCGCGCCGCCTCAACATTCCGGTGGCGGCCGTGGTCGATACCAACAGCAACCCGGACGGGATCGGCTTTCCGGTGCCCGGAAACGACGACGCGGCCCGGGCGATCACGCTCTATTGCGATCTCGTGGCCAAGGCGGCGATCGACGGGATCTCGCGGGCGCAAGGCGAGCTCGGCGTCGATCTCGGCGCGGCCGAGAAGCCGATCCTCGAGGAGGCGCCGCCGGAGCCGGCGCGCGGCGGGTTCCAGCCGCTGTCCGGTCCGCGCGGGGTCGCCGACGACCTCAAGAAGCTCACGGGCGTATCGCCGGCGATCGAGAAGATGCTCAACGACCTCGGCATCTTCCATTTCTGGCAAATCGCGGAGTTCGATCCCGAGGATGCCCGCAAGATCGGCGAAGAAGTCGGGCTTCCCGGCAGGGTCGAGGGATGGATCGCCCAGGCCAAGCAGTTCACGGCCGAGTGAGGGCGGCTTCGCGTCTTCCGGCAGCTGCCGTCATCCGCTCGAGGAAATAGCCATGGCGAATGTCACCCCGCAGATGGTGAAAGAGCTCCGGGAGAAGACCGGGGCCGGCATGATGGACTGCAAGGGGGCGCTGACCGAGACCGAGGGCAATATCGAGGCCGCGGTCGATTGGCTGCGCAAGAAGGGACTGGCGAAAGCGGCAAGGAAAGCCGGCCGCGTCGCCGCCGAGGGCCTGGTCGGCGTGGCGCTCGCGCCGAGCAAGGGCATTCTGGTCGAGGTCAATTCCGAGACGGATTTCGTCGCCCGCAACGATCATTTCCAGGGCCTGGTGAAGATGATCGCCCAGGCCGCGCTCAAGGCCGGCGCCGATGTCGAGGCGATCAAGGCGGCCCACGCCGGCCGCGGCACCATCGGCGAGGCGATCGCTTCGGCCATCGCCACCATCGGGGAAAACATGACGCTCCGGCGCGCCGCCTCACTCTCCGTCGATCGCGGGGTGGTGGCAAGCTATGTCCACGGCGCAATCGCCGAAGGGCTCGGCAGAATCGGGGTGCTGGTCTCTCTGCAATCCGCCGGCGACACGGGCGAGCTTGCCGGCTTCGGGCGAAAGCTCGCCATGCACGTGGCTGCGACGAGCCCGCAGGCGCTCGACGCCGCCGGGCTCGATCCGGCGGTGATCGCCCGCGAGCGCGCGGTGCTGGCGGAAAAATTTCAGGCCCAGGGCAAGCCCGCGAACGTCATCGAGAAGATCGTCGATTCCGGCCTCAAGACTTTTTACAAAGAGGCCTGCCTGCTCGACCAGGATTACATTCACGATCCCGGCAAGAGCGTGACCCAGGCCCTGAAGGAAGCCGAGGGCAAGATCGGCGCGCCCATCAAGATCGGGGGATTCGTGCGCTACGCGCTCGGCGAAGGCATCGAGAAACCGCCGACTCACGACTAGACTTGGCCGCGGCGCGATCCACCGCCGGTTCGGCATGGATCGAGCGGACGGAGCTTTGGCCCATGGGGCAGCCGGTCTATCGACGCGTGATCGTCAAGTTGTCCGGCGAGGCGCTCACGGGCAACGAGGGCTTCGGAATTCGCCAGGCGACGGTCGATCGCCTGGCGGCCGATCTCGTCGCCGCGCGCGCGCTCGGAACTTCGCTCGGGGTGGTGGTGGGCGGCGGCAACATGTTCCGCGGGGTCGAGGTCTCCGCGAACGGAGTTTCGCGGGTGACCGGCGATGCGCTCGGCATGCTGGCGACCGTGATGAATGCGCTGGTGCTCGAGGCGGCGATCGAACGCGCCGGTGCGCCGGCGCGCACGCTCTCCGCGCTGGCGATGCCGAGTGTGTGCGAAACCTATTCGCGTCAGCGGGCGCTCAGGCATCTCGGCAAGACGCGGATCGTGCTGCTGGCCGCGGGCACCGGCAATCCGTTCTTCACCACCGATACGGCGGCGGTGCTGCGCGCCAGCGAATTGGACGGCGAGGCGGTGCTCAAGGCGACCAATGTCGACGGCGTCTACAGCGCCGATCCGAAGAAGGACGCGAGCGCCCGCCGGTTCGAGCGGCTCACCCACCAGGAGGCGATCGAGCGCGACCTCAAGGTCATGGATGCCACGGCGTTCGCGCTTGCCCGCGAAAACCGTATCCCTATCATCGTCTTCTCCATCCGCGAGCCGGGCGCGGTCGCGGCCGTGCTGGCGGGAAAGGGACGCGCGACGCTCGTCGGCTGACCGCCGCGACGCTATTTGGCGGGTAAGGGCGACGGTCGCAGCAGCGCCCGACCGGCTTATTCGAGAGGCAGCAATGGCAACCGCGACACACGATCTCGCCGAGCTCAAACGGCGAATGCAAGGCGCGATCCAGGTGCTCAAAGCGGAGCTGGGAGGACTGCGGACCGGCCGCGCCTCGCCGGGCCTGCTCGAACCCGTTCACGTCGAAGCCTACGGCACCCATATGCCGCTCAATCAGCTGGCCACGATCAGCGTGCCGGAACCGCGCCTCCTCACCGTTCAAGTATGGGACAAATCGATGGTATCGGCGGTGGAGCGCGCGATCATCAATGCCAATCTCGGGCTCAATCCGGCGACCGAGGGCCAGGTGCTGCGCCTTCGCATCCCCGAGCTCAACGAGGAGCGTCGCAAGGAGCTCGTCAAAGTGGCCCATCGATACGCCGAAACCGCCCGCGTGGCGGTACGCCACGTGCGCCGGGACGGCCTCGACGTCCTCAAGAAGCTCGAGAAGGACCACAAGATCAGCAAGGACGACCACGAGCGCGACGCCGATCAGGTCCAGAAGGCGACCGATCAGGCCATTGCCGAAGTCGATCACGCGCTCGCGGTGAAAGAAAAGGAAATCCTGACCGTCTAGGGAGCAGGGTATAGGCCCGAAACTCATGCCCCACGCCAAGGCGCCGACCTCTCTGACCGCCCGCTTCGGTGCGCCCCGACATGTTGCCATCATCATGGACGGCAACGGCCGCTGGGCGGCTGCGCGCGGGCTGCCTCGCGCCGAAGGGCATCGGCGCGGGGTCGAAGCGCTGCGGCGCACCGTGCGCGCCGCCGGCGAGCTCGGCATCCGGATCTTGACCATTTTCTCCTTCAGTTCGGAAAACTGGTTGCGTCCCCCGGCCGAAGTCCGGGAGCTCATGGGGCTGTTGCGCCGGTTCATCCGCAATGATCTCGCCGAGCTGCACGAGAACGGCGTGCTGGTGCGAATCATCGGCGAGCGCGACAGCCTCGACCCGGAAATCCGCCGCCTCCTGGAGGAAGCCGAAGCGCTCACCGCGGGCAATCGCGGCCTGACCCTGGTGGTGGCCTTCAATTACGGCGGCCGCCAGGAGATCGCGCGCGCCGCCCAGCGGATCGCCGAGGAAGTCGCCCGCGGGAGCCGAGCGCCCGCCGAGGTGACGGCGGAACTCATCGGCAGCTATCTCGACGCGCCCGACCTGCCCGATCCCGACCTCGTGATCCGCACCAGCGGCGAGCAACGGCTCTCCAATTTTCTGCTGTGGCAGGCCGCCTACAGCGAATTCGTGTTTCTCCCGATCTATTGGCCGGATTTCGACGGTGCGGCGCTCGAGCACGCGATCGCAGAATATCGACAGCGCGAGCGCAGGTTCGGCGGGCTGATCGCGCGCACCGGGTCCTGAGCATGGTCCGAGCCGAGAATGGCGGCGGGCAACTCGGCGCTTGGCTCCGAACCGGGGTCGGCGGTTGCGAGCTCTGCCTCCGCGTCGGCTCCGCCCTGGTGCTGGTGCCGCTGGCGATCGGCTCGGCCTACCTCGGAGGTCCGCCGTTCCTCGCGGTCTGGGGGCTGGCGGCGGCGGTCATCCTGTGGGAGTGGACGGCGCTGGTGGGCGAGCCCAGGCGAACGCCCATTGTGGCCGCCGGCGCCGCGGCTTTCCTGAGCGCGGCGGTCCTTTTCGGGCTAAGCTTTCCGGGCGCTGGCCTCGCCGTGCTGGCGCTGGGTGCGATCGCGATTGCGGGTCTTGCCGGCAACGGCAGGCCAGCGTGGATTCTGGCGGGCGGCGTTTATGCCGGAGCCGTGCTGGCGGCGCCGGCCGTGCTGCGCGGCGATGCCGAGTTCGGCTTCGTGGCGCTGATGCTGCTGTTCGGGGTGGTGTGGACAACCGACGTGATGGCGTATTTCGTAGGGCGTGCGCTTGCGGGGCCGAAGCTGTGGCCTGCGGTGAGCCCGAAAAAAACCTGGTCCGGCGCGGTGGGAGGTGCCGTAGCGGCCGTCGCCGTGGGTTCCGGCCTATCGGCGCTGGCTGGGATCGACCATCTTGTTACGCTCGCGCTGGTGTGCGCCGCACTGTCGTTGGCGGCCCAGGCCGGAGATCTGCTGGAATCGGCGCTCAAGCGCCGTTTCGGCGCCAAAAACGCCAGCGAGCTCATTCCGGGTCACGGTGGCCTCATGGATCGGCTCGATGGCTTCGTCGCCGCGGCGGCGGTTGCAACCTTGCTCGGGCTGGCGCGCGGCGGCTTCGATGCCCCCGCGCGCGGATTGCTGATTTGGTGAGTCGATGATCGAGCCTGTCCTGCGTGCCCGAACCGCGCCCATGGCCATGGCCGCTCCCCGCAGCGTGACGATCCTGGGGGCCACCGGATCCATCGGCGCGAGCACCATCGATCTGCTCAAGCGCAACCCCTCGCGCTACCGGGTCGAGGCGGTCAGCGCCAACCGCAATGGACGGGCGTTGGCGCGGATCGCGCGCGAGCTCGATGCACGCTTCGCGGCGGTGGCGCACGATGGCGCCTATGCGGACCTCAAGGAGGATCTTGCCGGGAGCGGGATCGAAGCGGCGGCAGGCCCGGCGGCCATGATCGAGGCGGCTCGGCGCCCCGCCGATTGGGTCATGGCGGCAATCGCCGGGGCAACCGGGCTCGAGCCGACGCTCGCGGCAGTCGAGCGGGGAGGGACCGTTGCGCTGGCCAATAAGGAATGCCTCGTCTGCGCCGGCGCCTTGTTCATGCGGCGGGCCGCACTGAAAGGTACCAAGGTGCTCCCCGTCGATTCGGAGCACAATGCGCTGTTCCAGGCGCTGAGCGCCGGCCGCCGCGAGGACGTGGTGCGCCTGGTGCTCACCGCCTCGGGCGGACCGTTCCGCACCTGGTCGATGGACGCCATCCGGGCGGCCACGCCCGCACAGGCCCTCAAGCATCCCAATTGGTCGATGGGACCCAAGGTCACCATCGATTCCGCCACGTTGATGAACAAAGGTCTGGAGCTCATCGAGGCGCACCACTTGTTCGCCATGGAATCCGCCGGCATCGATGTGGTGGTGCATCCCCAATCGATCGTTCACGGGCTGGTCGAATTTCGCGACGGCTCGGTGATTGCCCAGCTCGGTCCGCCGGACATGCGGATCCCGATCGCCCATTGCCTGGCTTGGCCGACGCGGATCGAGGGACCCGGGCCGCGGCTCGATCTCGCGCGAATCGCCACATTGACCTTCGAGGCGCCGGACGTTCAGCGATTTCCGGCGTTATCCCTCGCGCGCCGGGCGCTCGAGGCCGGGAACGGCGCGCCGACCGTGCTCAATGCGGCCAACGAGGTCGCGGTCGCGGAATTCATCGCCGAGCGGCTGCCGTTTCCGGGCATTCCGGCCCTGGTCGAAGCCACCTTGGAGGCGGCGCACCGGCAGGGGGCCTTGCGCGAGCCCGCAAGCGTCGAGGACGCGCTCGCAATTGACCATATCGCAAGATCGCTGGCCCGGAACCTCTTGCCCGAAATTGCCGCAAAGGCGATGTAGGGATTCGGCGGGTCCGAGGGCCCGGGGGTCCAGGGACGAGGATAGTATGCAGTTTCTCGCGACCATCGGCGGCTGGAGCGGCTGGGCGACCGGGTATTACCTGGTCGTGCCGTTCCTGTTCGTTCTGACCATCGTCGTTTTCTTTCACGAGCTCGGCCATTTTCTCGTGGCGCGGTGGTGCGGCATTCGGGTGCAGGTGTTTTCCATCGGATTCGGGCGCGAGCTCCTCGGCTTCAGCGACCGGCACGGCACCCGCTGGAAGCTCGCCGCCATTCCGCTGGGCGGCTATGTGAAGTTCTTCGGCGACGAAAACGCCGCGAGCATGCCCGACCGGCAGGCGGTCGCGAAATTGAGCGAGGCGGAACGTCGCGACTGTTTCTATTACAAGCCGGTTTGGCAGCGCGCCGCAGTGGTAGCCGCGGGCCCGATCGCCAATTTCCTGCTCGCCATCGTGATCTTTGCCGGCATTGCCATGTGGTACGGCAAGCAGGAGACGGCGCCGCGGGTCGACGAGGTGGTGCCGAACAGCGCCGCCGCAGCCGCCGGTTTCAAGCCTGGCGACCTGGTGGTTTCGATCGACGCCAGCCCGATCGAGAATTTCTCCGATATGCAGCGGATCGTGGCGACGAGCGCCGGCCGGGCGCTCGAGTTCGGCGTCGAACGCGACGGCAAGAGGATCGAGCTGCGCGCCACACCGGCGCTGACCGAGGAAAAGGGCGCGTTCGGCGGCGTGCGCCACATCGGCGTGCTCGGCGTGAAGCGCTCGTTGTCGCCGGGCGACGTGAAGGTCCAGAAACTTGGACCCCTCGCCGCGGTGCAATTGGGAATCCATGAAAGCTGGAACATCGTCGACGGCACGTTCAAGTACCTGTTCCGGCTCGCCGCGGGACGCGAATCGGCGAACCAGATCGGCGGCCCCGCCGGCATCTGGCTGATGTCGAGCGAGGCGGCCCGGCTCGGGTTCGATGTGCTGATGCGCTGGGCGGCGGCGATCTCGGTCTCGATCGGCCTGCTCAATCTCTTTCCGATCCCGCTGCTCGACGGCGGCCATCTTTTGTTCTACGGGTTCGAGGCGGTCCGGGGCCGGCCGCTGTCCGAGCGTGCCCAGGAGGTCGGGTTCCGCATCGGCTTCGCGATCGTGCTCATGCTGATGATTTTCGCGACCTACAACGACGTTTGGCGGGTGATCGACCTCGTTCACAAATTTCTGTCATAATGGGCGTGGCAGGCCTGCAACGCCTTGAACGCAAAAGGGGACCGGTCGGCGAGAATGGTTGCGGCGCGGGGAAAAGGCTGTACAAGCCGAGGGGGCAGAATCCGTCGATCCCCCGACGGGCCGACCGAAAACAAATGGGGCGCGTACCGTATGAAACCTTGGGTCGGGGTACTTCGAGGACTGGCTTTCGTATGCGTCGTCCTCGGCGGAACCGTGCTGGGTTCGGCGGCAGTTTCCGTTCTCGCGGCGGAGACTGCGGCCGCGCAGGGCGTTTCGTCCATCGTGGTGGAGGGCAATCGGCGGGTCGAGGCGGACACGATCCGCTCGTATTTTCGTGCCGGCTCGGGTGGGCGCCTCGATGCGGCCGCCATCGATGACGGCCTGAAGGCGCTCTACGCCACCGGCCTGTTCCAGGACGTGAGAATCAGCCAAGCTGGCGGCCGCCTGGTGGTGAGCGTGGTCGAGGCGCCGGTCATCAACCGGGTCGCCTTCGAGGGCAACAAGCGCGTCAAGGACGATCAGCTGATCGCCGAAGTGCAGTCCAAGGCCCGCGGGACGCTGTCGCGGCCGATGGTGCAATCCGACGTGCAGCGCATCGTCGACGTCTACCATCATTCCGGACGCTTCGACGTGCGCGTCGAGCCGAAGATCATCGAGCTGCCGAACAATCGCGTCGATCTCGTGTTCGAGATCACCGAGGGGGATAAGACCGCGGTCCGCGAGATCATCTTCGTGGGCAATCGCACTTTCGGCAAGACCCGGCTCAAGGACGTGATCAAGACAGGCGAAAGCGGGCTTTTCAGCTTTCTCAAGAGCGCCGACATCTACGATGCCGATCGCGTCGAGGCTGATCGCGATCTGCTGCGTCGGTTCTATTTGAGCAAGGGTTTCGCCGACGTGCAGGTCCTCTCCGCGGTCTCGGAGTACGATCCGGTCCGAAAAGGCTTCATCATCACCTTCACGATCGAGGAAGGCGACCTCTACCATTTCGGCAGCGTCGACATCCTCTCCAACGTGCGCGATGTCGATGCCGCCAGCCTGCGCGCGGTGCTCAAGGCCCAAGCCGGCGGCGTGTACAACGTCGAGGCGGTGGAGAAGACCAGCGAGAACATGACGATCGAGATGTCGAAGCGCGGATATGCCTTCGCCCAAGTGCGGCCGCGCGGCGACCGGGATCAGGCGACACATCTCATCAACGTGGTGTTCGTGGTCGACGAGGGGGCGCGCGCCTACATCGAGCGCATCAACATCCGCGGCAATACCAGGACGCGCGAGTATGTCATCCGCCGCGAATTCGAACTCGCCGAAGGCGACGCCTACAACAAGGTGCTGGTCGATCGCGCCGAGCGGCGGCTGAAGAACCTCGGTTATTTCAAGACCGTGAAGCTCAACAACGAGCCCGGGTCCGCACCCGACCGTGTGATCATCAATGTCGAGCTCGAGGAGCAGCCCACCGGCGATTTCTCGGTTTCGGGCGGCTATTCGACGGCCCAGGGCTGGCTCGCCGAGGTCAGCATCAGCGAGCGCAATCTGCTTGGCCAGGGACAATTCGCCAAGGCGGCGGCGACCATCGGGCAATATTCGCGGGGCTTTTCCGTCTCCTATGCCGAGCCGTATTTTCTGGGCTATAGGCTTTCGGCCGGCATCGATGTGTTCGCCCAGCAGAACCTGCACAGTCCGTTTCAATCCTACGGCAGCGAGACCTACGGCACCGGCCTGCGCCTTGGATCGGCGCTGCGGGAGGATCTGGCGCTGCAGCTGCGCTACAACATCTACCACCAGAAGATCACGATCGACTCAAAGCTGACCGATTGCGACACCCTCACGCCGCCGGATCCCAGTGATCCTGTTGCCGTGGCTGCGTTTCTAGCAACCTGCCAGGGCAACGGCGAGGTCTCCAGCGCCATCAAGCAGACGCTGCTCCGCGGTCCGCTCTGGGTATCGCAGGTCGGCTATTCGCTGACCTACAGCACCGTCGACAACAACCGCAATCCGACCAGCGGCCTCTTGACCGAGATCAAGCAGGATTTGGCCGGTGTCGGCGGCGATGTCAACTTTCTCAAGACCAGCGGCGAGGCGCGGTATTATTACAACGTGTTTGCCGATGTCGTGGTCGTGGGCCGCGCCCAGGCCGGCAATGTGACGCCGTGGGGCGGGCAAAATGTGCGCATCTTCGATTCGTATTTCGGCGGACCGTGGCTCGTCCGCGGCTTTGCCCCGAACGGATTCGGCCCGCGCGACCTGACCCCGGGAACCACCCGTGACAACGTCGGCGGCACGAATTTCTGGGGCGCCAGCCTCGAGCTGCAGTCCCCGATCCCGAATCTCCCGAAAGATATCGGGCTGAAAGTCGCGACGTTCGCGGACGTCGGCAGTGTGTGGAATTACGGCGGCCCGAAGGTCTTTTCGCCCCCGATTTTTCCGAACACGTTGTGCGGGCACGGCGGGAACCCGAGCGATTGCTCCGGACCTGCCGACTCGTTCAAGCCGCGCTCCGCCGTCGGCGTAGGCTTGATCTGGGATTCGCCGTTCGGCCCGCTCCGGATCGATTACGCCTTCGCCCTGACCAAGGAAGGCTACGACCGCACCCAGGCGTTCCGCTTCGGCGGCGGGACGAAATTCTAAAGCTGGGCGAGCCCGGCCCGCAGGGCGCATGAGCGATCCGCTGTTCTTCCGGCGTCCATCGGGCCTCACGTTGCGCGAGCTCGCGGAGCTCACCGGGGCTTCGCCTCGGGAGGGCGCCCCGCTCGACCGGCGCGTCAGCGATGTGGCGCCGCTCGATCGGGCCGGGCCCGCCGATCTCGCGTTCCTCGACAGCCCGCGTTACGCCGACCAGCTCGCCTCGACCCGCGCCGGCATCTGCGTCATATCGGAACGCTTTGCCGAACGCGCTCCGCCGCACGTGACCGTGCTGATCGCCCCGCAACCCTATCGGGCGTTCGTCGAAGCAACGCGCGCGCTCTATCCCGACGCGATCCGTCCGTCCTCGCTGTTCGAAGCGAGCGGTGCCGCCGAGGGGGCGCACGTGCACCCCTCGGCGCGGCTCGAGAAGGGCGTCACGGTGGATCCTGCGGCCATCGTCGGGCCGCGCGCCGAGATCGGTGCCGGAACCGTCCTGCAGGCCGGGGCGGCCATCGGACCCGACGTGCGCATCGGCCGCGACTGCAACATCGGCGCGGGATCCTCGATCGTGCATGCGCTGATCGGCGATCGGGTCATCATTCACCCGGGATGCCATATCGGACAGGACGGCTTCGGTTATGTGATGGGTGCCGGCGGCCATATCAAAGTGCCGCAAGTCGGCCGCGTCATCCTGCAGGATCACGTCGAAATCGGGGCGGGGACCACGATCGACCGCGGCGCCAATCGCGACACGATCGTCGGCGAGGGCACCAAAATCGACAATCTGGTTCAGGTCGGCCACAATGTCGTGATCGGTCGCCATTGCATCCTGGTGGCCCAAACCGGCATCTCCGGGAGCGTGACCATCGGCGATTTCGTCGTGCTCGGGGCGCGCGTGGGCATCAACAATCACGTCCGCATCGGGGAGGGCGCACAGATCGCCGCAACCAGCATCGTCAATGACGATGTGCCGCCGGGCGCGCGCTGGGGCGGAACTCCGGCAAAGCCCGCCAGGATCTGGTTCCGCGAGATGAAATTGCTGGAGCAAATGGCCTTGCGCGCCGGCAAGCAGGGCTCCGGTCGCCGGCAAGCGCAGCCGGACGAGTCCTGAAGGGCCGCGGCATGACCCCATCGACGCCGCCCGACTCGCTCGACATCCAACAGATCTTGGAGCTGCTGCCGCACCGCTATCCATTCCTGCTGGTGGATCGAGTCGAGCAGATCCGCGGCGATGAATCCTGCGTCGGCATCAAGAACGTCACCGTCAACGAGCCGTTCTTCCGCGGACATTTTCCCGGACGGCCGGTCATGCCGGCCGTGCTGCTGCTGGAAGGCATGGCGCAAAGCGCAGGCGCAATCTGCGCCCTGTCGCTGAAGCGAGATCGAGCGCCGCAATCGGTGTATTTCATCACCATCGACAAGGCGAAATTCCGCCGCCCCGTGATCCCGGGCGATCGCATCGAGTATCATATGCAGCGGTTGGCCAGGCGCAGGAACATGTGGTGGTTTCGCGGCGAAGCCAAAGTCGATGGTCGGATCGCGTGCGAAGCCGAGCTCGGCGCGATGATCGCCGAGCTGTGACCGCCGGATGCCGCGCATTCATCCAACCGCCTGCGTCGAACGCGCCGCGGAGATCGCCGAAGACGTCGAGATCGGCCCGTATTGCATCGTCGGCCCCGACGTCGCGATCGAGCCGGGATGCCGGCTGGTGGCGCACGTCCATCTCGCCGGCCACACCTCGGTGGGTGCCGGAACCACGATCTACCCGTTCGCCTCGCTCGGCACGCCGCCGCAATCGGTTCGGTACCGCGGCGGGCCGACCCGGCTGGTCATCGGCCGCCATTGCGACATCCGCGAGAGCGTCTCCATGAACATCGGCACGGAGGACGGCGGCGGAATCACCGAGGTCGGCGAGCGCGGGTTCTACATGGCCAACAGCCACGTCGGTCATGATTGCCACGTCGGCCGCGAGGTGGTGTTCGCCAACGGCGCCACCTTGGGGGGCCATTGCGTCGTCGGGGATCATGTTTTCATCGGCGGACTCTCGGCCGTGCATCAGTTCAGCCGGATCGGCGCCCATGCCATGATCGCCGGGCTGACCGGCGTGCGCGCCGATGTCATTCCGTTCGGGTTCGTGATCGGATCCGTCGGACAATTGGCGGGATTGAACGCCATCGGAATGAAGCGGCGGAAGTTTTCGCACCAGTCCGTGCACGCCGTGCGCAAGGCCTATCGGATGCTGTTCTTCGGCGAGGGGACGTTCGCGAACCGCATCGATGTCGTCGAGGCGGAATTCGGCGCAGACACCGCGGTGGCGGCGATCCTTGCGTTCGTGCGCGAAGGCGGCAGCCGGCCGCTGTGTCATCCGCGCGGAGATTATCGGGATTGACCGGCGATGCTCGACACCCATCAGGAACGCGCCGCGACGGACGACCCGCTTGCGATCATCTGCGGAGGCGGATCGCTGCCGTTCGCCGTGGCCGATGCGGTCGCCCGCCGCGGACGGCGCGCGGTCCTGTTCCCGATCCGGGGTTTTGGCGATCCGGCGGCGGTCGAACGTTACCCGCATCATTGGATCGCGCTGGGGCAGTTCGGTCGCATGTGCCGCCTGGCAAGTGCCGAGCGCTGCCGCGACGTGGTGTTCATCGGCAACCTGATCAGACCTTCGCTCCGCGAGATCCGCCTGGACTGGCAGACGATCCGCCTCATGCCGCGCATTGCTCGGCTGTATCGCGGCGGCGACGATCGGCTGCTGTCCGGCATCGGCCGCATCTTCGAGGAGCACGGATTCCGGCTGCTCGGTGCGCACGAGGTCGCGCCCGAGATCCTGGTCCGGGAGGGGGTGATGGGCAAGCGTCGGCCGAGCGAGCGCGATGAGGCCGACATTGCCACGGGCCTTGCCGTGCTCGCCGCCATGGGGCCGTTCGACATCGGCCAGGCGGCGGTCGTCGCCTCCGGTCATGTGATTGCGGTCGAAGCGGCGGAAGGGACCGACGCCATGCTCGCGCGCGTGGCCGAGCTCAGGAGACTGGGCCGGATCCGCTATCCGGTCGGCGTGGGCGTGCTCGTCAAGGCGCCCAAGCCGGGCCAGGACCGCCGCCTCGACCTTCCCTCGATCGGGCCGCAGACGGTCGCCGGCGTCATTCGCGCCGGTCTTGCCGGCCTTGCCGTGGTTGCCGGAGGAACCATCATGGCGCAGCCCGACGCCGTCGTCGCCACGGCCGATCGGGGCAAGATTTTCGTGATCGGCCTCCCCGATCCGCAGCGGCAATGAGCAGCGCCAGTCCGGGCGAGACGCCGCCGGCGCGCCGGCTCGCGGTCTTTCTCGTCGCGGCAGAAGAATCCGGTGATCGCCTGGGTGCCGCGCTGATGCAGGCGCTGGCCCAGGAGCATCCCGGCGGCTTGGCGTTTTCCGGGGTCGGCGGGCGGGCCATGGCCGCAGCGGGGCTCGACAGTCTGTTTGCGATCGAGGAATTGCCCACGCTGGGCCTTGCCGCGATCCCGCGACGGCTCGCTGCAATCCTGCGGCGGATCCGGCAGACTGCGGCTGCGATTATCGCCGCGCGGCCGGATGTCCTCGTCATCATCGACAGCCCGGATTTCACCCACCGCGTGGCGCGGCGCGTGCGCGCCGCAGCGCCCTCCATTCCCATCGTCGATTACGTTTCGCCGTCGGTGTGGGCCTGGCGCCCGGGACGCGCGCGCGCGATGCGCCGCTATGTCGACCATGTGCTCGCGATCCTGCCGTTCGAGCCGGCCGTGCACCGCAAGCTCGGCGGCCCGCCCACCACCTACGTCGGGCATCCGCTCGCCGAGCAGGTGAAACGCCTGCGCCCCGACGCGGCGGAGCTTTCGCGCCGCAATGCGGATCCGCCCGTCGTGCTGGTGCTGCCCGGGAGCCGGCCTGCGGAAATCCGCCGCCTGCTCGGTCCGTTCGGGGCGGCGATCGAGCGGGTGCGGCGCGACGCCGGAAACATCGAGCTGCTGCTGCCGACGGTCCCGGCGTTGGCCGAAGAAGTCAGGAACGCGACCGCAACTTGGCCCATGGCGCCGAGGGTGATCGCAGACCGGCAAGAAAAGCTGCGGGCGTTTCGCATCGCGCGCGCGGCGCTCGCCGCGTCCGGGACGGTGACGCTCGAGCTCGCGCTCGCCGGCGTCCCCACCGTCGCGGCCTATCGGGTCGCCGGATGGGAGGCGGCGATCGCGCGGCGGCTGATCCGGGTTCCCTCGGTGATCCTCGCCAATCTCGTGCTCGGCGAGAATGTCGTGCCGGAATTGCTGCAGGACGAGTGCGTGCCGGAGCGGCTCGCCGCAGCGCTTGTCCCGCTGCTCGCTGACGGGCCGGAACGCCGGCGCCAGCTCGAGGCCTTCGGCCGGCTCGACGGGATCATGGAGATCGCGACCGCGCAGCCGAGCCGCAGAGCCGCGGAAATCGTGCTCGCCGCGGCGCGGCGCGAGCTACGTCAGGCCGAGGCTCAATGACGAGAGCGCGGCCGCGGTCGTTATGACCGGTGGTTCCGGCGCGAGATCGGCAGATAGTCGCGCCGCGTCGCCCCGGTATAGAGCTGGCGCGGCCGGCCGATCTTCTGGTGCGGGTCTTCGATCATCTCCTTCCACTGCGCGATCCAGCCGACCGTGCGGGCGAGCGCGAACAGCACCGTGAACATCGTGGTCGGGAAGCTCATCGCCTTCAGGGTGATCCCCGAATAGAAGTCGACGTTGGGATAGAGCTTCTTGTCGACGAAATATTCGTCGTTGAGCGCGATACGCTCGAGCTCGAGCGCGACTTCGAGCAGCGGATCGCCCTTGTAGCCGAGCTCGTTGAGCACTTCGTAGCAGGTCTTCTGCATGATCTTCGCGCGCGGATCGTAATGCTTGTAGACCCGGTGACCGAAGCCCATCAGCCGGAACGGATCGTCCTTGTCCTTGGCGCGCTTGATGTACTCGGGGATGCGCTCGACCGAGCCGATCTCGGCGAGCATCTTCAGCGCCGCTTCATTGGCGCCGCCGTGGGCGGGACCCCACAGGCAGGCGATGCCGGCGGCGATGCACGCGAACGGATTGGCCCCGGACGAGCCCGCCAGCCGCACCGTCGAAGTCGAGGCGTTCTGCTCGTGGTCGGCGTGCAGGATGAAGATGCGGTCCATCGCGCGCGCCAGCACCTGGTTCGGCTTGTAATCCTCGCATGGCACCGCGAAGCACATCCGCAGGAAATTCGTGGCGTAGTCGAGATCGTTCTTCGGATAGATGAACGGCTGCCCGATCGAATATTTGTACGCCATGGCGGCGATCGTCGGCATCTTGGCGATCATCCGGATCGAGGCGACCATGCGCTGGTGCGGATCGGAGATGTCGGTGGAATCGTGATAGAATGCGGAGAGCGCGCCGACGGTGCCCACCATCACCGCCATCGGATGTGCGTCGCGCCGGTAGCCCTGGAAGAACCGGCTCATCTGCTCGTGCACCATGGTGTGGCGCGAGACGCGATAATCGAAATCGTTTTTCTGGGCGGCGGTGGGCAGTTCGCCGTAGAGCAGCAGATAACAGGTCTCGAGAAAGTCGCCGTGTTCGGCCAGCTGCTCGATCGGATAGCCGCGATAGAGCAGGATGCCCTCGTCCCCGTCGATATAGGTGATCTTGGATTCGCAGCTCGCGGTCGACGTGAAACCCGGGTCATAGGTGAACATGCCCGCGGTGCCGTAAAGCTTGGCGATATCCACCACCGAGGGCCCGATCGTCCCGTCGTAGACCGGGAACGTCCAAGTCTTGTCGCCGACGTTCAGCGTGCCGCTCTTGGTATTGGCGCCCGTGATCGCGTCCATGATCGAGCCCTCGAAATGGAGATGGTTCAGGCTGACAACCGCACAGCACGGCAAAGGTTTGCGTCAAGAACCCGCCGGGCCCGTTCCGTCGGGCCTGACAGTTAGGTAGCCTTTTTGCTGCAGCGCCGCAAGGTTCGCCGGCGCGGCCGCCAAGCCCATGTTTCGATGGAAGATCAGGCCTCGACCGAGTGCACGGCCGCATCGCGCAGCCGCGCCAGGCTCTCGGGCTTGTCGAGCACGCGCAGCACGTCGAAGATGCCCGGCGAGGTCGTCCGCCCGGTCAGCGCCGCGCGCAGCGGCTGGGCGACGCTCCCGAGCTTGAGCCCGCGCCGCTCGGCGAAGCCGCGCACCGCCTCCTCGAGATTTCCCTGCTGCCACGGCTCGACCGCTTCGAGCACGGGCAGGAGGTCGGCGATCATCGCGCGGGCGTCGGGGGTGAGCAGGGCCGCGGCCCTGTCCTCGAGCTTGATCGGGCGCTCGGCGTAAAGATAGCGGGCGGAATCGACGAGCTCGACCAGCGTCTTGGCGCGCTCCTTGAGGCCCGGCATCGCGGCCACGAGCTTTTGCCGCAGCCCCGGGGTGAGCTTGGCGGCCAGCTCGGCGCCGCCGGCGATATGCGGCAGCACGCGCTCGATTTCGGCGAGGAGCTCGGCGTCTGCGGTCTGGCGCATGTAGTGCCCGTTGAGATTTTCGAGCTTGGCAAAATCGAACCGCGCCGGCGAGCGCCCGATCTGCGGCAGATCGAACGCGGCCATCATCTCCTCGGTCGAAAAAGTCTCCTGGTCGCCGTGGCTCCAGCCGAGCCGGACGAGGTAATTGCGCATGGCGGCCGGCAGATAGCCCATGGCCCGATAGGCATCGATGCCCAGCGCGCCGTGGCGCTTGGAGAGCTTGGCGCCGTCGGGGCCGTGAAGGAGCGGAACGTGGGCCATCACCGGCACCGGCCAGCCCAGCGCCTCGTAGATCTGCTTCTGCCGCGCCGCATTGGTCAGATGATCGTCGCCGCGGATGATGTGGGTCACGCCCATGTCGTGGTCGTCGACCACGACCGCGAGCATGTAGGTCGGGTTCTGGTCGGAACGCAGCAGAACGAGGTCGTCGAGATCCTTGTTCTGCCAGACCACGCGGCCCTGGACCTGATCCTCGATGATGGTCTCGCCCTCGCTCGGCGCCCTGAGGCGGATGACCGGCTTGACGCCCGGCGGGGCCTCGGCCGGATCGCGGTCGCGCCAGCGGCCGTCGTAGAGCTTGGCGCGGCCTTCGCGCCGCGCGGCTTCGCGCATTTCCGCGAGTTCCTCCGGACTAGCGTAACAGTAATAGGCTTTGCCGGCGGCGAGCAGTTGTTCCGCGGCCTCGCGATGGCGCGCGGCGCGGGAGAATTGCGAGATGGCGTCACCGTCCCAGTCGAGCTCGAGCCAGGAGAGGCCGTCGAGGATCGCCGCGATTGCGGCCTGCGTCGAGCGCTCGCGGTCGGTGTCCTCGATGCGCAGCAGCATCTTGCCGCCGCGGCCGCGCGCATAGAGCCAATTGAACAGCGCCGTGCGCGCACCGCCGATGTGCAGAAAGCCGGTCGGAGAGGGAGCGAAGCGCGTGACGATGGTTTCACTCATGTGGACGGGCAGGACCGGCGACGGGCAACGACGACGTCGGGCGATGTACCACGGCTCGTACCAAGGGCAAAGCTGCGCGCGCGCAATAAAGCCGGGCCGTCTCGACGCGCGGCCGTGAAACTGGCAGATAGGCGCTGCCACGGCGCAGCACAACACGGATCGGCATGACGGCGAGCGAAACCTTCACGGAAGCCGGACGCGATTTCATCCGCGACATCGTCGTGGCCGATCTCGCCGCGAAGCGGCACACCCACGTCGTGACCCGGTTCCCGCCGGAGCCGAACGGCTACCTGCACATCGGTCACGCCAAGTCCATCGCGCTCAATTTCGGCATCGCCGAAGAGTTCGGCGGCCGCTGCCATCTGCGGTTCGACGACACCAATCCGACCAAGGAGGAGCAGGAATATATCGACGCGATCAAGCGCGATGTCCGCTGGCTCGGCTACGACTGGGGCAAGCACCTCTACCACGCGTCCGATTATTTCGAGCAGCTCTACCAATGGGCGGAATGCCTGATCCGCGACGCAAAGGCCTATGTCGACGACCAGTCGCAGGATGAAATCCGGGCGAACCGGGGCACCCTGACCGAGCCCGGCAACAACAGCCCGTTCCGCGACCGCAGCGTGGTGGAGAACCTCGACCTGTTCCGCCGCATGCGCGCGGGCGAATTCCCGAACGGCGCGCGCGTGCTGCGGGCGAAGATCGACATGGCGGCCGGCAACATCAACCTGCGCGACCCGGTAATCTACCGCATCCTCAACGCGCCGCATCCTCGCACCGGAACGAAATGGCACATCTACCCGAGCTACGACTTCGCGCACGGCCAGTCCGATGCGATCGAAGGCGTCACCCATTCGATCTGCACGCTGGAGTTCGAGGACCATCGGCCGCTTTACGACTGGTTCCTCGAGAACCTGCCGGTTCCGTCGCGGCCGCGGCAGTACGAATTCGCGCGGCTCAACATGACATACACGCTGCTGTCGAAGCGCGTGCTCACCGAGCTCGTGCGCGGCGGCCACGTGGCCGGCTGGGACGATCCGCGGATGCCGACGATCGCCGGCCTGCGCCGCCGCGGGGTGCCGCCGGCCGCCATTCGCGAGTTCGTGAAGCGGATCGGGGTCGCCAAGGCGAACAGCCTCGTCGACGCGGCGATGTTCGAGCACGCGGTGCGCGAGGTCCTCAACCGGACCGCGTTGCGGCGGATGGCGGTGCTGCGGCCGCTCAAGATCGTCATCGAGAACTATCCGCAAGGACAAAGCGAGGAGCTCGAGGCCGTCAACCATCCGGACGAGCAAGGCGCGGGCACGCGGCGGATCCGGTTCGGGCGCGAGCTCTACATCGAGCGGGACGACTTCATGGAGCATCCTGCGAAAAAATTCTTTCGCCTCTCGCCGGGGGCCGAAGTCCGCCTGCGCTACGCCTATTTCGTCACCTGCCGCGACGTGGTGAAGAACGCCGCCGGCGAGCCGATCGAGCTGCGCTGCAGCTATGATCCGGCAACCAAGGGGGGCAACGCGCCCGATGGCCGCAAGGTCAAGGCGACGATGCACTGGGTATCGGCCGCGGATGCAGTCTCGGCCGAACTGCGGCTCTACAATCCGCTGTTCACGAAACCGGATCCGAGCGCCGCGGAGTTCGCGGCCGATCTCAATCCGAATTCGCTCGAAGTACTCCCCGACGCCAAGCTCGAACCGGCGCTCGCCCTCGACGATCTTGCCGATCCGGTGCAGTTCGAGCGACAGGGCTATTTCGTCCGCGACACGGAATCGCGACCGGGCAGGCCGGTGTTCAACCGCACCGTCTCCCTGCGCGACACGTGGGCCAAGGTGAGCGGCGGGGGATGATCCGCCCGGAGTCGCCGAGCGCGCCGGCTCGATCTTATGGCCTTACGGATTTCTGCCGTGTCCGTAAAATCTCCAGCATCGCCTCGAGGCCGAGAATGTAGGAGTGCATGCCGAAGCCGGTGATCAAGCCCTCCGCCGCGTCCGAGAGCACGCAGTGGATGTTGCGCTTGGCGATGTTGCTGATGTGCACCTCGACATACGGCAGGGCGGCGCCCTTGATGCAATCCTTCAACGCGAAACCGGCGTAGGTGAATCCCGCCGGATTCATCACCAGGCCGTCGAACTTTTCGTCGACGGCGCGATAAATGCGGTTGATCGCCTCGCCCTCGATGTTGCTGTAGAAAATCTCGAGCCCGTAGCCGCGCTCCGCGGCGTGACGCTGCAGCATCGCGTCGAGCTCGGCAGCCGTCGTGGTGCCGTAGATCGCGGGCTCGCGCCGCCCGAGGAATGTCAAATTGGCGCCCTGCACCAGCAAGATTTTCGCCATCTCCCGCTCCCCGGCTCTTCACGACAATTGCACTGGATTCTCGCGCATCCGGCGCGGGCCTCGTGTAGCATGGGGGCGCGGCGGAGACATCCTGGGCGCATCGCCTTTGACGGGCGCATGCGCGGAGTAGTTCGTTCGGCCTTCATGGGCCGACGATTTGGGACGCCGCGATGGCGCAGCGGGGCAGGGCGCGGGCAGGCACTTGGCCGGTCGCGGCGGGCGCGCGACGGCGCGAGCCGTGGGATCTCAGCGGCTTTGGCGGCGAGCTGTTCGAGCGCGCCTATCATTGGGCGCTCGCCGAGGTCGCCCCGGGCCGGCTCGTGCCGTGGCTGCCGGTCGCGTTCGGCGCCGGCATCGTGCTCTATTTCACCGCGCCGCGCGAGCCGTTGCTGTGGGCTCCGATCCTGCTCGCATTTGCGCTTGCCGGCGCCACGATCGCGCTGCGCGCAAAACCGGTCGGGCTTCCAATCATGCTGGGGTTTGCCGCCGCCGCGGCCGGCTTTGCGACCGCGACGGTCAAGACGCATTGGATCGATCATCCGGTGCTGCGGCATGCGGTGCCGAGCGCGGCGATCACCGGCTGGATCGAAGTGCGGGAATCGCGCGAGCGCACCGATCGCATCGTGATCCGCGTCGAGGCGATCGAAGGCCGGCGGCTCGATGCGGCGCCCGGGCGGGTTCGGCTCTCCGTACGCAAGGGCACGGCGCCGACGGTGGGCCAGTTCGTCGAGCTCAAGGCGCGGCTCCGTCCGCCGCTCGCGCCGCTCAAACCCGGCAGCTACGATTTCTCGCGCGACCTGTATTTCCAGGGCATCGGTTAGTCAATATTGAAATTTCAGCGATTTTCAGCTCTTCGCAAGGTCTACCTACGTTCCAACCCACGCCTCCACGCGTCCCGCTCTATCAGCACGCGGTGCCCTTCCCTTGCGAAGAATGAGTCTTCTGGCGGCGCCGTTATACCATTTATCGCCGAATACCATTTATCGCCGAGTTGGAGAGCTGGCTGCGTGAGCGACGCGCCAAGCTCTCTGGCAAGAGCGAGACCGCCAAGGAGCGCGTAAAGCAGAAGCCATGCACCGCCCGATTTACACTATCCGGCCGAAAGGCCGCTCGGCAGGGCAGGTCGGGCGACCGCCCGCGAGTGGCGCAGGTGTTCACAGCTAGCGCGTTTACCTGGGTCCATGTCCGGAAAATCGAGCGAAAAAAATGGCGATTTGAAACCAAGGCGACGATCAAAACGAGCGACCGTCGTCGGCATTAGGAACTCCTCGTGTTGGGTTCCGATGTCGGTCACCCATTTCTTTCCTGAAGGACGGAAAATCCGAGTCGCACTGTAAGGCTCGCCTTTTACCAGGAAAAGATCGGTCTTGACCATGCACCCTTGCTGCACGGCCCACTCGACGTACTGGCCAAAGGTCGGGTAGCCGCCGAACGGAAAGGCGACCATCTATGCGCACAGAGCCAAATCAAGGGTGAGCGATGCGCCGTCTTTATTCACTTCAGGCTTAGTCTCGAACTGGCGCAAGCGCCTTTCCCACATTTCAAAGAAACGAGTCGGAGCTGGGTCGATCTCCGCGAATTCTTTCTCATGAATTTCTAGACTTGTGCGCCGCTCGATCTCCACCGCCAGATCCAGCCGACGCCGAACTGTATCAAGATCGTGCGCCTGAACGCCGATGTCGTATTCAAGGCATTGAGCAATCCACAGGTCACCGTCCTGGAATATAACCGCCCGAAGGCCGTCGTTCTCTCGATTCATTGTGCGATTCCTTGCCATCTCCCTGGGGCCGTCCCAGCAGTATTGATAGACGCCCTATCACTGCGCCACAGCTACCTCGCAAAATGGTTAATTCTGCCTTTGGGCCCAGCTCAGGATTATCCTATTTGAGGTGGCCAGTCGCTCTGACGCGCAATGCTCGCCCCACGGGCTCACAGAACCTTGCTGGCCCGTTTTATGAGTTTGGGCATGCGCCAAGGCTTAAGGCGTCCGGTTTACCGACCATGCCGGT
>DASWCW010000284.1:0-5163 GCA_036395835.1 Xanthobacteraceae bacterium
CTATCGGCCGGATCTCCATCGTGAAATCGTACCGCGGCGTCGGCATCTCCACGGCCAACGGCTATTTCGTGTCGATGAACGGTCTCGGCGAGCTGACGGGACCTTGGCGACCGGGTTGAGCATGGAATACTGGGGCGCTCCGGGTTTCGTGCTCAGTCTCATTGCCACGCTCGGGACCTATGTTTTGCTGGTCGTCCTGAGCAAACGGCCGATCATGATCCCTCGTCAGCGTTTTTTCATCTGATTTTGGCCGCCAGATTGGAACCGGGCGGCTGCCCGACCGTTGATGTCTGCCGCACTCCTTCGACTCTTCCGGCAGTGCTATGTGCCGGGGCGGTTCGTCTCCGAGGGGCGGACCGAGGTGCTGGACGATGAGCATCGAGCCTCTGTCGAAAACTTCTCTGCGAAAATCGCCCCCCACTGCGGAGCTCGAAGCGTTGCGGATCGGCGCCGCCATGGAGCACGTCAAGGCACACGGAAATCTCGACGGCTTCCCGGCCGGGCGCGGCGAACGCCTGGCATTGATGACGACCGCAGGCAAGCAGGGGCTCGTGGTGTGGAGCCGGAGTCGCAGAAGGTACGAGCTAACGAGCCGCGGCTTTCGCCGTGTACGCGCGCTTCGCCGCGCTGGTCGCAATGCCTTGCGGGAGCGGCAAGGCGGGGCCGTCCGCTCCGGCATGAATGCGCTCGTCACCGCCGCAGGTGCCGTCGTGGTCGTGGGCGCCGTGTTCCTTGCGTTCAATCCCAGCGGCTCCACCAATTTGGCGCCGGGGCGCCAACCGGCCGCTTATTTCACGAGCGGCGCACCGGCGCCCGCGCAAGCGCAGGCAGCACGAGGGATGCAACCAGCGGCCGAGGCCGAGCCGAGAGCCGTTATAGCCGCGGCGATGCCCGACTCGGAGCAAGTCTTCTCGGAGCCAGCCGTCGGAGCGCCGCAGGAAGGTCGCATCGCTGAGCCGGGTCCGAATGCAGCTCCCCAACCCGGGGAGGCGGCGCGATCCCTGGCAGCGGCGATCGGCGGCGAGCCCGAGATTGTCACTGGCGCTGCCGTTGCAAAAAGCTCTGCCGATGAGGATCGCGATCGGGCGGAAACGAACAAGCCGGCGCACAAGCACAAGCGAAACGGCCGGAGGCGCGAGACCGCCGGACCGGGATATGCGTATGCGCCCTACGGAGCTGGAAGCTATCGGGCCTGGTCCGCGTCGCCCTGGTGGTTCCGCTGACCCGCCGACGGCGAGCTCAATGCAGGCTGGGTCCTTTGAGGAACCGGTTGCGGTCGCCCGAGCGCACGCGCACCTCGAATGTGCGGCCGTCGCGGTAAATTAGTAGTGGCACCTCGACCCCAGCGTGGCCGAGCGACCAGATCCGGCGGAAAAGGGTGGCAAGCTCGCTCACCTCTGTACCGGCAACTGCGAGCACGATATCGCCCGCCCGCAGATCGGCGCGCTCCGCCGGCCCGCGATTGGCGAGCCCGACGATGACAATTCTGTCCTCAATCTCAGTGGCATAGAGCCCGAGCCACGGCCGTGGTGGGTGATTGGGCCGACCCAACGTGAGGAGGTCTTCGAGTATCGGCGGAAGGAGATCGATCGGCACGATCATGTTGAGGTGATTGGCCGATGTCCGCTCCGAAGCTTGCTGGATTTGCAGCGACCCCACCCCTAAAAGATCGCCGCCGGTACCGATCAAGGCCGCGCCACCCCAATTGGGATGTACCGGCGCGGTGAAGATCGCCTCCTCGAGCACATATTCCCAATTTCCGGCAAACTCCTGCTTGGCGATGATGCGCGCCGCCACCGAGTGCTGGCGTCCGCCAGCCCCGGCCACGACGACGCGCTCTCCTACTGTCGCAGCGCTCGATTGGCCCAATGCCAGTACCGGCAGATCGAGACGCCCCAACGCCTGCACCAAGCCGAAGCCGGTCTCCTGATCGTAGGCGAGTACATGTCCGGGAATCACCTTGCCCTCATTGGTGGTCAGCCAGATCGATTCGGCTTCCATGATGAGGTAGCCGATCGTCAGTGCCACGCTGTCGCGGATCAACACCGCATTGCCGCCGCGCTCGGTCCCGAGCGTTTCCGCGGTGAACGCGTCGGCAGGCACGATCGAGTGCAGGGTCACCACCGAGGCGAGCGCCCGATCGAGATCGTAATCGTAGTCCTCCGGCTTCGGCTGCACGGCAGGGGATATTTTCGAGCCGCCCAGGGATGCCATCGGAACGAACTCCGCTTGCCTCGAAGATTGCCAGCTGGGGACGAATCTCCTGCATTTTACGTGCATTAGCCGAGATTTCCAGGCGGTCCTTCGGCTTGGCGTCAACTCACCACGGGGAGCGCGCGGATCTCGTAGCCGTGCCGCATCGAGCGGCCGCGCGGCGGATCCTCGAGCTCCATCTCGAAGCGGCTTGCCGGCCGGATGCCGCCGATGGCGCCGAGCGTTCCGCAGAACATGATTGTGCCGGGCGCATGCTCTTCGCCTTGCCACCGCGCCAGGAGATCCGCGGGCGTGCGCATGGCCGCAAGGGGACCCTCCTGATAGAGCACGCGCTTGCCCGCGATCGTCGCGAACGAACGCAGCATCAACCGATCCCAACGATCGGAGATCTCGTCGAGCCGCCACAGCATCCGCCCGACCACTTTCGCGCAAAGTTGCTTGGAGAGCGCAATCCCCAAGCTCTCCGCCTTGCGATCCGTGTGATCGGAGCCCAATCCGATCCATAGGCCGTCCGGCAGCGACACGAGCACGGGCTCGGCTTCGCCGGATGTATCGGGACCCAGCACTTCGATCGAGTCGGCCTGCGTGAGGTTGGACACGCTGATGCGATAGAACACGGGAACCGAGGAGGGCCGCGGCACACCAATCGCCGCGAGCTCCTCGATGTGATGCTGCAGCGCGGTCTCGTCGCGGCCGGTCCATCCCGCCACGACCAGCGTGTGGATCGCCGTCTCGACTCGGTCGGATCTGCCGTCGATCGTTCGCTCGAAACTCAGCATCGGTTCCCGCGAAGAGGGGCGAAAAGGCTTGCGCGTTCAGTCTAGAGCATCGCCTGCGCTGAGGTCCACGCGAATGCCGGCTAGCGGCTCGATCCCGCAACCGTTCGTTCGCGCAACGTATAGCCAGCGGCGCGCAATCGTTGGATGAAATTCGCAAAACCCCTGGAGCGCTCCAGGAGCTCGTGCAGGGAAAACTCCTCCTCGGGAGCATGGGCCGAGCCGCTGAGGAACCGATGCAAGACGGGCTCGCGGTCCGCACAGAAAACGCGGAATGGCCGGGACAAGCCCGGCCACGAGGATCGCGGGCCGCGGGCGAGCGCACCTTCAGGCAGGATCGCGCCTCATCATCCGAGGAGCACGCACCCGCGAGCCAAATGCGTCAGCGGCAGCGGACCGCCGCCCCGTGAGCCGGAGTGCACGGTCGCAGACGGCTCGTTATGCGGGATTTTTGCAATTCCAAGCCTGGCCAATCCTTCGACGTAATCGTCGGCCTCCGGCGTCGCTTTCACGCCCACGGCATCGGACGCAATGTTGTGGTTCCACGAACTGGCCGTCCCGAGCGCGATCGCGGCCGTAATCACGATCGCGGCGGACGCAAGAATCGCTGGCAAGAAGGCGACGTAGACCGGCCAGTCGTCGGTGAAACGGTTCTCCGCACGTCGGTCAGGGGAACCGCCATGTCTACCCTTTGCTGCTTTTCGGACCATGACGAATCTCCTTCCTGGAGTGTCTCCATCATGATCCGTTCGAGTCGGAGAGTGCGTGAACCAGCTCACAGGCCGGCGAAGAGAAGGGAGCGTCAAATTGCGTCGATCAGAACGGGAATATCGAACATGACGCAGTCTCAATTTGATGCGGTTTTGTTAAAAGGCCAGGATGAGCAACGCGGGCGAGCTCGCATATTGCTGCGTCCCAATGCGTCGATCCTGGCGGTCCAAACTGCCCTGAACGGGTCGGCCGTTTGAGCTTGTGTGGCGTATTCTAACGAGGTGGGGCTGCAGGTAGCGCGGAGGAGTGATGGTCCGCCACCATACCACTTCACCCCCTCTCGTATGGTGCCAGAAGCCACTGCGACACGGCCACTTCTTGGCGGATCGCTGTTGCATGTCATCTCAACCTATGCCATACCCTCCCACGATGCTTCGTGGGGATCAATAGGGGGACAGCATGCGCGAAATCCACCGCTTAAGTCCGGCGAGGGTTCGGTCGAACAAGATCGGCTTCCACGCCGACGGCGGCGGTTTGTATTTGGACGTATCGGCGGGCAGCAACGGCACGGCGAACAAGTCTTGGATTTTCCGATATTTTGACGGCCGCCGTGAGCGTCAGATGGGGCTCGGTAGCGCACGTGATGTCACCCTCGGCGAAGCCCGAGAGAAGGCGCTGGAGTGCCGCAAGCTTCGTGTGGAGAACGTCGACCCCATCGAGCACAGACGCGCTCTGCGTGCCGCTCAAGCGCTTAGTGACGCCGGGAAAATTAGAACCTTCCAGCAAGTTGCCGCGGAGTATCTCGAGCAATTCGATGGTGGCTGGAAATCTCGTAAGCACCATGCCCAATGGCATCAGTCGCTGCGGGCCTATATCCTGCCGGTGTTAGGACCGCTCGACGTCAACGCCGTCAACACCGAGCTCGTGCTGCAAGTGCTGCGGCCGCTCTGGACATCGAAGCCCGAGACGGCGGCTCGCGTCCGTGGGCGCATCGAGACTGTCTTAGACTTCGCGGGGCGCAACGGTGAGAACCCGGCACGGTGGAAGGGGCATCTCGAACACAAGCTTCCGAAACACCAAAAGGCCCGCCTGATCAAGCCGATGCCTGCGATGCACTGGCGGGAGATGCCAGCATTCATGGCACAGGTTAGGGGGCGCACCGATATTGCCGCGCTGGCGCTGCGCTTCTGCATTCTGACTGCGGCCAGGACCAGCGAGGTGCTCGGCGCCACGTGGGATGAAATCGACCTCGAGGAGCGGCTGTGGACGGTGCCAGGCGCCAGAATGAAGCGGGACAAGGCGCACAAGGTCCCGCTATCGGACGAAGCAATCAGCATCCCCGAATATCTCGCCTCGATCCGACACGATGCGCGCGTGTTCCCGTGTGGGCCCAACGCCATGCGGCGCGTGCTACAGGACTTGCGCCCCAACGTGACCGTCCACGGTTTCAGGTCAACGTTCC
>DASWCW010000285.1:0-2741 GCA_036395835.1 Xanthobacteraceae bacterium
GTGCTCGGAATGCAGCTAAGTGTTTCACTTCCCCTGCGCATCAGGGCTCTGCCGGCGACTCGCATTTTTTTCTTTTTCTCGCGGCGGACCCATCAACGCCGGCTGGAACAGCACCGCGGCCGCCATGGTGCACACGAGCGCAAGCGCCATCAATTTGCCCATGCTGGAAGTGCCCGGATGGCTCGAGAGCCACAGGCTGCCGAAGGCGGTGGCCGTGGTGAGTGCGCTGAAGATGACCGCTCGTGTGAGACTCGACTGCAGCAGCGCGGTCTTTCCCTGCCGCCACGCCGTGATGTAGTAGATCTTGAACGCGACCCCGACGCCGAGCAGCAGCGGCAGCGCGATGATGTCGGCGAAATTCAGCGGGAGATCGACGAGCACGCACAGCTCGAGGGTGACGACGCCCGCGACGAGCAGCGGCACCAGCGTGAGCAGGACGTCGGTGATCCGGCGCAACGTGATCCACAGCAGCAGAGCGATCGCGAGGAGGGCGAAGATCCCCGCCTCGATGAAGGCTCGCACGACGGTGTTACCGGCTTCGAACAGCGAGACCGCCAGCCCGGTGGCACGCGGCTCGACTGCCAGTACCGCGGCGGCGAATTCGCGCAAGACCTCGGTGTTGTCCGGATCTCCTTTGGGCAGGACCTGAACCCGCGCGCGGCCGTCCGGGGTCATCCACTGGCTGGCCAGTTCCTGTGGGACATTGTCCGGGGTGATGAGCTCGGGCTTGAGCTGTTGGCGCAATTGCTCAAGCGAGATCTGTAGCGGCTCGACGACCGCCTTTTCCGCTTGCTTGCGAGCGGCGGGATCGGATTTGGCCAGGCGCGACAACAGCCCGGACAAGCGTCTCGCCGCGTCGGCTCCCGGTCCCTGCTGGTTTCCGGCGACTTTCGTCAGGCTGTCGGCCGTGGACGACAACGCCTCGACGTTTTCCTGGTCGGTGGGAGACGGATCGATTTCCTTCGGGTTGAGTAAGGCATCGATTGCCGAGGCCGCCCTGCGGATGAGCTTGAGCTTTTCCTCCTGATCCGTCGGTACCAGATTCTGCAGCGTTCTCGCGCGCGAGACTTGCGGCAGGCTCGCGATCCGTTGCGCGGTTGCATTCGCGGCAGCGAGGTTTGGCGCCAAGATCTCGACGGAATTCGCGCCGGTTTCGGGATCTCTTCTCAGCTCGAGGAATGTCGCGACGGACTCCACCTTCGGACTCCTCAGGTGCAGGGGATTGAAATCGAACGGGAGGAACAGCAGCAGCGGTGAGGCGAGCGCGACGGCGAGCACCGTGAGCACCACGACCGGAATGCGGTGCCGCTCCAGGAAGCGATCGACCGGCGACAGCCACGGAAAACCCATTGGGTGCGGTTCGCCGGGAGGGTTCAGGATCGCAAGTAGCGCGGGCAGCACGGTGATGCTGCTGATGAACGCGATGATCATGCCCGAGCCGGCGATCTGCCCGAGCTCGGAAAGACCGCGGTATGCCGTTGGCAGGAACGAGGAGAAACCGACCGCGGTCGCCACTGCGGCAAGCGCCAGCGGGCCGCCGGCCTTCACCGCGGCGCTGTGCAGGGCAGTGGGCAGATCCTCATAGTCGTGGCGCTCGGCCCGGTAACGCACGCTGAACTGGATGCCGAAATCGATGCCAAGGCCGACGAACAGCACGAAGAACGCCACCGAGATCAAATTGAGCGCGCCGACCAGGAACAATCCCCATGCGGCCGAGACCGCGAGGCCAACCGAGATGCTGAGAACCACCGCGAAAATGATGCGGAACGACCGCAGCGCCAGCCATAGGATCACGAGCACTGCGAAAATCGCCGCGGTGGCGTTGAGGCCGGCGTTTTGTTTGAGCGTGCCGAACTCGTCATCACCCATTGGCACGAGGCCGGTTTGGCGCACCCGGGCCCGGTAGTCCTGGGCGAGGTGCAGATCCGCGGCAATCTGAGCGATCGCATTGGTAGCGGCGCGACCGGGTTGCAGTACGCTGAAGTCGAGCACCGGTTCGACTTCGATGAAACGCCGCACGTCACGCGGTTCCGCCGGCTTGCCGCCGGCCAGCACGCGCCAGGAAAAGCTCGCCGGCCGGCCGGCGAGGACGTCTTCGACCGTATCGGCGGCCAATGTCATTGGCCACGTCATGTCATCGAGCTTCAGTTCTTTGCGTTCGGCCCCCATGACCCCGAACGACAGGGCGTCGAGCGTGCCTCTCAGACTCGGATCGGTGGCGAGCGTCTCGAGTAGAGCATCTGCCCGCGTCAGGCCGTCGGTCACCCGCACGACCTCCTCGGTCGGCAGGAACAGCAGTCCGTTGCGCTCGAAGAAGCTGCCGCTCTGCGGCTGCTGAACCGTGCGGATGAGATCGCGCCGGCCCTGCAAGGCATCGGTGAGCTTGGTCGTTGCCTGCTCCACGAGCTCCGGCGTCGGCGCATCGACCACGACCAGCATTTCCCGCGTCGGGAAGGTGGCCATGAACTGCTTGTCCCGCTGCGTCCAAGGCAGCTGGTCCGACATGAGCTCATTGATGTCGGTCTTGATGGCGAAATAGCGTGCGGCGTACACCGCGGATCCCGCCGATAGAACCGCCGCAAGCGCCAGCACCCACCAGGGATGTCGGGCGCAGAAATCAACGATGCGAACGATGGCTGACTTCAACATGGAATATGGATCAGCGGCCGTATTTGGGTCCGCCTGAAGAGTTCACAACAGGAACGCGAACAGCATGCCGACGGCCCGGAGGATCATCCGCG
>DASWCW010000286.1:0-27574 GCA_036395835.1 Xanthobacteraceae bacterium
GCGCTCGAATGCGGCCGGTCAGTCCGGAGCCGGCGGCTCTCATCGGCGAGTTGCGTGGTGTACGATGAAAACGCCTTATGACGTGCTCGGCGTCGCCCCCGACGCGGACGAGCAGGCGATCGCAAGCGCGTTCCGGGAGGCCGCCAAGGCCTGCCATCCGGACCTCAATCCCGAGGATCGCGCCGCGGAACAGCAGTTCAAGCAGGTCATCGCGGCCCGCGATGCGCTGAAGAACCCGGAGTGGCGCGCGCTGTATCGCTTCGTACAGCTCAGACGCCAGCACGACCGGCGCCACTGGATGATCATGCTCGCCAGCTGCGTCGTTTCCGCCGTGGTGAGCGCCGGGCTCGTGAGCTTGTTGCAGAAACCCTCGATCTCCGAGCCGTTGCTCGAGGACGGTGTGTCGCTCCTCGCCGCGAACTGGAATCCCGAAGCGGACGGCCCGCACCGGTTCGAGCTCGCCGGCAGCGCAGCCGATCCGGCGCGCGCGCAAGCCGGCGAGCCGGCAGAAACCTTCAATGCGGTAGAGATGGATGCAGGCTCGAGGAACGAGCGAGACGAAACCGGCGACAAGCGCCGGGATCTCGCGGCCCTCGGCATGGCGGCCGCCGCATCGACCGCGCAGGCAGCTCCCGCGGAAGGAGTACAGCAAAGCGACAGCGAGCGGCCGGCGCCGAAGGAGCAAAGCGTCCCCTGTCGCAAACGGATCGGCAATCGAGCGGCGGGGCCGCATCAGCCTGGGATCGAACGCTGCGCCGAATCTACTCGTGCTTCCCAGTCCCGCCGCGGACCGAAGCTGCAGCGGCGCAACGCGGCAGATCCAGGCAGCGCGCTGTTATCGCTGCTCGATCACGCGGTCCGCGGACTGCCGGGCGCAACGCGACCGAAGCAGGCTTCAATCCACGCCCCTCGCGCCGCGCAAAAGTCGCGGCCGGCCCATGCGCGCTCGAACGAGTGCCGGGTCAGCGAGGTCGGCACCTGCGTAGAGCAGCGATAGGCAAGCGCCGTTTCAGGCGGTCTCGGCGAGCGCCGGCACGCTGCGGGCGTAATTGTCGATCCAGCCTTGCGAGACCTTGAAGCTGTGGGTCTCCTGGCAATGCGGGCAGTCGAGATAAATGGTCCTGCGGCGCGTGCGCGCGATGCTGCCGCGGTCGGTGTTGATGCCGGTCTCGATCTCGCGCGCAGTCCTGGGGCACAAGAACACCAACTCACCCATGACGCTTCTCCACTGGATGGTCTGCGCATTGTAGCCTGCCGGGGCGTGCCGGAGCATCGCAGCCGCGCAAAAAGCCCTGTGGAAAACGTGGATATCTGCCGGAAAAAATGTTGCGACCGGGCGCGGGCTGTGAGCCGAGCCGCGCGGGTCCTTGCCGGCGCAGCGGCGGCATGAACGGTCAACGCGAAAAGAGACAAGCTCCCAGAAGCACTTGCTCCGGCAACCCGATGGACGCGCGCGGAAGTGCTACGCTCCCGGCGTTTCGTCCGCGCCGCGCGAATGGAGAGATCGCAATGACGGACCCCGAGCATCGCGTCGTCGAGGCGAACGGCATTCGCCTGCATGTGGCGGACGTGGGCCAAGGGCCCGCGGTCCTGTTCTGCCACGGCTGGCCGGAGACCTGGTATTCGTGGCGGCGTCAATTGCCGGCACTGGCGCAAGCCGGCTTCCGCGCGCTCGCGCCCGACATGCGCGGCTACGGCCGCAGCGATGCTCCCGCGCCGATCGAAGCCTATACGCAGCTCCACATCGTCGGCGACATGCTCGGGTTGCTCGACGCGCTGGAGATTCCCGACGCCGTCATCGTTGGGCACGATTGGGGCGCGCCGGTTGCCTGGAACGCGGCGCTGATGCGGCCGGATCGGTTCCGCGCGGTCGTCGGCCTGAGCGTGCCCTATTCGCCGCGCGGCAAGGTGAGCCTGATCGAGGTGCTCAAGAACAGCGGGCTCACCGATTTCTACATGATGTATTTCCAGGAGCCGGGCGTGGCCGAGCGCGAGTTCGAGAAGGACGTCGTCACCTCGTTGCGGCGCGTGCTCTATTCCGCATCCGGCAGCCGTCCGGAGGGAACCAACTGGAAGGCGTTCGCGGCGCCGGGCGGGGGACTGCTCGACAATGCGCTCGACGCCGACATGCCGTTCGCCTGGCTGAGCGAGCAGGACCTCGCCGAATACGTCGCGGACTTTCGCCGCAGCGGCTTTCGCGGCGGCTTCAACTGGTATCGCAACATCCACCGCAATTGGGAGCTGCTCGCCCCGTTCACCCACGCGGTGATCCGCCAGCCGTCGATGTTCATTGCCGGCGAGCGCGACGGCGTGCTGCGCATGCCCGCGATGCGTTCGGCCGTGGACAACATCAAACAAGTGCTGCCCGGCGTGCGCCGAAGCGAGATCATTCCCGCCGCCGGGCACTGGATCCAGCAGGAGGCGCCCGACCGCGTCAACGCGCTGCTGCTCGAGTTTCTGCGCGGCCTGTAACGACCGTCAGGCCTTCAGCCAAAAGCCGAGCAGAACGCCGATGGTCGCGTAGGCCCAATGCCGCGGCCTGGCGCCGTACCGGTCGGACCGGATGACGAGCAAGCTCAGCGCTGCGAGCAGCACGCTGATGACGATCTGCACGATCGTTCGCGTCGAAAACGGGCCCTCGTCGATCAGTTTGCTGCCCTTGGGAGTGGCCCAGAGACCGAAGAGGTCGCCCGTCAGATCTTTGAGGTGATAGAACCAATAATACGCGGTTTCGGATCGGCCGGCCCATCCCAGGCCGAGCAATACGATCACGCCCAATACCAGCAGAATCGAAACCAGCTTCGGCATTTCCCCCTCCTCCGCGTCACGCCAATGATGCACGGACCATGGACGCCAAACGAATCCCAAGCTGTCGGCGCGCGCTCGGTCCTATTCTGGCAGGTTCCGGGGTCCCGGCAACGTCGCGGCCGGGAAAGCGTTTCACTTCGAGCGGCCGGCCCGATTTTTCCCCGCGCCAGCGCGAGCGCGATGAGCGCGATCGCGGTCAAGCCTGCACCCGCCAGGAACGTGGCGCGCGGGCCGGCGAGGTCCCACAAAGCGCCGGCGACAATGCTCGCAACCAGCATGGCGAGCCCGGTGACGAGATTGAACATGCCGAACGCGGTGCCGCGCAAGGCGGCCGGCGCGGCGTCGGCGACGAGCGCTGCGAGCAACCCCTGGGTCAGCCCCATGTGCAGACCCCAGAGCGCCACTCCGATGCCGACCCAGGCGATATTGTGAGCAAAGGCCAGCGCGAGGTCGGCGGCGACGAGCAGCCCGAAGCCCGCGGTCATGACGCCGAACCGGCCGACGGCGTCGGACAGCGCGCCGGCCGGCCAGGCCGCCATGGCATAGACGACGTTCATCACCACCATGACGGCAGGCACGAGCGCCACGCTCAGGCCGACCGATTGCGCGCGCAGCAGCAGGAACGCCTCGGAAAAGCGCGCCAGCGTGAACAGCGTCGCAATTCCCACCACCGTCCAATAGGCTCGCCCCAGCCGGGCGAGCTCGGCGCGGCGCAGCGGATTGCGCACGGGCTGCGCCGCCGGCCGGTCCGGCTCGCTCACGCCGAAGATGATCACCGCGACCGACAAGAACGCCGGCGCGACCGCGATCCAGAACACCAGCGTGAATTGATTTGCCGTGAGCAGCATGAGCAACATCGCGAGCAGCGGGCCCAAAAAGGCACCCACGGTGTCGAGCGATTGCCGCAGACCGAAGCTCGCGCCGCGCAGCTCCGACGGGCTGAGATCGGCGATGAGCGCGTCCCGGGGCGCGCCGCGGATGCTCTTGCCGAGCCGGTCGACGAAGCGCGCCGCCGTCAGCCAGCCGACGTCCGGCGCCAGCGGAAAGATCGGCTTGGTCAGCGCGGCTAGCCCGTAGCCGAGCGCGGCGAGCAGCTTGCGCTTCCCCAAATAATCGCTCAGCGCGCCGGAAAAGATTTTCATGATCGAGGCGGTCGCCTCCGCGATGCCTTCGATGACGCCGACGGTGAGGGTCGAGGCGCCGAGCACGCCGACCAGGTAGAGCGGAAGCAGCGCATGGATCATCTCCGAGGAGACGTCCATCAGCAGCGAGACCAGCCCGAGCGCCCAAATGCTCGCCGGAATCTCGCGCCAGCGCAGAAAGGATTTGGGCTTGTCCATCATAATGCTCGCTGTCATTCCGGCCGAGCGCGAAGCGCGAGAGCCGGAAACCCATGGACACAGGTTCTGATGTAATCACTCGGACGGTGTTCATGGGTTCCGGGTTCGCGCCTTCGGCGCGCCCCGGAATGACGCGGAAAGCGGGCCGCTACACCCCGTGGCGGCCGACGATCGCGATCGAGCAGACGTTCTGGTGGGGAAATCCGCCGAGATTGTGCACCAGCCCGCGCGTCGCTTGCTGGCTGCGCTGGCGCGGCCCGGCGCGGCCCTGGAGCTGCAGATAGACCTCGTAGATCATGCGCAGGCCCGAGGCGCCGATCGGATGCCCGAAGCATTTGAGCCCGCCGTCGATCTGACACGGGATCCTGCCGTCGGCATCGAAGAAACCGTCCATCACGTCGCGCGGCGCGCCCCCCTCCGGCGAGATCGCCAGATCCTCCATGGTGACGAGCTCGGTCACCGAGAAGCAATCGTGCGCCTCGACCAGATCGATCTCTTCGCGCGGATCCTCGATGCCGGCCTCGTGGTAGGCGCGCTTGGCCGCGATGCGGGTGGTGGCGAAATAGCTGCCGTCCCAGGAATTGTGCTGCGCCTCGACCCCGTTCGAGACCGCGAGCTGCAGCGCCTTCACCGAAATCAGGTCGCGCTTGCCGAGATTGCTGGCGATCTCCGGCGTGGTGACGATGGCGCACGCGGCGCCGTCGCTGACCCCGCAGCAATCGAAGAGGCCGAGCGGCTCGGCCACCATCGCGGCATTGAGCACCTGCTCCATGCTGATCTTGTTCTTGAGATGCGCCTTGGGATTGCGGCTGCCGTTGTCGTGGCTCTTCACCGAGATGTGCGCCATGGCGCGCTTGAGGTCGCCGGCGTCCATGCCGTGCTTGGCCCGATAGGCGGCGGCAAGCTGCGCGAAGCTGCCGGGCGCCGAGACATTGGCCCAGTACATCGAGTTGAGCGCGCCGCGGCTGCGCTGCGGCAGCCCGCCGTAGCCGGTATCCTTGAGCTTCTCGCAGCCGAGCGCCAGCGCGATGTCGCAGGCGCCGGACGCCACCGCATAGGTCGCGCCGCGGAACGCCTCCGAGCCCGAGGCGCAATAGTTCTCCACCCGCGTCACCGGGATATACGGCAGCCGCAGCGCCACCGCGAGCGGCACGCCGGATTTGCCGACGTGCTGCTCCTCGATCGCGGTGGCGAACCAGGCCGCCTCGATCTGCTTGGTCTCGATGCCGGCGTCGCCGAGCGCCTCCTCGTAGGCCTCGACGATGAGATCCTCGGCGTCGGCGTCCCAGCGCTCGCCGAAGCGCGAGCACCCCATGCCCAAAATGGCGACCTTGTCGCGAATGCCGCTGGCCATGATCAAGCCTCCGATTTCGCTCGCACCGGCGTGGCTGGCGCCGCTTTCCAGAAGTAACGCACGAACCCGCGCTGCTCATCGCGCTCCTTCACCCTGAACACCATGCGCATGTTCATGCCGACCTCGACCGCGCCGCGATCGACATCGGTGAAATCCGCCATCAGCCGGCCGCCCGGATCGAACTGCACCATGCCGTAATAGGCGGGGGGATCCGGCGAGTAGGTCAGATAATCGGCCGACCAGGACAGCACCCGCGCCGGAAAATCGGCGAACGACTGGTCGTCCTGGCTGTGGAAGGCATTGCAGTTGGGATTGACGCAGATCCGCGATTTCGGGAACTGCATGGTGCCGCAGATCCGGCAGCGGCCGCCGACGAGTCCGAGCAGCATGTCGCGCTTGCGGTAGAGCATGCTCAGCGGCGTTTGCCGGTCGACTTCGGCGCGCATCCCCTTTTCCATTTTCACGAGATCGTTGAACGCCAGATATTTCTGGTAATTGCTCTCGGTCTTGCCACGCGCGAGCGAGCGGCCGATGCCGGCGGGCCGCTCGGCCGCCTCGATCGCATCGGTTGCCTGGAACAGCAGCACGTCGCAGCCCTGGCCGAAGCCGACCACCAGGATCAGGTCGCCGGGCGCGGCCTCCTCCAACGCATGCGCCAGCATCACCAGCGGATGGCTGGCGCCGGTGTCGCCGCAGCCCGCGGCGAGCTGGTCGCGCAGGCTCGATGCGGGAAGTCCCAGGCGCTGCACGATGGTTTCGGCGACGCGCGGCAGCGTGCACGGAAAGCAGAAATGCCGGATCGCGGCGGGCGCGACGCCGGCCTTCTGCAGCAGCGCCGTGATCGCGGCCGGGACGATCTTGAGATAGCCGTCGTCGCGGATCCAGCGCTCCTCCCAGACGTAGTCGAACTCGCGGCCATGGCCGCGGTAATGGTCGACGAAATCGACCGCCGCCGAATGCTGCGCGAGGAGTTTCGCGACGCCGTCGTCCGGGCCGAGCAGCATGGCCGCGCTGCCGTCGCCGCTCGAAAGCTCGAGCGGGCTAGCGGCGGCGGTGCGGCGCTGCTCGGCGGCGACGATGAGCGCCGGCTTGCGCTCGAGCGCGACCGCACCCGCTGCGGCGATGAGCGCCGAAGTCCCGGCGCGCAAGGAACCCGAGACATCGAGCGCGGCGGCCTTGCCGCCGACGTTGAGCGCCTCGGCCACGATGCCGGCGTTCTGCCGGTCGTCGAACGGCGCGGACGTCGAGGCGAAATACAGCGCCGCAACCTCGCCGCGGCTATTGTGGCCGAGGCAGTCGCGGGCCGCCTCGACCGCCATGGTCACCGGGTCCTCGTCCCAATTGCAGATCGCGCGCTCGGATTTCGCCTGCGCCTTGAGCGCCGGATTGGCCCAGGCATGCGCATCGACGATGGCCTTGCGGCTCAATCGCAGCCGCGGGATGTAGCCGCCGAAGTTCTGAATGCCGACCAATTCTCCACCCCTTCAGTTGCGATATTCGGCATAGCCGTTGTTGAGCACCACGGCATCCCGCTCCAGGACACGGCAGCGAAACGCCGCCTGCCCGGGCCCGGTGCGCCAAATCTCGGTCCGGATGGTCTCGCCCGGGAACACCACCGCGGAAAAGCGCACGTCCATGCGCTTGAGCCGGCTCGGATCATAGGAACACAGCGTCTTGAGCAGCGCGTGCCCGGCAACCCCATAGGTCCCGAGCCCATGCAGGATGGGTTTGGAAAACCCGGCCGTGCGCGCGACCGCCGGATCGATATGCAACGGATTGTAATCGCCCGACAAGCGGTAGATCAGCGCGGCGCGCGGTGAAGTCGGAAGATCGCATGCAAGATCGTGAGGCTTTTGCGGAATCGGATGCGGGGTCTTGGTCGGGCCCGCAGGCCCGCCGAAGCCGCCGTCGCCGCGGCAGAACGTGGTCGATTTCAGCGTGCACAAAAGCTCGCCGGTCGCAGTGTCGCTGACCTCGCGGGTCGAATAGATCAGCGCGCCCTTGCCGGCGCCCTTGTCGATGATCTCCTCGACCCGGGTGCGGCCGACCACCTCGCCTTCCGGCGGCAGCGGCCGGTGCAGCACCAGCTCCTGCTCGCCGTGCAGCACCTGCTTCCAATCGACGCCGGTCTGAGGATCGCGCAACCATCCGCCCGGATACCCCAGCACCACCGCAAATGTCGGCAGCACCGCAAGGCCGTCCTCGTAGAGGAACCGCAGCTCGTCGGCGTCCGTCGGGTCCCGGCCCAAGCCGATCCCGAGCGCATACAGGATGGCGTCTTTGCCGGTGTAGCGTTGCTTCACGTCCGGGAACTGCCAGGCCTTGAGCCGCGCGTAGTCGATCGCCATCGGATCAAATCCAATCTCGCAGCAGCGGCGCGCGGGATCGTGCCGCCGTCACGAACGTTTGTTCCATGATTTCTTCCCGGACGATTTCGAGCACCGGAATCCGGCGCCACCGGATTCCGGTGCCAGTCACGGATCGCGTTCCGTAACGGGATCGATCTAGCCGCCGCCCTCATACTTGAACGAGATGTTGACCTTGGCGCGATAGGCCTCGACCTTGCCGTTGTCGAGCACCATATCGAGCTCGACGATCTCGGCAACGCGAAGGTCGCGCAGCGACTTCGCCGCCCGATCGACCGCGTTCTTGGCGGCTTCCTCCCAGGATTTGGTGCTGGTGCCGATCAATTCGATCACCTTATAGACACTGTCCGGCATGTGCTCCTCCCATGCGCGTTCGTGTTTGCAAGATCGATTTCGTCAATACTGCCGCGATCGATGACCGCTGCGGCACTCTAGCACCGCAGCCTCGCCTCGTCCTGTCCGGAATCCGCATGGCTAATGTCCCGCCCAATCGCGCGGACCCGGGAACCTCGCATTCCGGTTCGAACGCGCAGCTCACCCCAGCCAGCGCGCCAAATGTTGCCGCACGAAATCGTCGTCGGCGAGATCGGCGTGCTCGCGGTAAACGCGGTCGATCTCCTCGCCCTGGCCGGGGCTCAAGCACTCCTGCGGATCGAGGCACCAGATGCCCTCCAGCAGGCCCTGGCGGCGCAGCACTTCGTGACAGCCGGCGATGCAGCCGCGGAACTCGTTGGCGACGTCGAAGAACGCCGCGTTGCAATCGGTGATCCGGCTGTCGAGCCCCAGCAGCTCGCGGTCGACGCAACTTGCGGATTGCGCCTTGCGGCAGCGCGCGAAGAGGTCGACGGCCGTGCGCGCCCATACCGACCAATGGCCGAGCAGACCGCCGCGGAATCCGACCAAAACGCGCTCGTTGCCGCGGGCGACCTCGAACGGCGTCACCAGATCGAGCACGATGTGGTCGTCGTTCCCGGTATAGAGCGCGATGCGCTCCTCGGCGCCCGCCGCGACGACCCCGCGCACCACATCGAGCGTGCGGTAGCGATTGAACGGCGCGACCTTGATGGCGAGGACATTGTCGATCGCCGCAAACCGCGCCCAGAAGGCGCTGCCGAGCACGATGCCGCCGACGCTCGGCTGCAGATAGAAGCCGACCAGCGGGAATTCGCGCGCAATGCTTTCGCAGTGCTCGATCAGTTCCTCCTCCGAGGTACCCGGCATCTCGGCGAGGCTCAGGAGGCCGGCGTGATAGCCGAGCTCGCGCGCGACCGCGGCCTCGCGCAGCGCCTGCTCGGTGCGGCCGCACAGGCCGGCGATCATCACCAGGGGCCGCTCGGTCCAGTCCCGCGCGGTCTCGATCGCCAGCCGCAGCACCGGCTCGTAGAGACCCGCTTGCCGGATGGCGAATTGCGTGGTGTGCACCCCCACCGCAAGCCCGCCGGCGCCGGCATCGAGATAATACCGGCTGAGCGCGCGCTGCCGGCGGACCTCGAGCTGGCGCGAGGAATCGAGCGCCAGCGGATGCGCCGGGATGACGGCGCCGCGCTGGAGCACGTCGAGGACTTCGCGCGGGATGTCTTCGCGGTGCAACGCCATGGGGTCAGCCGAACTCGGGGCCTGCGGCCGCGAACAGCAGCGCCGGATCGCCGGATGGCGTCGATCTGCCGAGCGCCATCCGGGTGAACGGGCGCTGAACGTCGAAGCCGCGCTCCGACAGCACGCGCGCCGACGATTGCCGATCATCGAGCAGGTCGAGGAACACCGGGCCGGGCCCGGCGTCGAGCGCCGCCGCCAGCAGGTCCGCCGCCGAGGCTTCGTCCTGCGCGACCAGGGGCCCGATCTGGTCGGCGCGCAATCCGCTCCGCCGCACGACGAAACCGCGGTCGGTGACGAACGCCCGCGTGCCGAGCCGCGCCAAAAAACTCGCCAGAAGAAACCGCCGCGGGGCGCCGAAGGCTTTCGCATCGTGCTCGGTCAGCGTCGGCAGGTCGGCCGCCGTCGCGCGCCGAATGCGAGAGGGCGGACCTTCGCGGCCTTTGCCCTGCCAGCGCTGGATGGAAAACACCTCGCGAAATCCGAGCGGGCGATAGACCGCGGCACCCGCCGGCGTCGCGTCGAGCATCGGCGTGCGGCCCTGCGCCTGGAGCGCCGCGATCGCATCGCGCAACAGCCGCGTGGCGAAGCCGCGATGACGCAGCTCCGGCGTTACCAGGACCATCGCGACGTAGCCGAAGCTCGCGTAGGGCAGGATCGCCGCGGTCGCCACCAGGCGGCGGCCCGCCGCTAACAAGCCGGTTACGCGACCGTGTGCGAGAAAGATCTTCCAATCCTCGGCCGTTTGATTCCAGCCCGCTTCCGCGGACAGCTCGAGCGCCGCCGCCACTTGTGCGGGCGTGAGGATTTCGGTGACCAGCGCGTCCTCAATAGAGGCCATCGCGCACCTCGAACTTTGTCGGCTTGCCCAGGCTCGGCATGTCGCGCGCCACCCAGTCGGCGACCCAATCCACCATCGCTGCGAGCGGCACGCCGGGCGGACCGAACAAACGTTCGGCCTCGCCGGTGTCGGCGAGCCATGCGGTCGGCGCCTCGGTGCCGGCGATGATCGGCTTTTTTCCGAGCCGTTCCCCGAAAATCTGCGCGAGGGCGCGCACCGAGACGGTTTCCGGTCCGCTGACGTTGATGGGGCTCGTCGGCACCGTGCAATGGCGCAGCGCCCGCAATGCCCGCTCGTTGGCATCGCCCTGCCAGATCACGTTGACGTAGCCCATCGTGACGTCGACCGGCTCTGCGGCTTTCACTTTGCGGGCCACATCGTGCAGCACGCCGTAGCGCAGATCGATCGCATAATTGAGCCGGAACAACCGCCCGGGGGTGTCGAGCCGCGCCGAGTAATAGGCGAACACGCGCTCGCGGCCGACGCACGAATTGGCGTATTCGCCGGGCGGGGTAAGCGGCGAATCCTCCTTCGAGCCGCCGGAATCCGCCTCCACGAACGGGTAGACGCAGCCGGTCGAGAACGCGACGATGCGCGCGTGCGCGAAGGCCTCGGCCACGATCGCCGGGACGAGCACGTTCACCGCCCAGGTGAGCGGCTCGTCCTCGGCCGCGCCGAACTTGCGGCCCGCCATGAAGATGACGTTCGGCAATTTCGGCAGCGTCGCTTCGACCGCGCGCCGATCGAGCAGATCGCAGGCGATGGTCTCGATGCCGTGGCGCTCCAGCGTTTGCCGAAGCCCCTCCTCGCTGAAGCGCGCCACCGCAACGACCCGCTTGCCGGCGTTGCGGGCAAGCCGCGACAGCGTCGGGCCCATCTTGCCGCCCGCGCCGAGCACGAGGACGTCGCCCGGAATCGAAGCCAGCTCCTCGCGCAGCGCGCGGCTCGGCGCCGCCATAAAGGCCTCGAGCGATTCCACGTGTTCGAAGCGGCGCGGAAGACTGGCCGGATCCATCATGTCAAGCGACAGACGATAGAGCACGGGGCGGAGTCAAATCGCATCGTAGACGTCATGGCCAGTCGATCCGCCGTCCGTCCTCCTGCATCCCTGTCGCCCATCCGAGCCGCGGCCGGCCACGATGTCCCAAATCGAAACGCTCGAGCGCGTACGCGGCCATCTTCCCGGCATGATCGGCTTCTGCCCTCCGCGGCGCGGTGGCACGCCGCGCTTGCTTGTGGTACCGGGCCTGCAATGTAACTGCCCGGTCAATTCCATGTCGACTCCGGCCGAACCCGCGGTGAAGCGCAAGGGGTGGGCACACACCATCGGCGCTTACGAACCGGCGCAGCGCTATGCGTTAGCCGTGCTGATGCATCTGTTGCTGATCGCGGCGTGGCACTACGCGGTGACGATCGGCAAGGTTCCCTCGTTCGTCATGCCGACGCCGGAGGCCACCGCCAAGACCCTGTTCGTGCCGAGCTACCGCTGGGTCGAGAACAGCGCGGTGACCGCCACCGAGATCTTCGCCGGCTATTTCCTGGCGGTTGTGGTCGGCATCACCCTCGCGATGCTGTTCTCCTGGTCGCGGCTGCTCGAAATGATGGTGATGCCGCTCCTGGTCACGCTCAACATGATCCCCAAGGTGGCGCTGGGCCCTCTCATCATCGTCTGGTTCAAATACGGCATCGGTCCGAACACGCTGATGGCGTTCTCGATCTGCTTCTTCCCGATCGTGCTCACCACCGCCCGCGGCCTGCGCGAAGCGGATCCGGACCTGCTCGATCTGGTGCGCACGCTGCGCGGCTCGCAATGGCAGATTTTTACCAAGATCCGGCTGCCGGGCGCGCTGCCCTACATCTTCTCCGGCATGCGCGTGGCGGCGATCCTGGCGGTCGCCGGCGCCATAGTCGGCGAGTTCCTGGGCTCCGAGCGCGGGCTCGGCTATCTGATGCTCCAGGTGCAGGTCAATCTCGATACTGCCGCCATGTTCATGGCGGTCATTCTCATCAGCCTGATCGGAATGGCGCTCTATGGGCTCGTGCTCGGGCTCGAGCGCCTGGTGGTGCCGCGCGATGCCCGAATCGAATAGCGCGCCGTTCGTGCGGCTCGAAGCGGTGCGCAAGCTCTACCGGCGCCGCGATGCGGAATTCCTCGCGGTCTCCGAGGTCACTTTCGACGTCGGCTTCGGCGAGATGGTCTCGCTGGTCGGGCCCTCGGGCTGCGGCAAGACCACGATCCTGAAAATGCTGGCCGGGCTCTATCCGCGCGACGCCGGCCGCATCGAGATCGGCAATTCCGAGCACAGGTTCGATCCCGCCCGCGACATCGGCATGGTGTTCCAGCAGCCGCTGTTGCTGAAATGGCGGCGCATTCTCGCCAACGTGCTGCTGCCGGCGGAAATCCTCGGCCTGCCGATGCGCGAGAGCCGCGAACGCGCGCGCGAGCTTCTGGCGCTCACCGGGCTCAGCGGATTCGAGGACAAATATCCCTATGAACTCTCCGGCGGCATGCAGCAGCGCGCCTCGATCGCGCGCGCGCTCGTGCACGACCCCAAGCTCGTGCTGATGGACGAGCCGTTCGGCGCGCTCGACGCGATGACACGCGAGAAGATGAATCTCGAGCTGCTGGCGATCTGGCGCGAGAGTCGCAAGACCATCGTGTTCGTCACCCACGGGATTGCGGAAGCGGTATTCCTCGGAAATCGCGTCGTGGTGCTCACCGCCGGGCCGGCCAGGATGGCGGCCGATATCCCGATCGAGCTGCCGCGTCCGCGCACGCTCGATCTGAAGACCGACCCCCGATTCGGCGAATACACCCGCCGCATCTATCATTTGCTGGGCATGGACTGACGACCATGGACTTAATGGAGAGCGTCGAAGCGTGGCAAACTCCACCCTTTCCCCAACGGGGAGAGCGAGTCCTGCCGGCTCACCCGCTCGTAAAATCGAGCGCAATAACGGCCGAGCGTGATTAGTTGGAGAAGCACATGGATGTCGGCACGAGCAAACCCGAGTCGCGAGACGCCGCACAACGAATCGGCATCATCATGTTCGGCGTCACCGGCCGGATGGGAACTAACCAGCATCTGGAGCGCTCGATTGCGGAGATCCGTCGCGAGGGCGGGCTTAGTCTCGGCGACGGGCGGCTGTTGCCCGATCCGATCCTGGTCGGCCGAAACGAGGAAAAGCTGCGGGAGCTTGCGGCGAGATACGGCCTCGAGCGCTGGACCAAAGATCTGGATTCGGCGCTGTCCGATCCTCGGTATGAAATCTTCTTCGACGCGTCGGCGACCAATGTGCGCGTGGGCGCAGTCAAGCGCGCGATCGCCGCCGGCAAGCACATCTATTGCGAGAAGCCGACCGCGACCAATCTTGCGGACGCGCTCGAGCTCTACCGGCTCGCCCGCGCCAGAGGCGTCAAACACGGGGTCGTGCAGGACAAGCTGTGGCTGCCCGGCCTGCGCAAGCTCAAGCGACTGATCGATTCGGGCTTCTTCGGCCGCATCCTCGCGGTGAAGGGCGAGTTCGGCTACTGGGTGTTCGAGGGCGATTGGCAGCCGGCGCAGCGGCCGTCATGGAATTACCGCAAGGAAGACGGCGGCGGCTATATCCTCGACATGTTCGCGCACTGGCGCTACGTGCTCGAAGGCTTGTTCGGAGCCGTCAGGGCCGTGAGCTGCCGCGGCGCCACGCACATTCCCAATCGGGTCGACGAGCACGGAAAGACCTACACCGCCACCGCCGACGACGCCGCCTATGCGACCTTCGAGCTCGACCAGAACATCATCGCGCACGTCAACGGCTCGTGGTGCACGCGGGTACGCCGCGACGATCTCCTGACGTTCCAGGTGGACGGCACGCTGGGCTCCGCGGTCGCCGGCCTGCGGCGCTGTTATGTCCAGCCGCGCGCGGCGACGCCGAAGCCGGTGTGGAATCCCGACATCCCGCAGAGCATCGACTTCTTTGCCGGCTGGCAGGAAATGCCGGACAACGACGCCTATGAGAACGCGTTCCGGGCGCAATGGGAGCTGTTCTTGCGGCACGTCGCGCAGGACGCGCCGTTTGGGTGGGACCTCTTGGCCGGCGCCAAGGGCGTGCAGCTCGCGGAGCTGGCGCAGCAAAGCTGGGCCGAGCGGCGCTGGGTCGATATTCCCGAGCTGAAAGTTTGATCGTGGCGAGCCTGAAGCTGCCGACGGCTTCGCGCGGGCTGGAGCCCTACCGCACCGGCGAGCCGAGCCCGTTTCCGGCGGTCGCCGCGGGGCCGTTCAATCGCCGGGCCTTTGCGGCCGTGCACGTCGTCGCCGATCCGTGGTCCGCGAAAGATCCCTGGCTCGCGCCGGCGATCGATTGGGACGCCACGATCGCCTACCGCCGGCATCTGTGGCGCCTGGGCTTTGCGGTCGCCGAAGCGATGGACACCGCCCAGCGCGGCATGGGCCTCGACTGGCCGACGTCGCTCGAACTGATCCGGCGCAGCGTCGCGGCGGCGGCCGAAATTCCGGGCGCGATCGTGTTCAGCGGAGCCGGCACCGATCATTTACAGCCGGGGCCGCACGTCGGCATCGACGAGGTGATCCGCGCCTACGAGGAACAATGCGCGGCGATCGAAAAGCTCGGCGGCCGCATCGTGCTGATGGCGAGCCGGGCGCTCGCCGCGGCGGCGCGCGGTCCGGACGATTACGCCAAGGTCTACGGGCGCGTGCTCTCGCGGGTGCGCGAACCGGTGATCATCCACTGGCTCGGCGACATGTTCGACCCGGCGCTCGCCGGATATTGGGGCCATGCCGATCCAAAACCGGCGATGGAGGTCTGCCTCGCCGTGCTCGCCGACCATGCCGAAAAAATCGACGGCGTGAAAATCTCGCTGCTCAGCGGCGAGCACGAGATCGCGATGCGGCGGCGCCTGCCGAAAGGCATGCGCATGTACACGGGCGACGATTTCTATTTCGCCGAGCTGATCGCGGGCGATGAGCACGGCTATTCCGATGCCCTGCTCGGCATTTTCGACGCCATCGCGCCGGCGGCGTCCGCGGCGCTCACCGCTCTGGCCCGACGAGATCGCACTCGTTACGAGACAATCCTCGCGCCGTGCGTGCCGCTGTCGCGACATATCTTCGCGCCGCCCACGCGGTTTTACAAAACCGGCGTGGTGTTCATGGCGTGGCTCAACGGGCACCAGGATCATTTCGCGATGGTCGGCGGCCAGCAAAGCGCGCGCCATATCCTGCATCTGTCCGAATTGTTCCGGCTCGCCGACAAGGCGGGCTTGCTGCGCGATCCGGATCTCGCCGCACGACGCATGCGCGCGTTGCTGGCAACGCATGGCATCGAAGCCTGATGCGCCCCGATCCCGCGCTGCTGTCGCTCAACACCGCCACCGTGCGGGCGCAATGGAAGCTCGACGAGATCATCGCCGGCTGCGAGCGGCACGGCATCCGCGGCATCGCGCCCTGGCGCGACCAGATTGCGGCGCTCGGACTCAAGGAGACGAAGCTCCGGATCCGCGACTCCGGCCTGACCGTGACCGGGCTGTGCCGCGGCGGTTTTTTCACCGCACGCGGCCGCCCTGGGCTCGCCGCCGCCATCGAGGAGAACCGCCGCGCCATCGAGGAGGCGGCGGAGCTTTCGGCGCAATGTCTGGTGCTGGTCGTGGGCGGGCTGCCGGACGGCAGCCGGGATATCGCCGGGGCGCGGGCGCTCGTGGAGGAGGGCATCGCCGCGATCCTCCGGCATTCCCGCGACGCCGGCCTGCCGCTCGCGATCGAGCCGCTGCACCCGATGTACGCAGCGGATCGCGCCTGCATCAACACCGTGGCTCAGGCGAACGCGCTATGCGAACGGCTCGGCGAGGGGGTCGGCATCGTGGTCGACGTCTATCACGTCTGGTGGGATCCGGAGCTCGCGCGCGACATCCCACGCACGCAAGCGCGCCGGCTGCTCGGATTCCACATCTGCGACTGGCTCTCCCCAACCACGGATTTCCTGACCGACCGCGGCATGATGGGCGACGGCATCATCGATATCCGGCGCATCCGTGGGCTCATGGAAGCCGCCGGCTATCGCGGGTTCCACGAAGTCGAGATCTTCTCAGCCAACAATTGGTGGAAGCGCGATCCCGACGAGGTGCTGCGCGCCTGCAAAGCGCGCCATGCAGAAGCGTGCTGATGCCGCCGCGCGATCTACAAATAACGACCGCAGGCGCAAAGCTCAGCCGACCTTGCCGAGAAGATTGCCGCTGCGGATGCAGAGCACCTTTACCTGCTCGGTCCCGTTCATTTCCTGGCCGATCGAGGTCCCGGCGAGATAGGCCTGCCCGCGCATCATGCACAGGACCGGATTGCCGAATTGCTCCGGCACCTGGAGCACTTGCAAGGCGTTGTTGCGATCGCAGTTGCGCAGCTCCGGCGTAATAGCCAGCGAGCAGACGAGGATCAAAGCGGTGAGCATCGTTTCACCTCTCTTTCTGACGCTCACACCGGTGCAAATCCGATGCCAGGACAACAGAGCAGGTGACGCCACTAACACGACCCGAGTGGGCGCTGATTCGACGTTCCGGTCAAAGCTCGACTGATTCCGGCCGGCTTTGTGACGGAGATTCCCCATTATCGTGATAAAAATGCAACAAACCGCATGCCCAATAGTGCTACCGAGACGCTTTGATGTGCACGTCTGCGCAGATTTGAGGCGGCCGACCGGGGAGTTTCGCCATGGCAATCAAGCTGCACTACCATCCGCTCTCGACCTATTCGCGGCGGGTGCTGATCGCGCTGATCGAGAAGCAGATTTCCTATGAACCTGTCGCGATCGACATGACCGCGCGCAAGCACAAAGAAGCAGCCTATCTGGCGCTCAATCCCTATGGGCGCGTACCGACGCTCCAGGAGAACGGGTTCGTGCTCTATGAGTCGACCGCGATCCTGCGCTACCTCGAAGCGACGCATCCAAGCCCGCCGCTCGCTCCGTCCGACGCGCGGACGCGGGCGCTCGTCGACATGCACATGAAGCTTTGCGACCTGCAGATGACGCGGCCCTGGGCGGCGATCGTGTTTCCCAAGCGATTCCTGCCGAAGGAGCGCTGGAACGAAGGCGCGATGGCGGAGGCCAAGACGGAAGTCGAGAGACATCTGGAGATGGTCGAGCGCCAGCTCGGCGGCCGGCACTTCCTGGTCGGCGACCAGTTCACGCTGGCGGATCTATGTTACCTGCCGTTCCTCGAGTTCCTGCCGCTCGCGGAGATCAAGCCGCCTCCCGCCGTCGCGGCATGGACCGAGCGCCTGCTCGCGCGTCCGAGCGCGCTCAAGACCAAGCCGGAGCGGTGAGCGAATAGGTCTCGCTGCCGTCAGGGCCACGGCCTTCAGGCACGCGGTTCCGATCGTGGACGCCCGGCGCAAGAGCCTGCCCCGGACTTGATCCGGGGTCGGGCATTGACGACATGGTATTCCCGACGACCACAGCATCCCTGGGGAATGCGCGCGCCTCCCTCTCCAGCTAGCCCCGCGAATCAGATAGGAGCAGTTGCAGATCGCGAGGCCGAAATGAGCGGCTGCAATTTGTCCGCAGATCTGCTGCTTACCGCGCGCGGCGTGGTCGAGGCGGCGACCGGGATCGTGGAGGCCGGCGGCTCGGCCGTTCACGCGGCGCTGTTGGCTTCTCAGCTCTACGAGGCGCTGAAGCTCGAGCTGCAGGCCAGCCAGCGCCGCGAAGCGGCGAAAATCGGCCTGCTTGCGGCCGCAATCGATCAGTGCCGACGCGCAGCCCGCTCGAACACGTGCGCTACGATCATTGCGGCCGAACTCAAGGCGACGCTGGCGCTACTCGAATTCGGATCGAGCCTGCGCCTGGTCGTGAACGGCAGCGCCTTGCGATCTTCGCGGCCCAAGCCGCAATTGCGCGTGATCGAAGGCGGTCTGTCCCGCTCGGCCTGATCCCGCGCACCCTGCAGCATGTCGCATGAGCCCACGGCCGGCCGGGCCGGGGTTTGTCGGGCGCCTGGGAACCTCGAACAACCTAGCCGGTTGGTACCAGAGTGTTCACACGACGCTTTCCCATGTCTCCAAGTCCCGCCGATTCCCGCCAATCAAGCCCGATTCTGCAGATCCAGACTCAACAAGTCTCCGCCGTCCGGACGCCAGTCGCCCGCAACCATGCGGATTCGGCCATTGCGCAACGCGCCCAGAAAACCACCCTGATCGGTCTGCGCGCGGCCGTCGTCGTCGCGGGCGCCGCCTACGTGCTGGCGCTCGGGGGAAGCGCTCTGCTCCATGTACGGGCGAGCGTCCTCGATGGCGTGCCGCTGTGTTTGGGGCCGGCGGCATTTCTCTGCTTTTACAGCCGGCTGGTGTTTCCCCGCGCCGTTCGCGTCGCCCAAGGTCTGGAGGCGGCGTTCATCATCATCGTGCTCGGGCTGAGCCTCGCGTGCCTGAGCTACATCGGCGCGATGGCGAACCTGCCACTGCGCGACCAGGAAATGATTTGGGTCGAACGGCAGCTCGGCTTCGATTGGCTGCAGGTCATGGGCGGGCTCGACCGCTGGCCCGGAGTGCTGAGGCTGCTCGGCTGGGCCTACGCGACGTTCACCTCGCAGCTGATCGCGACCGTCCTCGTGCTCATCATCGCCAGGCGGACCCGCGAGCTCGATTGTTTCTTCCTCACGTTCGTGTGCGCGACGCTGATCGCCGAAGTCAGCAGCGCCTTGCTGCCGACGCTCGGCCCGATGTCGGCTCTCGCCGGCAATGCCGCGTTCCAGCATCTGCCGACGCTCGGGCGCGCCACCGGAGAGACGGTATTGGCGCTGCGGCAGGGTACCTTGGCAATCGTCGACCTCGACGCGATCAACGGCATCATCAGCTTTCCGTCGCTGCATGCCGCGGTCGCGGTGATCGTGCCGTTCACGTTGCGCTGGAACAAGCCGCTGTTCTGGCCGCTGGTGGTGCTCGACGGCCTGATGCTCGTTTCCACCGTTCCCAGCGGCAACCATTATCTCACCGATGTGCTCGGCGGCGTCGCAGTCGCGGTGCTGGCCATCGCGTGCGGCCGCATGGCCCAGCAATCGCTCGATCGGCTGATCGCCGCCACCGTCTCGAATTTTCGATCCCCACTGCAGTCTCGCGCTGCGCGGACAACACCCGCGGAATGAGAACCGGCCTTGACGGACGCTCGACAACCTCTAAGATATACTTCGACTATCGAGTATATCTTAGGAGGCTTGCCATGCAGGTCGCCAAATGGGGAAACAGCCTGGCCGTGCGTTTGCCTCGTTCGGTGGTTGAAGCGCTCGGACTGAAGGAAGGCGACTCGATCGATATCCACATGAGCGGAGCACGGAGCTTTGCAATCGAAAAGTCTCCCGCGCCGAAGGAGCTCCTGAGGCGATTACGCAGGTTGCGCGGTAGGTTGCCGGCCGGTTTCCGGTTCGATCGATTGGAAGCGAATGAGCGCGAGTGAGCGCTTTCTGGACACCAATGTCCTGCTCTATCTCGTGTCCGGCGAGCCCGCGAAAGCCGATCGGGCCGAGGGATTGATTGCCGCCGGCGGCATTGTCAGTGTTCAGGTTCTCAACGAGTTCGTGTCGGTCTGTTCGCGCAAGCTAGCAATGAAAATGCCGGAAATTCGCGAGATTTTGGCGGCTGTCCGCGCCTGCTGCCGGGTCGAGCCGCTGACGATCTCTACGCACGATCTCGGCCTTGATCTCGCCCAGCGCTTCGGCTTCTCGATCTATGATGCCCTGATCATTGCGGCCGCCGTTCTCGCCCAGTGCAAAACTCTTTATTCCGAGGATCTGCATCATGGCCAGAGGATCGACGGCGTGACCATCCGCAATCCGTTCGGACATCGAAGTTGAATAGAGCCCGCGCATGACCTGGTCGATTATCGCGCTCGACAACAGCAGCGGACGATTCGGCATCGCGGTCGCCACAAGATTCTTCGCGGTCGGGGCGCTCGTCCCGCATATCGCCTCGCGGGTCGGCGCGGTCGCAACGCAGGCGCTGATCAATCCGTTTTTCGGCACGAAGGGCGTTACTCTTCTGCGCGCGGGTAAATCCGCGGCGCAAACGCTGGAGATCCTCGTTGGCGCCGACCCCGGACGCGATCACCGCCAGCTGCACGTCATGGACGCGCAAGGCCGCGTTGCCGCGCACACCGGCGCGGCGTGCGTCGATTGGTGCGGACATCGCGCGGGCGAGTCGTTTTCGGTGGCGGGCAACATGCTCGCGGGCGCACGGGTGATCGAGGCGACCGCCGCGGCCTATTGCGACAACGCTGCCCTGCCGTTTGCGCGCCGGCTGATCGCGGCGCTCCAGGCGGGCGAGGCGGCCGGCGGCGACAAGCGCGGCAGGCAATCGGCGGCGGTCCTCATCCACGGCGAAGAAGATTGGCCCGATCTCGATCTGCGGGTCGACGATCACCCGGAGCCGCTCGCCGAGCTCGCGCGGCTGGAACGGGTCAGTCGCGAGCGCTACGTGCACTTCCTGCGGTTCCTGCCGAGCCGCCGCGACCCGACCGGCGTCACCGATCGCGGCATCATCGAGCGCGAGATAGCCAAGGCCCTCGCGGCGGCAGGTCGGCAATGATCGCGGAAAAGCCCCTCGTGGAGATCGCAAACCTCAGAGTCGTCTTTCACGGCGACCGCGGCCGCACGACGCACGCGGTCGATGCGGTCGATCTCAGCGTCGAGCGCGGCGCGACGCTCGGCATCGTCGGCGAGTCCGGTTGCGGCAAGAGCGTGACCTCGCTCGCGGTCATGGGCCTGTTGCCGAAGGCAACCGCGGAAATCTCCGGCAGCGTGCGGCTCGACGGCATCGACCTGTTCGATCTGCCCGAGGAGGCACTGTGCGATCTGCGCGGCAATCGGCTCGCCATGATCTTCCAGGAGCCGATGACCTCGCTCAATCCGAGCTACACCATCGGCGAGCAGATCGTGGAGGCGATCGTTCGCCATCGTGGCTCGAGCCGCCGCGAAGCCCGCCAACACGCCATCGACATGCTGCGGCGGGTGCGGCTTCCCTCGCCCGAGCAGCGCATCGACGATTATCCGCACAAGCTCTCCGGCGGCATGCGCCAGCGCGCCATGATCGCGATGGCGCTCGCGTGCGATCCCTTGCTGCTGATCGCCGACGAGCCGACGACCGCGCTCGACGTGACCATCCAGGCGCAGATCCTCGACCTCATGCGGGAATTCCGGGCGTCGAGCCGCACCGCGATCATTCTCATCACCCACGATCTCGGCGTGGTCGCCGAGCTGTGCGACGAGGTCGCGGTCATGTATGCGGGCGAGATCGTCGAGCGCGCGCCGGTCGATGCGCTGTTCGAGCAACCCGAGCATCCCTATACGGTCGGCTTGCTCGGCTCGATCCCGCGGCTCGATCGCCGCGCCGACGAGCTTGCCGCGATCGAAGGCATGGTGCCCGACATGGCGGCGCTGCCACCCGGTTGCCGTTTCGCACCGCGCTGCCCGTTCGCGGACGCCCGATGTCATGACGAGCGCCCGCCGATCGTCCGGCTTCCCGGCAATCGCTGGTCGCGGTGCTTCTATGCGCCGCTCGAGAAGCTTGCGTCATGAACCAACCGCCCGCGCCGCTCGCGCCGCTCCTGCAGACCGAAGGCCTGGTGAAACATTTCGTGGCGCGACGCTCGCCGCTGGGCCGGCCGACGGCGATCGTCAAGGCGGTCGACGGCGTGAGCCTCACGGTGGAAGCGGGAAAAACGCTGGCCCTGGTCGGGGAATCCGGATGCGGCAAGTCGACGCTCGGACGCCTGGTGCTGCGCCTCATCGAACCGACGGCCGGGCGCATTCGCTTCGACGGACGCGACGTCACCGCTCTCGGCGAGCGCGATCTGCGCGCGATGCGCAGGCATGCGCAGCTGGTGTTTCAGGATCCCTATTCGTCGCTCAATCCGCGGATGACGATCGGCCAGATGGTGTCCGAGCCGCTGGCGCTGCACGTCGTCGTGCCGCCGGCGCGCCGGCGCGAGCGGGTCGCCGAGCTGTTGCAGCTCGTCGGCTTGGATCCGCGATTCTCCGGCCGTTATCCGCACGAATTTTCCGGCGGTCAGCGCCAACGCATCGCCATTGCCCGCGCACTCGCGGTCGAGCCCAAATTGATCGTGTGCGATGAGCCGGTCTCCGCGCTCGACGTCTCGATCCGCTCGCAGATTCTCAACCTGCTGCGCGACCTGCAGCGCCGGCTCGGGCTCGCCTATATCTTCATCTCTCACGATCTCGCCGTGGTGAAGCACATCGCCGACCACGTCGCCGTGATGAATTTCGGGAAAATCGTGGAGAGCGCGCCGGCGGAAGCGCTGTTCGCCTCGCCGCGGCATCCTTATACCCGGGCGTTGTTGTCGGCGATCCCGGCGCTGACCCCGCACGCCAGGCGCGAGCGCGTGATCCTGCAGGCCGACCTGCCGAACGTGCTCGAGGCGCCGGAGGGTTGCCGGTTCCATACCCGCTGCCCGCATGTGATCGCGCGCTGCCGGAGCGAGCGACCGGCGCTGATCGCCGACGCCAGCGGCCACGCCACCGCCTGTCATCGGGTCGGCGAGCTGCCGGCGGCGGGCGCGGCGACCGGCGGCAGCTTTTCGCCGGCCCTCGACCGGCTCATCGCCGCATTCACCAAGCGCGCGGGCGACCGGACCTCCGACGAGCGGGCGGTGTTAGAGTGACGGGCTGGAGACGCCCGGTATCAACAAGGGGAGTGCGATGAAACTGGTTCGCCTCGCGGCACTTGCCGCGCTTCTGGCTTTCGTGAGCGGGCCGGCGCTGGCCGAAACGACGCTGCGTGTCGGGCTCGCCGAAGATCCCGACATTCTCGATCCGACGCTTGCCCGCACCTACGTGGGCCGCATCGTGTTCGCCGGCTTTTGCGACAAGCTGTTCGACATCGACGAAAAGCTCAATGTCGTGCCCCAGCTTGCGCTCAGCCACGAGACCTCCGGCGACGGCAAGGCCGTCACCATCAAGCTGCGCGCGAACGTGAAATTTCACGATGGCGAACCGCTCGATGCCGAGGCCGCCAAATATTCGCTCGAGCGTCACATCAACATGGCGGGGTCGTTCCGCAAGCCGGAGCTCGCCGCGGTCGATCATATCGAGACCGTGGACCCGCTGACGATCCGTCTGGTGCTCAAGACGCCGTTTGCGCCGCTGATCGCCCAGCTCACCGACCGCGCCGGCATGATGGTCTCGCCCAAGGCGGCGAAAGCCGCAGCCGACAGATTCGGCCTGCATCCGATCTGCGCCGGCCCCTACAAATTCGTCGAGCGCGTGCAGCAGGACCGCATCGTGTTCGAGCGATTTGCGGATTATTGGGACAAGGATCATGTCCATATCGACCGTCTCGTCTATCTGCCGATCGTGGATTCGACGGTGCGGCTCGCCAATCTCAAATCCGGCGGCCTCGACATGATCGAGCGGCTGCTCGCGACCGACATCAGCGACGTGCGCGGCGCCTCCGGGCTCAAGCTCTCGGCGGCGCTCGAGCTCGGCTATCAGGGGTTCGACATCAACGTCGGCAAGGGCGACGCCGCCAAGAACCCGCTCGGGCAGTCCGCCAAGGTGCGCCAGGCGCTCGATTACGCCATCGACCGCGAGGCGCTCACGCAGGTGGTGTTCAACGGCGAGTTCGTGCCCGGCAACCAATGGATCAATCCGGAGCATCCTTACTATCAACAGGCTTTTTCGGTGCCGAAACGCGACGTCGCCAAGGCCAAGGCGCTGCTGAAAGAAGCCGGCGTGGAGGGGCGTTTGGCGGTCGACTTCATGGTGCCGAAGGGCCCGGAAACCCAGGCGGTCGCCGAAGTGCTGCAGGCGATGGCGGCCGAGATCGGCATCGACCTGAAGATCCGCGTCACCGAGTTCGCGACGTCGCTGAAACAGGCCGAGACCGGCGAATACCAGGCCTATCTGCTGGCCTGGAGCGGGCGCACCGATCCGGACGGCAACGTCTATTCCTTCCACAAATGCAATGCGCCGTTGAACTACACGGGGTACTGCAATCCGCCGGCCGACAAGCTGCTCGACGAGGCGCGCGTGCCGGCCGACCCGGGTGCCCGCAAGGCGATCTACGAGAAGCTCACCAAGATCATCCTGGAGGACGATCCGATCCTCTATCTCTACCACCGGCGCGTCCTGATCGCCTACACGGCGCGGCTCGACGGCTACCGCGCCATGCCGGACGGTCTCATCCGCGTGGTCGGGCTGAAGTTGAAGTGAGCGAGTGCCGCATGCTTGCGAGCTCGCTGCGTTCACCTCTCCCCGTTGGGGAGAGGTCGGCGCGCGCGGCGCGCCGGGTGCGGGGGTCACGATCCTGCTTGCTTATGACCAATAAAGCGCTGTCCCCCTCACTCCATCCCTCTCCCCAACGGGGAGAGGGAGGAGAATGCGGCTCGCGAGGAGCGCGGCCGTGCTGACCTTCATCGCCCAACGACTGGCGCAGCTCGTTCCGACGCTGTTCTTCGTGTCGCTGATCATCTTTTCGCTGCAGCAATTGCTGCCGGGCGATCCGGCACTGGTCATGGCCGGCGAGGAGCGCGACGCCGCCGTGATCGAGCAGATCCGGCGTCAATACCGCCTCGATCAGCCGCTTCCGGTCCAATATGTCTACTGGGTCAAGGGCGCGCTGTCCGGCGATCTCGGCGAGTCGATGCGGATCAAGGAGAAGGTGCTCGATCTGATCGTCGAAAAGCTGCCGGTGACCATCCAGCTCGCCTCCATGGCGATCGTGATCGCGCTCGTGATCGGGATCGGCGCCGGCATCCTGTCGGCCGTGAAGAAGGACACGCTCTGGGATTACGGTGCGAACGCGTTCGCGCTGTGGGGCATCTCCACGCCGAACTTCTGGCTGGGAATCATGCTGATCTTCCTGTTCTCGGTGAAGCTCGGCTGGCTGCCGGCATCCGGCTACGTGCGCCTCACCGACGACTGGCGGGCAAGCCTCGCCTCGACCATCATGCCGGCGTTCGTGCTGGGCAACGCGATCGCCGCGATCCTGATGCGCCATACCCGCAGCGCCATGCTGCAGGTGATGGAAAGCGATTACGTGCGCACCGCCCGCGCCAAGGGATTGCTGGAGCGCACCGTGATCTTCAAGCACGCCATGCGCAATGCGCTCACGCCGGTGATCACGCTCGGCGCGCTCGAATTCGGCACGCTGCTGTCCGGCGCGGTGCTGACCGAGCAGATCTTCACCATTCCGGGCTTCGGCAAGATGATCGTCGACGCCGTCTTCAATCGCGACTACGCGGTGGTGCAAGGCGTCGTCCTGGTGACGGCCACGACCTACATCGTGCTCAACCTCCTGGCCGACATCGCGTACATGCTGGTCAATCCGCGGCTGCGGAGCTGAGCATGGCCGACGCCGCCTTGCCCGCATCGCGCACGAGCGCGCCGGCGGATGCCGGCGAGAGCCCGGCCGCGCGCGCGCTACGCCGCCTGTTCCGGCGCAAGGGTGCCGTCGCCGGCCTCGTCGTGCTCGCGCTGTTCATCGTCGCCGCCGTGCTGGCGCCGCTGATCGCGCCCTACGATCCCAACGCGCAGACCTGGACCGCGGTGCGCCGCGCGCCTTCCGCGGCGCATTGGTTCGGGACCGACGATGTCGGCCGCGACCTGCTCACGCGGGTGATCTACGGCGCGCGCGCGTCGCTGATGGCCGGTCTCGTCTCGGTCGGCATCGCGCTCGCAATCGGCGTGCCGCTCGGCATGATCGCCGGCTACCTCGGCGGCTTCGTCGACGCGCTGCTCGGGCGCATCACCGATGCGATGCTGGCCTGCCCGTTCCTGATCCTGGCGATCGCGCTCGCCGCCTTCCTCGGGCCGAGCCTGCGCAACGCGATGATCGCCATCGGCATCACCACGACGCCGATCCTTTTGCGCCTGACCCGCGGCCAAGTGATGGCCGTGAAGGTCGAGGACTATGTCGAGGCGGCGCGCGCGGTGGGCAATCCGCGCTGGCGCATCGCCGTCTTCCACATCCTGCCGAACATCCTGCCCGCGCTGCTGGTGCAGGCGACCTTGTCGATCGCAGCCGCGATCATCGCCGAGGCGGCGCTGTCGTTCCTCGGCCTCGGCCAGCAGCCGCCGGCGCCCTCGTGGGGCAGCATGCTCAATTCGGCGCAGCGATTCCTCGTCAACGCGCCCTGGATGGCGGTGTGGCCCGGGCTCGCGATCTTCTTGACCGTGCTTTCGCTCAATTTGTTGGGCGACGGACTGCGCGACGCGCTCGATCCGCACCGGCGCTGATCGTAAAAGGAACGAAGGGACGCGATATGAACCATATCGGAGCTTTCCTGCTCGCCGCGACACTATTCGGCTTTGGTCCGGCACAGGCGCAGGACATCGCCGGCATGGAGGACTGCAGCAAAACCAGCGGATTGGACAAACGCACCGGCTGCTTCCAGAGCAACGTCGAATTTCTCCACAGATCGATCGCGAAGAATGCGGGCGACCTGCAGCAAAAGCTCAGCGCCGCCAATGCCGAGATCGGCCAACTCAAGCGAGCCGTTGCGGGCCTGCAGGCGGATGTTGCAAGTCTTCAGACCAATGTTGCCAATCTACAAACGAACATCCAGCAGCTCCAGGCAGCCGCCAAGAAACCGGACGCCAAATGACGCCAAGTATGGTTCGTAGCCCGCATGGAGCGAAGCGCAATGCGGGAACTGCTGCCCCGGATTTCGCTGCGCTCCATCCGGGCTACGGCATGAACGAGGAGACGCCATGGAAATGCGGACATTCGGCCGGACCGGGCTGCGGATCTCGATCCTCGGCTTCGGCTGCGGGGCGGTGGGCGGGCTGATGGTGCGCGGCGAGGCCGCGGACCAGGAACGGGCGGTCGCGCGCGCGCTCGAAGCCGGCGTCAATTATTTCGACACCGCGGTGCAATACGGCAACGGCGAATCGGAAAAGAACCTCGGGCGCGCGCTCGAGAAGCTGAAGCCGAAGCACGCGATCGTCGGCACCAAGGTGCGGCTGCCCGCCTCCGAGTTCCGTCGCATCGAGGAGGCCGTCGCCAAATCCATCGAGGGAAGTCTGCGGCGGCTCGGCATGGAGCGGGTCGATATTTTCCACCTGCACAATGCGATCACGCTCGAGGGCGGCGGCGACGCGCTCAGCGTCCGGCAGGTGCTCGATGAGGTGATGCCGGCGTTCGAGCGGCTGCGCGAGAAGGGCATGATCCGCTTTTTGGGCATCACCGGCGTCGGCGACACCGCGGCGCTCAAGGAGGTGATCGACGCGCGCGGCATCGACAGCGCGCAAATCGTCTACAACATGCTCAAT
>DASWCW010000287.1:0-2386 GCA_036395835.1 Xanthobacteraceae bacterium
GCGCTCGACAACCGTTGCCCGCACATGGGATTTCCGCTCCACCGCGGTACCATCGAGGACGGCATTCTCACCTGCCATTGGCACCATGCCCGTTTCGACCTGCGCAGCGGGTCGACCTTCGACCTGTGGGCGGACGACGTCCCCGTGCGCGCAGTGCGAATCGTCGACGGCGACGTGTGGGTGGCGACCGCCCCGGTCGAGCGCGATGAGGCGGCGCATTGGCGCCGCCGCCTTCACGACGGCCTTGCACACAACATCGGGTTAGTGATCGGCAAAGCGGTGCTGGGCGCTGTGGCCGCAGGTGTGCAGGCCCCGCAAATCGTACGCGACGCTCTGCTCTATGGGGTCGCCCATCGCGAGAGTTGGGGAACCGGGCTCACGACGCTTACCGCGCTCGCCGACCTGCTCCCGGTCTTGAACGACGGCGACCAGTACCTTGCGCTGTATCATGGTGTTGCCGCCGTGGCGGATGATTGCGAAGGACAGTCGCCGCGCACCGATACCGAACCGCTCGGGAGCGACGTCCCCTTCGAGACCTTGGCGCGTTGGTTTCGACACTGGGTGCGCGTGCGCCACCGCAGCGGCGCCGAGCGCACGCTGCGCACCGCGATCGCGGCCGGAGCCACGCCGCAATGGCTGGCGGCAACGACCCTGAGCGCCGTCACCGATCGCTATTTCGCCGACGGCGGTCATGCGCTCGATTTCCTCGAGAAAGCGTTCGAAGCGATCGAGCTCATCGGTTCGCAGCACGCCAAGGATCTCTTGCCCTCGATCGTGCCGGTGCTCACGACCGCAGTAGGCCGGGAAGAGATGGACAGCTGGCGCCATCCGATCGATCTGGTGGCTCTTGCCGAGCGGGCGCTGCGAGATGTTCCAGACGCGCTGCGATTGGGGCGCATGAGGCGCGGCTCCTGGCGCGAGCATGCTTCTCTCGGTCGCGCCGCACTCGGCGAGAACCCCGATGCCATCCTTGAGGCGCTCGTTGGCGCGTTGCGCGACGGCGCTTCCCCCGCCGATGTGGCTCGGGCGGTCGCGTTTGCGGCAGCGTTGCGCATCGCATATTTCGGGACGAGCAACGATCATTCCGATTGGGAGAGCGCGCATCACGCCTTCAGTTACGCCAATGCCGCGTCCGGCCTGATCGCGCGGGCGACCGAGGGCAGGCCGGATGTCGAGACCGAGGCCATATGCGTGCGCGCCGTCTTGCACGGCGCGCTCGCGGTTTACCTGAACCGTTTTCTGAACGTGCCGCCCGCGCGTCAGCCGCGCGACGACGGTCAAGGCGCGTCGCCGGACGAGCTTCGCCGCGCCTTGCTCGATGCCTGCGACCGCCAACAGCAGGTCGCGGAAGCGACGCGATTGGCGGCGACTTACTTTTCCGCCGGTCATCCGCCTGCCGATTTCATTGCGCTCTTGGGCCACGCGCTGCTGCGCGAAGATGCCGGGTTCCACATGGTGCAGAACCTCCAAGCCGCCGTCCGGCAGTACCGCGTCTGGCGCGGCGATCCGGATGCAGCACCGATTCTGATCGCGGCGGCGCGTTACCTCGCCGCCCATGCGCCGACGCCGCGAGCGCGCCATCAGACGGCCGAGGTTGCTCGCCGCCTGATGCGAGGCGGCGCGGTACATGAGGATGCAACCGAAGCTGAGGCTTGATCCCCGAGCGAGGCCAGCGGGATCTCGAAAGCCTCAAGCTCGGCCCCGATCCTGCGCACGGACCGAGCTCCAACGCAAGAATTGCAGCAGGAGTGCACCATGCCGGCACGGAGCGATGCCCTGACAGACCGCCTCTATCGATACCGCGAAATCGAGATCACGGTCATCGGCCGAAAATCACGACGTGCCATCTCGATTCCAGTGTGGTTTGTGTTGGACGATGACCACTTGTATCTCCTGCCGGTGCAGGGGTCAGATACGCAGTGGTACAAAAACGTTCTGAACAACCCGTCAATTCGCATAGAGGCGGGTGGCGCGGAGACCGAATTCACCGCTGTTCCGATCACCGACCGCGCACAGGTGTCGTCCATCGTCGAAAAATTCCGCGCCAAATACGGCGCCGACGATGTAGCGAAATATTATTCAAAGCTGGACGTTGCGGTTCTCGCGCAGGCACGCTGATCTTGGCGCATCGCGGCTCACTGCCGATCGGCGCGAGAGAAACACGTACGTAACCGCTACCGGCATTTGGGTCAGCAAATGTGGCGCAGGTCATGGAGGCCTTCGGGATTTGTGTTCTCCTTGGCGGCCATTGCCATTGCCGTTCTATACGGCCTTTATCGCTGGGTCGATCCGCTGCCGCCGCGCGACCTCGCAATTGCCGCGGGGTCGGCCACATCGGGATACGATACCATTGCGAGGCGCTATGCGCGAATTCTGGCACGCCATC
>DASWCW010000288.1:0-2882 GCA_036395835.1 Xanthobacteraceae bacterium
TACCCGAACGGGCCGCCGTAAAAACCGCGCGAATAGGGATTGGGATAGGACCAGCGCCCGTATCCGGCGTAGGGGCGGTTATAGCCCCACCAGGCTCCCGGCGGCGCATAGCGCGGCGCCCTGGGCCCTGCGTCCGCTTCCTCCACCTCGCGGCGCCCGGGCGGGTTCGCTCCCGACACCACGATCTTGGTGTTGCCCGCACCCTCCTTTTGGACCAGCGCGAACAGCTTGGCGGCGTTCGAGGGGTGCAGCCGGATGCAGCCGTGCGAAGCGGGCCCGCCGAGGTGGCGGATCTCGTAGCTGCCGTGGATGGCGTAGCCGCGACTGAAGAAGATCGAATAGGGCATTGGCGAATCGTAATATTCCTTGGAGAACCACTCCCGCTCCAGCCGCTGCGGATGATAGGTGCCGTTGGGCGTGCCGTAACCGGCGCGACCGGTCGAGACGGCAAATTCGTAGCGAGGCTCGCCATCGACCTCGACCGACATCTTCTGACTGCTCTTGTCGACGTTGATGACGACCGTGGCGCCGGCGCAGCAAATGCTCGCGAGCAGGACGCCGGCGACTATCCCCGCTGTGCGGAACGGACGCATGACACATTTGTAGAGCATGGGCGCTTGGGAGGGTCGCAGAATTGCAGGCTAGCGTTAACGCCCAGCCAGAATGGAATGCTTGCGGCACCCGGTAAATTCCCGAGCTCATGACAAGTTCCATCCCGGCGTGCGGCGGCCGCTGCGGGAAGCCGAACTTTGCCCCGTCATGGTTGGTTCTGTCATGGACGCCAGATAGGAGGCCGCCATGGCGAACCCGCTTGCTCTCGATCTGCTCGAAAAGATGGATGCCTATTGGCGCGCCGCCAATTACTTGTCGGTCGGGCAAATCTATCTGCAGGACAATCCCCTGCTCGAACGCCCGCTCGAGCGCCGCCACGTCAAGCCGCGCCTGCTCGGCCATTGGGGCACCACGCCCGGCCTGAACTTGCTCTATGTGCATCTCAACCGCCTGATCAAGGAAAACGACTTGGACATGATCTACATCATCGGCCCCGGGCACGGCGGGCCGGGGCTGGTGGCGCATACCTATCTCGAAGGCACCTATACGGAGATCTATCCGGCGATCGAGCGCAGCCGGAACGGGCTGCAGCGGCTGTTTCGCCAGTTCTCCTGGCCCTACGGGGTCCCCAGCCACGTCGCGCCGGAGACGCCCGGCTCGATTCACGAAGGCGGCGAGCTTGGCTATTCCCTGGCGCATGCGTATGGGGCCGCCTTCGACAATCCGGACCTGATCGTCGCCTGCATCGTCGGCGACGGGGAAGCGGAAACCGGCGCGCTTGCCGCGAGCTGGCATTCGAACAAGTTTCTCAATCCGGCGCGGGACGGCGCGGTGCTGCCGATCCTGCACCTCAACGGCTTCAAGATCGCCAACCCGACGGTGCTCGCGCGGATTTCCCGCGAGGAATTGACCGCTCTCCTGCGCGGCTACGGCTACGACCCGCTGTTCGTGGAGGGCGAGGAGCCCGCTGCCGTGCATCAGGCGCTCGCCGCCACGTTCGATCGCGTGCTCGCCGAGATTCGCAGGATCCAGAACGCGGCGCGCGGCGCGCGGGACGTGAAGCGTGCGCGCTGGCCGATGGTCGTGTTCCGCACGCCCAAAGGCTGGACCGGGCCGAAATTCGTCGACGGCAAACCCGTCGAGGGAACCTGGCGCGCGCATCAGGTGCCCATCTCCGACTTTGAAAACCCGGAGCACCTGGCCGCCCTCGAAGCCTGGCTGGAGAGCTACCGGCCCTCGGAGCTGTTCGATCGAGACGGCAAGTTCCGCGACGAAATCGCGGCGCTGGCGCCGACCGGTCATCGGCGCATGGGGGCCAATCCCCATGCCAACGGCGGCGCGCTGCTGCAGCCGCTGTCGCTGCCGCCGTTTCGCGATTACGCCGTCAAGCTGTCGGGGCCGGGAGCGGTCGAAGCGGAAGCCACGCGGATCCTCGGCAAATATTTGCGCGACGTGTTCAAGCTCAATGCCCACAAACGCAACTTCCGCCTATTCGGCCCGGACGAGACCGCATCGAACCGGCTCGATGCCGTCTATGCCGCCGCCGAGAAGGAATGGATGGGCGCGATCGAGGATGTCGACGCCGATCTCAGCCCAGACGGCCGCGTCCTCGAAGTCCTGAGCGAGCACCTCTGCCAGGGCTGGCTCGAGGGTTATCTGCTCACGGGGCGCCACGGCCTGTTCTCCTGCTACGAGGCGTTCATCCACATCGTGGATTCCATGGTCAACCAGCATGCCAAATGGCTGAAGACGACGCGCGACATCCCGTGGCGAAAGCCGATCGCTTCGCTCAATTATCTGTTGACCTCGCACGTCTGGCGCCAGGACCACAACGGCTTCTCCCATCAGGATCCCGGCTTCATCGACCATCTCGCCAACAAGAAAGCCGAAATCGTGCGCATCTATCTTCCGCCCGATGCCAATTGCCTGCTCTCGGTCGCCGATCATTGCCTGCGCAGCCTCGATTACATCAATGCGATCGTTGCCGGAAAGCAGCGCGAATGGCAGTGGCTCGACATCGATGCGGCGGTGCGCCATTGCGCGCTCGGGGCGGGCGTGTGGGAATGGGCGAGCAACGACGCCGGCGCGCCCGACGTGGTCATGGCTTGCGCCGGCGATGTGCCCACGCTCGAGACGCTGGCGGCCGTCACGCTGCTGCGCGACTATGTCCCGGACATCCGCATCCGCGTCGTCAACGTCGTCGACCTGATGGTACTCGAGCCGCCGAGCGAACATCCGCATGGAATGGAGGACCGCGATTTCGACGAGCTGTTCACCCGCGATCGACCGGTGATCTTCGCCTATCACGGCTACCCCACCATGATCCACAA
>DASWCW010000289.1:0-10235 GCA_036395835.1 Xanthobacteraceae bacterium
GTCGACGGATGGCGACGGGCAGACCAATACGGCGAGCACCACCGAACTGGTGACCGTGGATCCGCTGGCGCCGACCGTGACGGCGGTGTCCGTCGAGGGGATCGAGGGCACCCCGATCCCGTTGAAGATCACCGCCTCGGCGAATGGCGACAGCAGCCTGTCGTCGCTTCTGATCGACAACATTCCGGTAGGAGCGACGCTGAGCGACGGTACCGGTAACATCTTCACGGCGAGCCCTGGCCACACATCGGTCGATATCATCGGCTGGAAACTGTCGAGCCTAACGATCACGTCGACGACCGACACCAATTTCACCCTGAGCGTGACGGCGACGTCGACGGATAGCGGCGGCCAAAGCCATTCGGCTACCAACACCGAACCGGTGACGGTGGATCCGCTGGCGCCGACCGTGACGGCGGTGTCTGTCGAGGGGGTCGAGGGCAGCCCGATCCCGTTGAAGATCACCGCCTCGGCCAATGGCGACAGCACGCTGTCGTCGCTCTTGATCAGCGATATCCCGGAGGGAGCGACGCTGAGCGATGGCGCCGGGCACAGCTTCACCGCGAGCTTTGGCAACACTTCGGTCGACATCATCGGCTGGAACCTGTCGAGCCTGACGATCACGCCGACGACGGACACTAGCTTTACCTTGAACGTCACGGCTACGTCGAAAGACAGCGAAGGCCAGACGAATACGGCCAGCACCACGGAGTCGGTTACGGTCGAGGTTCCGGACGATCATTGGAAAATTACCTCGAACGGCAACTGGAGCTCAGATCCGCATTGGACCCTCGCATCTCCGACTTCCACCATGACTGCTGTGATCGATGCCAATGCGATCAACGGCACGAGCAGCAGCTATACCGTCACCATCTCGCAGCCGGCCGTCGCATCCGCGCTGATTGTGAATGATGCCCAAGCCACGGTTCGGGACGATGCCTCGCTGACGCTGTCCGGCACATTGACCGTCAATGCCGGTACTTTCGAGCTCAATAACGGCGGGTTGCTGGCGGCGTCGATATTTATAGGAACGAACGGCACGTTTCTGATCTCACATGGCGATTACACGATATCGGAACCAATCGCCGATTACGGCATGATAGAGGTTGCCCGCGATACGCTGCAAATCGCCGGGACCCTTTCGGGAACGGGCGCGTTCAAAGTCGATTCTGGGGCCACGCTGCAATTCAGCGGTTCGGACACGATTGCCGGGACGCTGACCGACAACGGCAAGGTCGAAGTCGTGAGCGGCACGCTGGAGGTCGCGGGCAGCATTTCGGGAACCGGAGTGTTCCAGATCGATGCAGGCGCCACTCTGCAGCTTGATGGCTCGGACAGCAACAATGTGGTCTTCTCCGGGGCGACAGGCGAACTTGTGCTCGAAGATCCATCGACCTTCAGCGGCAAGATCATAGGGCTCTCCGGGAGCGATACGATCGATCTCACGAACATCAGTTTCGGAGCGGACACCCGAGTAAGCAACGTCACCTATTCCAAAGCCACCAATATCACGACCCTCACCGTGACTGACGGAACGAACGTAGACAAGATCCAACTGGTAGGGAATTACACCGGCTCAACATGGACGCTCTCGGATGACGGGAGCGGGGGCACGCTCCTGGTCGATCCGCCCGCGACGTCTGATACCGGATCGGTCGGGAACTTCGGAGAAGCGCTCGGCGATTCTTGGGCTGGCGCTATTTCTAATTCGGTCAAGCAATTTGATAACGCGCATTCGTTCGCACTGGATACTCTGTTGGCTCACCATCAAGACCAGCTGGCGCAGCTGCAACAATCGCTTCAGGACGTGACGGGGCAGCATAATCCTCTTGTCAATAACGGTCAGCTACAAGATACGATTCGTGACCTGACAGGCGGCCACAACCCGCTGGTCAATGAGACTGGGGGCGAGGACCTTCACTTCGGTATTTGGCATCACGATTTCATCATTCATACGTAAGGACTTGACCAAGCCAGATTGCGGATCGGAACCGCGGTGGTCGTCGCCGCTATAGCCCTCGCGTTCGCCTGAAATCACAAGCCGCGCATCTTGCGATCGGCCCAGTTCTTGAGATCGCCGACCGTAAGTGTCCCCAGGAACGGATTGGCGGTCACGAGCTTTTCGCGTGTGGTACGGCCGCTTGCATCGGCGCTCGCCATCAGCGCGGCGGCGTCGAGATCTTCCGCACCGGACAGGATCGCTATGGCTCCTGCGGGGCCGGCAAAATAGGTCAGGTAGAGCGTGCCGGGCGTGACGGAAAGGCCGCGTTTGCTCAGCATTGCGGCGTTGCGCTCGACCAATCGCGTTGCAATCTCGCGAGAAAGTTCCAGTTCCCGTCGCAGTTCCAACAGCTGCTTTTCGTTGCGTCCTTTCACGAGATCGGGCCGGTGCATCCGGATCGTCTCGAGCCATGTGCCATCGAGAAACTGACCGGCACCGGTCGCGCTCGACCGTCTGTTCTTCGCATTCGGGTCGCCGTTGGATTCGACGATGAGGATCCGTTCGACGACTGCCTTGACGGCCGCGTGGCCGGTCAACGGTGGTTCTGCGACCAAGCGATACAAGTAGGTGCCGCCGATCCATGCCAATCCGAGCGCGGCGATCAGTGCAAGCGTGAGGAACCCGACCGGGATCTCACGGTCCTGGTCAGCCAGGTTCGGAGCCCATGCCTCCTCGGGACGAGGCGGCTTGACTTCATATGTGCTCTCAATCGGATCGGTCTCGAGCGGCGGCGCGCCGGGCTCGGCGGGGCATTCCTCGCTCATTCGATCCGATCCGGGGCCATGGCACGTCCCGGAGGATCATCAGGCCAGGACCTGAATCGAGACTTAACGGGTGGCTTAGGCGGCGCGTCGGGCTCAGCAGGAACGGCGAAACCGGTCGGCGGACTCGAGCATGCAGTGTTCCGATCCACGAGCCATGACCCCGGAATCCGCCCCCGAAGTCGCAATCCCCTCAGATCGACCGTCTTGCCCCGGGTTCCTTGCGCGGTGCCGATCCGCGCCAGGGCATCACGAGATCCGTTGGCGTCAGGGTGTTCTGAGAGGCCCCCGCGGTATCGCCCGCGGATTTGCTGCGGCGCTGCGCGCCGCGTTGGGTGAGGAACTGATGGAGATTTCGGCAAAGCTTGGCGAATGCCTGAAAGCCGGAGCAGCAGGCGTCGAGCTGCCGCGGACAGATCCGGCCCGTATCGGGGCTTGCAGTCTTCGGGGCGGCCGCTTGCGTCGCGCTCGTTGATGGCTCAAGCGCGCCGGGCCGGAAAGCCGGGTTCGGCAACAGCACGATCACCACGCCCAGCCAGAAGGCCATTCGAAGCAAGAGCCTCATGGTCCTCGCGATTCCTTCTCGGCTGAAGTGCGCATCACAAGCAAGATTTTCAGTGCCAAGAGTTCCCAAGATCGCCGAGACCGTCGCACCCGCCTTCCTACTTCATATGATGCAACGGCCGAGCACATGAGCCAGCGGCGGGGCCGCCAGTCTCCCGAATGCGGACTCGCAGCCCAACGGCAGCACGCGTTTGCCGGACTGTTCGTCGCGGGTGGGCATCTCCCGCTTCACCACGGCCGTGACATTGCCCATCGGGTATCCTGGAGACGCGACGGAGCGTTGCCCACCCGTGCTTCCAGTCGGAAAATCGACGACTTCCAGCGGCGCATTGACCGGCCTGGAATCGCGTTGTGTGCGAACCGGCGCCCAGCGGTCGCCCTTGAGCCCGCGGTTTATCCTGATACTCGGCTCCGCGAATTCCCCCGCGGCCTCGGGGAGCTCAAAAGCCGGCCGGAAGTTTCCGATCGTCGCGGCATGATCCATGACCAGGACAGCGGCCAGCGCGCCCGCAACGTAGGTACTCAGATTGGACACGGCGCGAATCCTGTGATGGCCTCGGCAGGCCAAAAACTCTAATCGTGCGCGCCGCTTGCGGGAATAAACGTTTCTTTAACGTTCGCATAAACCTTTTGTTAAGGTTAACCGGAGCGGGCACAAAGCGCGGAAAAGAACGTAGGGAGGGCGGGCATGATCCTGTTGCGCAATGCATCGATCGTCGACGGAGCCGCGGCCGAGCCGCGGCCGGGCATGAATGTTCTCATCGAGGGCGAGATTTTTTGCGAAGTCGGCGACGCTCCGATCGACACCGCCGCGGATGCGATCGATCTTGCCGGCAAGATCGTGATGCCGGGCCTGATCGATTGTCACGTCCACGTGGTGGCGACGCTGGTCAACTTGGCGCAGAACGCGCTGCTTCCCGACTCCCTCGTCGCCGCGCGCGCGAGCGTGATCCTGCGCGATATGCTGATGCGCGGCTTCACCAGCGTGCGCGACGTCGCCGGCGCCGACTTCGGCCTCAAGCTGGCGCTGCAGGAAGGCGCGATTTCGGGCCCGCGCCTCTTCATCTGCGGCAAGGCACTCTCCCAGACCGGCGGACATGGCGATCTGCGCGGCCGCTTCGACGCGCGCGAGGCGCGCTATTTCGGGCGGCGGCTCGGCGCGCTCGGGCGCATTTGCGACGGCGTCGCGCAAGTGCGCCGTGCCGCCCGCGAGGAGATCAAGGCGGGCGCCGACCTCATCAAGATCATGGCCAACGGGGGCATCGCTTCGCCCACGGACCCGATCGTCTTTCTCGGGTTCTCGCGCGAGGAAATCGCCGCGGTGGTCGAGGAAGCCGAGATGGCCAATACCTATGTGGCGGCCCACCTCTACACCGACGAGGCGATCCGCCGCGCGGTCGAATGCGGGGTCAAGTCGGTCGAGCACGCCAACCTGATCACGCCGGCGACCGCGGAGTTGATGGTCGAGCGCGGCGCCTGGGCGGTGCCCACCCTCGTCACCTTCGAGGCGCTCAAGGAGGAGGGCGCGCGGTACGGCCTGCCGGAAGTTTCGATCGCCAAAATAGACGACGTGCGTCTGGCCGGGCTCATGTCGCTCGAGATCCTGCGCGACGCCGGCGTGAGAATGGCATACGGCTCGGATCTGCTGGGTGAGATGCATCGCCGCCAGTCGGAAGAGTTCACCATCCGCAGCCGCGTCTTGCCGGCGCAGGAAATCATCGCCAGCGCGACCAGCATCGCCGCCGAAGTGCTCGGCATGGGGGGCAGGCTCGGCACCATTGCGCCGGGGGCCTATGCCGACCTCATCGTCGTCGACGGAAATCCGCTCAAGGATCTCGGCGTGCTCGGCGGGCAGGGCGAACGCATCCCGGCCATCATGCAAGGCGGCCGCTTCGTCAAGAATCGGCTGTGATCGCCGTGGCTTGCCTTGTGCGCCGGGAGGTTCGGCTCTAGCGTTCGTGGCTGCCCGGAGACCCAATGCCGACCAGCGAAATTGCTGCGCGCCTGCAGCGGCCCCGGCCGCGGCCGTCGCCGCTGCGCGCCGCGTATCTTGCCTGCGTTGCGCTGGTCTTCCTGTTCATGTTCACCCCGCTGATCTTCGTCATCTGGGTGAGCCTGTTCAAGAACGAGATCATCACCTTTCCGCCGCAAGGCTACACGCTGCGCTGGTTCGGCAATGCCTGGGCCAATGCCGCATTCCTCCACGGGTTCCTCAGCTCGATCGAGATCGGCGTGTTTTCCATGCTGGCGGGATTGATCTTAGGCGTCCCGGCGAGCTTCGCGCTCGTGCGCGGCCGCTTCCCCGCCCGCGAAGCGCTCGCCGCCTTCCTGCTCTCGCCGCTCATCGTTCCCGGCATCGTGGCGGGAACGGCGATCTACATTTATTTCATCGAGATCGAGCTCTCGACCGGCGTGCGCCTGATCGCGACCCTGCCCGGGTTCATCGTCGCGCACGTGGCGCTGACGATCCCGTGGACCGTCCGGCTGGTGTCCGCAAGCCTCGTCGGCCTCGATCGCTCGGTGGAGGAAGCCGCGATGAATCTCGGCGCAAGACCGTTCACGACGTTCCGGCGCATCACGCTGCCGATGATCCGCCCGGGGGTGGTCGCCGCCGGCATCTTCAGCTTCATCGTCTCGTTCACCGACCTGGAAATGTCGCTGTTCCTGATCGGGCCGGGCCGCAGCACGCTGCCGATCGCAATGCTGCAATATCTCGAATGGAAGTTCGATCCGACGGTCGCGGCGGTTTCCGTGATGCAGATTGCCATCATCGGGGTCGGGCTGCTGGCGACGGACCGATTCGTGAAGCTCTCCAAGGTGGTGTGAGTGTCGGAGCTCACGCTCGATCGCGTCAGCAAGGCCTACGGCGGCACGCTTGCGGTACGGGATTTCTCGCTTGCGGTCGCGCACGGCGAGCTCCTCGCGCTGCTCGGCCCGTCCGGCTGCGGCAAGACCACGACGCTGCGCATGATTGCCGGGTTCATCCTGCCCTCCGCTGGCGAGATCCGCATCGGGGGCCGCAACGTCACCGCCGAGCCGCCGTACCGGCGCTCGACCGGCATGGTGTTCCAGGGCTACGCGTTGTTTCCGCACATGAGCGTCGCCCAGAACGTCGCGTTCGGGCTCGAAATGCGCGGGCTGCCGAAGCAAGAGATCGCCGCCAGAGTCGCCGATGCGCTGCGCCTGGTGCGGCTGTCCGGATTCGAGCCGCGCTACCCGCGCGAGCTTTCCGGCGGGCAGCAGCAGCGCGTTGCGCTCGCCCGCGCGCTGGTCGTCAATCCGGATGTGCTGCTGCTCGATGAGCCGCTGTCGAATCTCGACGCCAAGCTGCGCCAGGAGGTGCGGCTCGAGATCCGGCAATTGCAGCGCGAGCTCGGGCTCACCACCGTGTTCGTGACCCACGACCAGGAAGAGGCGCTCACGGTCGCCGACCGGCTGGCGGTGATGGACCATGGCGTCATCGTCCAGGTCGGCACGCCGCGCGAGCTCTACGATCAGCCGCGCTCGGCGTTCGTCGCCGACTTCATCGGCAAGTCGAATTTCTTCGAGGGCGAGATCGCCGGGCCGGGCGTGTTCCGCACCCGCTCCGGGCTGTGCATTCATTTCGCCGGCGAGGGGCGGCCGGGCGTCTCGGTGCTGGCGGTGCGGCCGGAGCGCATGGAAATCCTGTACGGCACCGGCGGAACGGAGCAACTCAATTCGGTCGACGGTATCGCCAAGGTGGTCACCTTCCTCGGGCCCACGACCGAGTCTATGATCGAGCTCGCATCGGGCGAGCGGCTGATCGTGCATGCGCCGACCGCGCAACGCTCCGGCGCCGGTCCGGCGCCGGGTGAGACGGTGCGGGTGGTGTGGTCGCCCGACGCAAGCCTGCTGCTCGAACCGTCGGACCGCGCAGCTGCGGGAAATTCATGAAGGAGAACTCGGCCATGGTGGATGCTCCGCGATCGCAACTTACCCGCCGCGCGTTCGGCTTCGGCGCGAGCGCGCTTGCCTCCGCGGCGGCGCTCGGCTTCAAGCGCGCGCGCGCGCAAACGGCAACCTGCGTGGTCGGTACCTGGGGCGGCGATTACCAGAACCTGCTCGACGCCAACATCGTCAAGCCGCTGCTCGAGCCCAAGGGCGTGGGCGTGCAATGGGACGTCGCGGCGCAGGGCCCGCGCAAGAACAAGCTGATCGCGGAACGGCGCCTGCCGCGCGGCACGCTCGACATCGCCTGCCTGTCCGACGTGGACATGTACGACATTTCGCTCTCCGGCGCGCTCGACACGCTCGACGAATCCAAGGTCGCCAATCTGAAGAACGCGGTCCCGGCGTTGCGGCACGCCTATTCGGTCCCGCACATCTATAGCGGCATGGTGCTGGTCTACAATCCGGCGCACGCGGAGCCGAAGGCCTATGCCGACCTGTGGGACGAGAAGTATCGCGGCAAGATCGGGATCGTCGATCTGCTGTTCACGCAGATCCTGATCGTCGCCACGGTCGCGGCCGGCGGCACGCCGTCGGATTTCGAGCCCGGCAAGAAGAAGCTCATCGAGCTGAAAAAGCTCGGCGTGCGCGTGCTGCCGAGCAACGAGGCCATGGCCCAGGCGCTGCAGTCGGGCGAAGTGTGGATCACGCCGATGTGGCGCGCGCGTTGCGTGCAATGGCAGAACGCCGGAATTCCCATCACCAATGTGGCGCCGGCGGAGGGCGCGATCCCGATCCTGTTCGAGTTCGGCGTTCCCAAGAACGCCCCCAACAAGGACGGCGCCTACGCGTTCCTCAATGCTTCGCTGGAGCCGGCCGCACAGATCGGATTCGCGCAGAAGATGGGCTATGCGCCCACGGTCGCCAATGCGCAGCTGCCGCCCGAGCAGGCGCAAAAGCTCACGTTCAACGCCGCCGAGCAGGCCAAGTTGGTGAAGACGGACTACGACTACGTCGCCAAGGAATATCAGAACCTCAAGCAATGGTGGGACCGCGAGTTCCTGGCCTAACCGATGAGCATCGCTGCCCCCGGCGCTTCGACCCGGAGCATCGTCCCGGCACCCGCCCGGTCCGCGCGAGGCCGCGGCTTCCTGCTTGCGATCCCGGCGACGCTCTTGGTCGTGATGATCCTCGGGCTGCCGCTGGTGCTGCTGTTCCGCTACAGCCTGAACCAGTACGACCGCTACGACATGATGCGCGAGGCGCTGACCCTCGATAATTACGCCGCGATCTTTCGCGATGCGTTCTTCCGTAACGTGCTGCTGCGCACGATCCTGGTCGCGGCGATCTCCACCGCCGTCGCCTTGGTGCTCGCGCTGCCGGTCGCCTATTTCATCGCCCGCGCGCCGGCGCGCTGGAAGAGCCTGTTGATCATCCTGGTGGTGTTTCCGCTGCTGGTCGGCAATTTGGTGCGGGCGGCGGGCTGGATGGCCGTGATGGGCAACCGCGGCTTCGTCAATCAGCTGTTGCTCGCCTTCGGGCTGGTCGACGAGCCGCTGGAAATCCTCTATACGCCCACCGCCGTCGTGATCGGTATCATCGCCGTGGTGCTGCCGTTCATGACGCTCACGCTACAAAGCGTGCTGGAGCAGATCGATCCGAGCCTCGAGGAGGCCGCCGGCAATCTCGGCGCGCGGCCGTTCACGGCGTTTCGCCGGGTCGTGCTGCCGCTGGCCATGCCGGGCGTCATCGCCGGCACCGTGCTGGTGTTCATCCTGTGCATGAACGCCTATGCGACGCCAGTGCTGCTCGGCGGCCCGCGCTTCCACATGATGGCGCCGCAGGTCTACGAGCTGATCACCGGACAATCGAACTGGCCGTTCGGGGGCGCGCTGGCGTTCATCCTGATGGGCACGACGCTGGTGCTCACCGTCGCGTCCACGCAGCTGATGCAGAAGAGCTACGCGCGCCGCGCGCTGTGGAAGGCTTGAGCATGGCGTTCCTCACCCGCAACACCTTCGACTATCGCTGCCGTCTGATGCGCAGGATGATGGACGCCAATGCGCTCGACGCGCTGGCGTTCATTTCCAGCGATTTCTTCCAATGGGCGACCAATTTTCACGTCGACGTGCAGACCTGGGAGCGCCCGATCGCGGTCATCGTGCCGCGCGAGGGCGACGCGTTCGCGATCATGAACGAGCTGTCCACCCATCACCTGCGCGGCACGCTCGAGCGCGGCACGATGTGGGTCGGCGCGGTGACGGTCTACAGCGAGCACCCGCGGCTCGGGCAACGGGCGCCGCTGCGCTCGCAATGGGCGGAGGCGCTCGTCGATCTCGTGCGCCAGCGCGGGTTCGGTGCCGCGCGCATCGGTGTCGAGACCGCAGGCGGTCCGCTCGCCCGCACCGCCTCGCTGCTGCCGGAGATCAAATTGGTGCCGTGCTTGCGAGAAATGCGGGAGCTGCGCTTCGTCAAGTGCGGCGAGGAGCTCGCGGTGCATCGCGACGCTGGCGCCCTGAGCGACTGGGGCCAGGCGCGCTATCTGGAAAACATCCGACCCGGACGCCGGCTCCAGGAACTCGACTTCACGCTCGCGGCGATGATTTCCGAGGAAGCCGCGCGGCGGTTCCCCGGCGAGAACGCCGAGGTCCGCTGCATGACCTTGAGCGGTCCGGCGTCGGCCTCGCCGCACGGCGACGGCATGCCGACCGGCGCCACCATCGAGAAGGGACACGGCGTCGTCAACATCTGCAACGTGCGGCTCAACGGCATGATGACGGAGAACGAGCGCACCTTCTTCGTCGGCAAGCCTACGAACGAGCAGGCGGCGCTCTACGAGACGGCGCGCGCCGCCAACGAGGCGGGCGCCGCGGCGGCGGTCGCCGGCAATCCGGTCTCGGCGATCGATGCCGCGGCCCAGGCCGTGATCGAGAAGGCGGGATTGGGAGACCGCATCCTGCACCGCACCGGCCACGGCATGGGCGTGCAAGGGCACGAAT
>DASWCW010000290.1:0-3620 GCA_036395835.1 Xanthobacteraceae bacterium
CGACCAGGGTGCGCGCCACGATCTGGTTGATGCCGTGTTCGCATTGGGCGGCCAGGACGATCTCATGCTGATCGTCCGCCGGGTGAACGCTCTGGGGAGCTTCCTGGATACGGACGACGGCAGGAATCTGCTCGCCGGCTACAAGCGAGCCACCAACATCATCCGCATCGAGGAGAAGCGAGACGGGTGGCAATACATCGGGGCGCCGGATCCGCAGCTCTACCGTCAGGCCGAAGAATGGGCGCTCGCTGCGGCCATCGAAACCACCAAGCAGAGCGCGTCGGCTGCCGTGGCGCGCGAGGATTTCGCCGCAGCAATGACCGCCATGGCGAAGCTCAGGCCCACGGTCGATGCCTTCTTCGACAAGGTCACGGTCAATGTCGAGGATCAGAAACTGCGCGAGAACCGCCTGAAACTCCTCAACGAGATCCGCGAGGCGACGCGGACCGTGGCGGATTTCTCCCGCATCGAGGGATGATCCCGTATCGAGGCTGACACTGAGTCGGGCGACATACTCCATGCCCTCCGCCACAAGGGGAGAGGGGAAGCGCGTACGCCGCACCTTCCGGGAAAAACAACAGCGTCTCCAGTTGCCGCCGAGCTGGCAATATCGCTCGTCTTGCACGAGAATCATGACGGGGAACCGCGCAACATGCGGCGGGGTTCTTCACTCGGGTTTCATCGGGAGAAATTCCATGGCCTTCGGCATCGATCATCTGCAGCCCATCATTGCGCTCATTGCCGGCATCCTCATCCTCATCATTCCGCGGCTCCTCAACATCATCGTGGCCATTTATTTGATCGTCGTGGGACTCGTCGGGCTAGGCTTTCTGCGGTGAACGTCGCGCTCGTTCGGCGCTTTCGCCGCATGATGGTTGAAATATCGCATAAAAGCCGCCATGACAGGCGCGGCTGACGATCCATTGCAAGAATGGGAATCCGGATGGCGAAATGGGTCTACACCTTCGGCGACGGCAAGGCCGAGGGCGGTGCGGACATGCGCGATCTGCTCGGCGGCAAGGGCGCCAATCTCGCCGAGATGGCCAACCTCGGGCTGCCGGTCCCGCCGGGGTTCACCATCACCACCGAGGTGTGCACCTATTTCTACCAGCACGGCAAAAGCTATCCGGCGGACCTGAAGCAAGAGGTCGAGGCCGCGCTCGGCTTCGTCGCCAAGGTGGTGGGCAAGCGCTTCGGCGACCCCGGCGATCCTCTGCTCGTCTCCGTGCGTTCCGGCGCCCGCGCCTCGATGCCCGGCATGATGGATACCGTCCTCAACCTCGGCCTCAACGATGAAACCGTGGAGGCGCTCGGCGAGAAGGCCGCCGACCGCCGCTTCGCCTACGACAGCTACCGGCGCTTCATTGCGATGTATTGCAACGTCGTGCTCGGCATGGAGCATCACCATTTCGAGGAGATCCTCCAGGCCTACAAGGACCGCAGCGGCTACGGGCTCGACACCGATCTTGACGCCGACGACTGGGCGCGGATCGTCGCGCGCTACAAGGAAGGCGTGCAGGCGCAATTGGGCCGGCCGTTCCCGCAGGACCCGCAGGAGCAATTGTGGGGCGCGCTCGGCGCCGTGTTCGGATCCTGGATGAACGCCCGCGCGATCACCTATCGGCGCCTGCACAACATCCCGGAAAGCTGGGGCACCGCGGTCAACGTGCAGGCCATGGTGTTCGGCAACATGGGCGACAGCTCGGCTACGGGCGTCGCCTTCACGCGCAACCCCTCGACCGGAGAGAACCAGCTCTACGGCGAGTTCCTGATCAATGCACAGGGCGAGGATGTGGTCGCTGGCATCCGCACCCCGCAGGAGATCTCGGAAGCCGCGCGCGTCGCCGCGAAATCCGACAAGCCGTCGATGGAAACCGCGCTGCCCGAGGCGTTCGCGGAGCTGGTGCGCATCTACAAGCGGCTCGAGCAGCACTATCGCGACATGCAGGATCTCGAGTTCACGGTGGAGCGGGGCAAGCTGTGGATGCTGCAGACGCGCTCCGGCAAGCGCACCGCCAAGGCGGCGCTCAAGATCGCGGTCGAACTCGCCCAGGACGGGTTGATTTCGCAGGACGAGGCGATCACGCGGGTCGACCCGGCTGCGCTCGACCAGCTGCTGCATCCGACCATCGATCCCGCGGCGGAGCGCAAGATCCTCGCCACCGGCTTGCCGGCGTCGCCCGGCGCGGCCTCCGGCGAGATCGTGTTCTCCTCGGACGAGGCGGAATCGCTCAAGGCCCAGGGTCGCAAGGTCATCCTGGTGCGGGTCGAGACTTCGCCCGAAGACATCCACGGCATGCACGCCGCCGAGGGCATCCTCACCACGCGCGGCGGCATGACCTCGCACGCCGCGGTGGTGGCGCGCGGCATGGGCAAGCCGTGCGTCTCCGGCGCGGGCACGCTCCGGGTCGACTATGCGGCGCAGACGCTCTCCGCCGCCGGCGTCACGATCAAGAAGGGCGAAATGCTCACCATCGACGGCACTACCGGCCAGGTGCTGGTGGGCCATGTGCCGATGATCGACCCGGAGCTCTCCGGCGAGTTCGCCACGCTCATGAGTTGGGCCGATGCCGCGCGCATCCTCAAGGTGCGGGCCAATGCCGACACGCCGAAGGATGCGCGCGTCGCGATGAAATTCGGCACCGAGGGCATCGGCCTGTGCCGCACCGAACACATGTTCTTCGAGGAGAATCGCATCGTCGCCGTGCGCGAGATGATCCTCGCCGACGACGAAGCCGGCCGGCGCGCGGCGCTTGCCAAGCTGTTGCCGATGCAGCGCGGCGATTTCCGCGAGCTGTTCGAGATCATGCGCGGGCTGCCGGTCACCATCCGCCTGCTCGATCCGCCGCTGCACGAGTTCCTGCCGCACAGCGAGGAGGAGATCGCCGCCGTCGCGACCGCGATGGGTGCCGATCCGAAAAAGCTCGCCGACCGCGCGCGCCAGCTCCACGAGTTCAATCCGATGCTGGGCTTTCGCGGCTGCCGGCTCGCCATTGCCTATCCGGAAATCGCCGAGATGCAGGCCCGCGCCATCTTCGAGGCCGCGGTCGAGGCCGGCCGCAAGACCGGCCAGAAGGTGCGGCCGGAAGTGATGGTGCCGCTGATCGCCAGCAAGGCCGAGTTCGACATCGTCAAGGAGCGCATCGACGCCGCCGCCGCCGCGGTCGCGGCCGAAACCGGCGAGAGCGTCGATTATCAGGTCGGCACCATGATCGAGCTGCCGCGCGCCGCGCTCCTCGCCGGCGACATCGCCCAGACCGCGGAATTCTTTTCGTTCGGCACCAACGACCTGACCCAGACCACGTTCGGGATCAGCCGCGACGATGCCGCGAGCTTCCTCGGGCCCTATACGGCGAAAGGCATTCTGCCTGTCGATCCGTTCATCTCGCTCGACCGCGAGGGCGTCGGCGAGCTCGTCAGCATCGCGGTCGAGCGCGGCCGCAAGACCAAGAACAACCTCAAGCTCGGCATCTGCGGCGAGCACGGCGGGGATCCCGCCTCGATCGCCTTCTGCCACGAGGTCGGGCTCGACTACGTCTCGTGCTCGCCGTTCCGCGTGCCGATCGCGCGGCTCGCGGCCGCGCAGGCCGCGCTCGGCAAGACCCCGGCAAGCCAGGCGT
>DASWCW010000291.1:0-2913 GCA_036395835.1 Xanthobacteraceae bacterium
CATCCAAAGGCCGATCCCCGTTCTGCGCGATCAGCCCCTCCCGATCCGCATTGTTCATCCGGCCCCTGCTCCGGACGCGAAGCCGCATCCGCCCGGTACTGCAGAGTTTCGCTACTGGACTGCCGCGGAAGCATTGCGGCGCGGCGCCGACTCCTGGGGCGCATTGCTGCCGGGACTGTCCTGGGAAGTGGGCCGCATACTGCCGGTGGACCTCGATTTCGGGGTCGACCTCAACGCCTTTTATGACCGCGTGGGCCGCCAATGGCTGGTGGAGACCGGACTGCGTGGCTGGGGTGGTAGGACTCGAACTCAGAAATGTCGGCGCAAACTATCCTTTTGAAAAGTCGCGCAGATTTCCGGCGATTCAGCCGAATCTCGTAACCGGAGACGGTTCGCGTTTGAGCTGCGGCGTTGCGGATACAGCCATACTCGATCCTCGACTCTACCCGCTCGTGATCGGGGAGCGGGTGCGCGACAAGATCGCCAAGACGCAGCTTGACGTTCGCCCCATGTCGTGGCCGCCGAGTGCAAAAGTGCGTGCGCGTCTCATTGTAATAGAGCTGGGGTCAGAGATGCTCCTCCGTTCGCAGCGAAAGCTCCACCATGCGTTCCAAGAGCTGGTCCGCAGGCAGGCCGACGAAGTTGTGCATGACGAGCTCCTTGGCGTAGAGGCGGACGAGGTAGCGCAGCTTCAGCGACTTGCTGCGCGAGGCAAAGACGAAATCCCGGTGCCCGTTGTTGATCACGATGACGTTGCGCTCGGCATCTAGGCGCGAGCGCCAGGACCCTCCGGGGGCACGCTCGAACGTATAGCCCGGCAGGCCCTGCGACGAGACGGTGGCGGTGCCGAGCTGGCCCATCAGTTCGTGAGTGACGGTGATCAATCCTTCGCCGGTACAAACAATGTCGCGCTGGCGCACTGTGACCTTCACACGCGTGAGGCCGGGCTCGTCCGGCGCCAGGAAGGTGACGGCCTGGTTGTGCATCCCGGCCAAGGCGCCCGGCCCTTCGAGGATCTGCCACTGGAACGTGAGGTCGTGCTCGACGCGGCGCCGCGAACGATCGCGCGACAGGGCCCGCAGTTCTTTGGCCTCGCCGATCCGCACCATGGCCGATGCCGGGGAAACCGTCACGCTGAAAAGCGGTCCGGCGAATTCGAAGAACTGCCGTTGCCGGTCCTCGCCGAGCGCCGGCTCTGCCGCCCCGAGAACGACTCCGTTGACCTCGTGCGAGAGTGAAGGCGAATTCGCCACGGTCGCGCCGTCGAGTATCGACCGGAACGTGCGGGCGTGGATGTCGAACCAGTCATATTCCTCGGCCGGCAACGCCAGCAGCGCCTCGCGGAACGCACGCTGGATCGTGCGCAGCTGCTCCTGGGTCGCCTGCTCTTCCTCGGCGCGGCGCTGCTCTTCGATGACCTCGACGAGCTTTCGCTCGAGCGGCTGCAGCGCTTCGCACAGCGTCGCATACGCCGTGTCGTGGACGAGACCCGAACGCGTGCCTGGCGTGAGGTTGACGAACGGCGCATCGACGTGGCCCTGCAGGCAGCGCAAGGTCCACGGCGGACGGGAAAGATCGTCCAGCAGGGCAAGGTCTTCGATCACGCGTGTGCCGTGCCGGAACAATGCCACGCGATTGCTGTCGGACGGCTCGCTGAAATACAGCTCGGCATAGATGTCGCCGATCCTTGTGCGCAGTGCCGGCAGCTGATGCAGCAGCCGGCCCTCGTATTGGCGCGGCTCGACGGCGTATTGCTTACGCGCGAGCCGGTCGACGACGTTGATCCGGACGCCGGTCTGCCGGATACGGTCGCGCAGCTCCGCCGCGAGATACCACTGGATCTTTTCTCCCGACAGACCGCGGATGCCATCGAGCAGAGGCGCGATCCGTACTTCCGTGCCGCCGTGACCGAATAGCGCGCGCATGGGCGTGACCACATAGGTCGGATCGCCTTTGCGCATGACCATCTGGTAGGCGCGCCGGTCGTCGCCGGTCGACGTTATGCTGAGCTCGTCGCCCACCGTCCAGAAGCTCAACAAGCCGATCCCGAACTCGCCCTGTAGGCCCGAGGTCCCGTCGGCCTTGAGCCCGCGCTTGACGGAATCACAGATGTGGGTCGCCACGTAGCGGAAATCCGGCCGGCCGGCGCTGTCGCGCGGCACGCCTTCGCCATCGTCACGGATTGAGAGAAAATGGCGCCTATGCTCGCGGCCGCGCGTGATCGTCACAGTGCTCGCTTTCGCATCAATGCTGTTTTCGACCAGCTCGGCGATCGCCTTCAGTGGGCTGGTCTGAGACAGGGCGATGATGGTGATGGCGTTCCAGTCGTCGCCGATCTTCAGCTTGCCGCGCGCCCGGCTCGAGTATTCTGAAGTCATCTTTCGGTTCATGCGATCGCTCGTGTGTGCCTGCTTCTTATTATCATGGACGGGTCCGGCGAGAAGCGACCGAAGCCGCCCGGGGCAGGGAATTTCGAAGCCCCTCGGAGAACTCAGAAATGTAGGCATCGTCTTCCAAAAGCAACACGACGTTGACGTGAAGGATTTTGGCAACCTCCTCGCGCCGCGACGGGGGCATGGCCGCCGTGGCGAAATTGTGGATCGTCGGTATCAGGTAGACCGCCTTGGGGGCATGTTGCCGACAGGCCGAATTGAGCGCTTGCCACTCGCGTAGCGCTGGATTGTCGGTCCGATGTGTTTGACGATCTCCTCCACGGACATTTCAGCGACCGGCGGGATCTTCAAAATGTACCGGCATAGCGCCAGGCCGAGGAGCTGGGACGCCACGAGGCCCGCGCGCTCGGCTGCATCTGCGCGACTGCCGACGCGCGCGAACGCAGGCAAGACCTGCGCAGCGAACAGCTCACGCACCCTGCTTGCGGCGTAGTCGTTCGATGCCGCCGATCGCAGCAGG
>DASWCW010000292.1:0-12207 GCA_036395835.1 Xanthobacteraceae bacterium
AGAAATAATCGACGCCTGTGCCATTTTCGGGCGTGCCGGCGTGGGGCCAAGGAACCCGGGAGGCGCCGGGGCGGACCGGTAAACCTGCCGTTCGCCACGCTTGTCGTAGAACGCGGCCGTACCTATCCTCGATGTTGGACCGGCGATGGCATTGGCAATGAGCGAGACCAGGGACGAACGCCGCCTCACCACGATTCTCGCCGCCGACGTCGTCGGCTACAGCCGGCTGATGGGCGAGGACGAGGCCGGAACGCTTGCGGTGCTCCGAGAGCGGCGCCGCGAGGTGATCGAGCCGCTGCTCGCCAAATATCAGGGTCGTCTGGTGAAGCTGATGGGCGACGGCGTGCTGGTCGAGTTCGCCAGCGTGGTGAACGCGGTGCAATGCGCGATCGAGATCCAGCAGGGCACGGAGGCGCGCAACGCCGCGCTGCCCGAGCCGCGGCGGATGCAGCTGCGGATCGGCATCAATCTCGGCGACGTCATCATCGAGGGCGATGACCTCTACGGCGACGGGGTCAACCTCGCGGCGCGCCTGGAGGGCTTGGCCGAGCCCGGCGGGGTGTGCATCTCGGAGACCGCCTATCAGCACGTGCACCAAAAGCTGCCGCTCGCCTATCAGGATCTGGGCGAGCAGCAGGTCAAGAATTTCGCGCAGCCGGTGCGGGTCTATCGGGTCTCGGCGCGCGGCGGACCCGGTCCGGCGGCGATCGAGACGCGGGCAGCGACCGCCGAGGGCCCCTCGATCGTCGTGCTCCCTTTCACCAACATGAGCGGCGAAGCCGAGCAGGAATTTTTCGCCGATGGCTTGACCGAAGACATCCTCACCGAGCTGTCGCGGTTCCGGCACCTGTTCGTCATCTCCCGCAACTCGGCGTTCAAATACAAGGGCAAGGCCGTCGACGTGCGCCAGGTCGCGCGCGAGCTTCGGGTCCAGTACGTGGTCGAAGGCAGCGTGCGCAAGGCCGGCAACCGCGTCCGCGTCACCGTGCAGCTGATCGACGGTGAGGCCGACCGCCACGTCTGGGCCGAGCGCTACGACCGCCAGCTCGAGGATATTTTCGCCATCCAGGACGAGGTGACGTCCGCGATCGTCGCCACGCTGCCGGGCCGGCTCGAAGCGGCGACCCGCGAGCGCGTCGCGCGCAAGCCGACCGACAACATGGTCGCCTACGAATGCGTGCTCGCCGGGAAATTGCTGCACCATCGCTCCAACCGCGCCGACAACGAGGCCGCGCAGCGGATGCTCGAGCGCGCGCTCGCGCTCGACCCCAATTACGCCCATGCGCACGCCTGGAAGGCATGCGTGCTCGGGCAGTCCTGGGTCAACGGCTACTGCCAGGACCGTGAGGCCACCTGGGACCAGGTGGGCCGCGAGTTGCAGATCGCGCTCGAGCTCGACAGCAACGACAGCGACGTCCACCGCATCCTCGCCGCCGTGAATCTCGCCGGCAAGGAACACGACAAGGCCACGTTCCACCAGGAACGCGCGCTCAGCCTCAATCCCAACGACGATCTGATCGTGGTGCAGCAGGGCGAGGTGCTGACCTGGCTCGGGCGCCCGGAAGAGGGCATCCCGTGGATCGAGCGGGCGATGCGGCTCAACCCCTACCACCCGGAGCGCTTCTGGAACCATCTCGGCCGCGCCTTGTTCGTGGCGCGCCGCTATGGCGAGGCGATCGCAGCCTTCGGCCACATCACGGCGCCCGACCATCTGCACCACGCGTTCCTGGCCGCCTGCCATGCCGAGCTCGGCAACGAGGCCGCGGCGCGCAGCCACACGGCGGAGGTGCTCAAGCGCGAGCCGGCGTTCTGCATCGAGAATTATCTGAAGACCGTGCACTACAAGCGTCCGGAAGACGTCGAGCATCACCGCGCCGCGCTCGTCAAGGCCGGGCTGCCGCTCGCGCCGGTGGCCGAGATCGTCTCGCAGGCGACCGCGGGCTCGGCCACGGCCGCGAAATCAGGAGCGTCGTAGCTCGCATGGAGCGAAGCGGAATGCGGGGACGGCGGTCCCGGATTTCGCTGCGCTTCATCCGGGCTACGGAATTCACGGATAACGTGTTCCGGACGAGCGAGCGAAGCGCGAGTGACGATCCGGGACCCAGGAGTAACTTCGCGAAGCGTCGATATTTCCTAATTTCGCATTCCGCCCCGCAAGTACGGCTTCCTTCTCTGTTCACAACGGTAGATCTTCCGAACGATCGCGCCAAGTTGGATTGTCTTTCTCGATCAGCTCGAGCTTCCAACTACGCCTCCATCGCTTCAACGCGTGTTCGTAGGAGCGGCCTCAAGAATCGAAGAAAATGCATCGACATGGACCAGCATGCCGACGCCGTATTTTCGGGTGAAGCCCGGCACGAGCTTCGACTTGTGTTCGGCGATTCTGCGCGCCAAGTCGTTGGTAACGCCGACATACAGCGTGCCGTTTTGCCGGCTCGCCAGGATGTAAACGAAAAAACCGTCCTCCATTCGATCTGCCCAATCAGAACGAGCCTTGCGCATAACAACTCGTATTGCCGCTTCGCGAACTTACTCCTGGGTCCCGGATCTTCGCTCGCTTCGCTCACTCGTCCGGGACACGGGATCGCCGTACCCACTCCGCAGATCATCGTTCGCGCTTTGCGCTCGCTCGTTCGGGATACGATTCACTTCACCACCAGCACCGGGCAGGGGGCGAGGTGCACCAGCCGGTCGGCGCGGCTGCCGAGCATGCGATCGTAGAACGCCGAATGGCCGCTCGCGCCGACCACGAGCAGGTCGGCCTCGAGGTCGCCGACAAGGTCGACGATGTCGCGCACCGGATGTCCGGCCAGCACGTGGGTCTTGAGCTTCACCTGGGCCGCGTCGGCCATCTCGCGGGCACGATTGACCACGGTGTGGAAGCGGCGGGCGGCCACGCCGCTTTCCTCGCGGATTTCCTCGATCATCTCCGGCAGATAAGAAATCTCCTCGACCGAGACCATGTGCAGCTCGGCACCCGTCGCTTTGGCGATCTTGAGCGCCAGCGCCAGCGCATGGAAGGCGTGATCCGATCCGTCGTTCGCGTGCAGGATCTTGCTGAACATCGCGCGCCGTCCTGGCTAGCCGGCTTGCTCGGGAGGGAGTGCTCGCGCCGGCGCGGCCACACGCTCCGCGGCCTCCGGCTCCTCCCGGGGCAACAGATGATGGGGCAGGAAGAACGCGTTGGCAATCAGCGTGGGAATCACGGCGCTGGCGACAACGCCGGCGACCACGACCGAGTATTGCGCCTGATCGATGATGCCGTGCGAGAGCCCGAACAGCGCCGAGATCGTGCCGAAGGTGAGCCCCGTCGACATCAGCAAGGTGGTATACATCGATTCCTTCTGCGGCGAGCCGAACACCTTCGTGATCGGGTAGATGCCGACGAACTTGGTCACCATCTTGCCCGCCAGCAGCACGAGAAATGCGACCGGCGCGGCGATGAGCGCAGGCACGGACACGAACGAGCCGGCGCGGATGAAGTAGAACGGGGTGAGCAATCCGAGCGCGAGCGTGCGCAGCCGCCGGATCAGCGCGTGATCCCTGCCGACCGTGCCGGCGAGCACCATGCCGATGACGTAGGCGGGCAGCACGGCTTCGCTGTCGGCCCAGCCCGCCAGCGCCCCCAGCGCGAACAGCAGGAACAGCAGATATTTGGCCTCGAGCTCGGAGGGGCGGTTGCCGTAGCGCTTGAACAGCCGCGGGGTCAGCCACGGCAGTGCGATGAACACCGCAACGGCGACGCCGGCGAACACCAGGGTGCGCAGCGTGAACGGCGCAAAGATGAAGCCCAGCGCCAGCACCGTGCCGAGATCGTTGATGAAACACGCGGCCAGCACGATCTTGCCGTACTCGGTCTTGTTGAAGCCGTACTCCAGCATCACCGCGTAGACGACCGCAACCGACGTGGTCGATAAAGCCACCCCGGCGAGCCAGCTCGGCATCACGGCCCAGCCGAGGATCCAATAGGCCGCCGCGGCGCAGCCCAGGAACGGCGCGAAAAACCCGATCAGGCCGAGCGCGGTCGCCTCCTTCCAGTTGCGCCGAAACACCACCGGATCGAGCTCCGCGCCGGCCAGGAACGTGAGCACGATGGCGCCGGCGCCAGCCAGGAATTTTATCCAGGACTCGTTTCCTCCGAGCACGTCGGCACCGAACAGCGATCCCAGGATCAGCTGCGCGAGCGTGCCGACGATGATCTCGGTGAGCGCCGTCGATACGCGGAACCACAGCGCGAACAGCGTGGCGAGGAGCGCCAATCCGAGCCACAGGGCAGCCAGCGTCCAAGCGTAGGTCATGGTCGGCTCAGTTCAGGACGGGAGAATCGGCAAGCATCCGGGTCAGGGCACTGCAATTCGCCCGGATCGGCCGCGCGCGGACTTGCAAGTCGGGGGAGAACCAATGGCGGCTCCGATCAAAGCGGCGGTTCGACAAGCCTTGCTTCGACAGGAGTCATCAGCCCGGAGGGCGGTTGCGGCGAACTCCATCGCCAGTACGGCATTCTAATGCCGGTCCGGTTCCCGTCAACACATGCGTGGCTGGAACAGCGAGCAGACCATCGAGGCGGCCGTGTCGGCTCGAACAGCTCTCAGGAGCGCGCGAGCGCCCCGGGGGAGCTCGACGCTATTCGATCATTCCGGCAATTCGTATCCGATCGTACTTTCGATCTCGCACGTTCGCTGCACCGGGGCGGCTCATCATGCGGTCGTAGTGGGCGGAGAGATTCGGAAACGTTCCCGATGCAGGTTTCAGAGAATTGACGAGACGCCAATACAGGCGAAACAGGTGAATGTCCGCGATCGAATAACGTCCCAGCGCCCATTCCCTTCGCCCCAATCTCCGATCGGCGATCCCGTACACTTTTGTTGCGTGCTCGATCCCGAGCCGGCGCGCGGGATGGAGCGTCGCAGCGATGAACGACATCCACGATATGGCCTGGGCCTCGGCTTCAGGGTCATCGTTGGGCAGCAGGGCTGCATCGGAGAAGCGTTTGGCGAGATAGTAGAGAATTGCCGCCACTTCGGTCAGCGGACGCCCATCGATCACAAGCGTAGGAACCTTGCCTTCCGGATTGAGCGCCAGATAGTCGGGCGCCCGATGTTCTCGTTTACGGAATGATATCGGTCGGGCCCTGAAGGGTACGCCGATTTCATGCAAGGCGATGTGAACTGCCATCGAACTGGAGCCGGGCGCGAAATACAAAGCGAGCATTTGTCTGCCTGCGGATGGCGGCCGGCCGTGAGAGCCATCGAGTGCCCGCCCGGGCAACGGCAAGACCGTCGTCGCCCACGCTGCGGCTCCCCAGGGATGTGGTTACTGAAAGATTAACGATTGTGAGGGCATAAAGTTAATGCATCCTTAAGCGCGCGGGCGCGACAACCGGAAGCGCGGCCGATTCGGAGGACGGCGTGGTCCGATTCGAGAACGTGGGCTTGCGCTACGGCTTGGGCCCGGAGATCCTGTGCGATCTCTCCTTCAGCGTGGAGCCGCGTTCCTTCCAGTTCCTGACCGGCCCTTCGGGCGCCGGCAAGACCTCGCTGCTGCGCCTGCTCTATCTCTCGCTCAAGCCCACGCGAGGCCTGATCACGCTGTTCGACCACGACGTCGCCACGCTCTCCAAAGATGCGCTCGCCACGCTGCGGCGCCGCGTCGGTATCGTGTTCCAGGATTTCCGCCTGCTCGACCACATGACGACCTACGAGAACGTCGCCCTGCCGCTGCGGGTGCTCGGCAAGGACGAGAAAAGGTACCGCCACGAGGTGGTCGAGCTGCTGCGCTGGGTGGGGCTCGGCGAGCGGATGCTGGCGCTGCCGCCGGTGCTATCGGGCGGCGAGAAACAGCGCGCCGCAATCGCCCGCGCCGTCATCGCCCGGCCGCAGCTGCTGCTCGCCGACGAGCCGACCGGCAACGTCGACCCGGTGCTCGCCCGGCGGCTGCTGCGCCTGTTCGTCGAGCTCAACAAGACGGGCACCTCGGTCATCATCGCCACCCACGATATCGCCCTGATGGACCTGTTCGATGCCCGCCGGCTGGTGTTGCACGAGGGCCGCCTCCACATCTACGACTGACCCGGTTTGCGCGCATGGATGCGATGACGCAACAGGCTCTCCCATCCGACCTGCCGGGCGCGGCGATGCCGGCCGGCCGGACCTCGATCGTCCCGGCGGACTCGATTGCGGGCCGCGCGCTCGTCGCCGTGGTCGCGATCATGACGTTCCTCGCGGCGCTGACGCTGGGCGCGGTGGTGCTGGTGCGGGCGGCCGCGGGCGAATGGCAGTCGGCGGTCGCACGCGAGCTGACCATCCAGGTTCGCCCGGTCGAGGGCCGCGACACCAATGCCCAAGTCAAGAAGGCGGCGGATCTCGCCATCGCCACTCCCGGCATCGTCGGGGTGCGGGCCTATTCCAAGGCGGAATCGGCGCGGCTCTTGGAGCCTTGGCTCGGCACCGGCCTATCGCTCGACGACTTGCCCGTACCGCGCATGGTCGTGCTGCGCGTGGCGCCGGACCGCGCCCCGGATCTCAACCCGCTGCGCAAGGCGCTCGCCGCCGAGGTCCCGGAGGCAAGCCTCGACGATCACCGCGGCTGGGTCGAGCGCATGCGGACCATGACCCGCACCGCGGTCGCCGCCGGCATCGGCGTGCTCATGCTCGTCCTGGCCGCCACCATGCTGTCGGTGGCCTTCGCAACCCGTGGCGCGATGTCCGCGAACCGCCCGGTGATCGAGGTGCTGCATTTCGTCGGCGCCCGGGACGGATTCATCGCCGGACAATTCCAGCGGCATTTCCTCTGGCTCGGACTCAAAGGTGGCGTCATCGGCGGCGCCGCCGCGATGCTGCTGTTCACGATTGCGGGATTGTTGGCGGATTGGTTTAAAGGCACCCCGGGCGAGGACCAGCTTGCGGCGCTGTTCGGCGGTTTCGGCCTCGGGGCCGCGGGCTACGGCGCGATCGCCGGGCTCATCGTGCTGATCGCGGTCGTCACCGCGGGCACCTCGCGATTGACCGTCTACCGCACCCTGGCATCGATCGAATGAGCGGCCGGCCGGCATCGACCGCCGCGCACGCCATGCGGTATCCTGATCGGCAGGGTGCAAGCCGGGATCAGGTGTCGCTATGAACGGGAGCGCCGCAACCGTGGATCGGGCCCGCAAGCGCCGCGGCCGCAAGCGAGCGCTGGTCGCGGCGGTTGCGATCCTGCTTGCGGTGCCGGTGCTGCTCGCGGCCGGATTCCTGTGGTTCGTGCTGCGCATGCCCACCGACGAGGTCTCGCTCGATCGCAGCGCCGACGGCATCGTGGTGCTCACCGGCGGCGCCTCGCGGATCCTCGATGGCGTAGAGCTGCTGGCGGCGGGGCGCGGCAAGAGGCTGCTCATCAGCGGCGTGCATCGCGGCACCACGACCGGCGAGATCGCCCGCACCGTGCCGGAGTATTCCCGCCTGCTCGCCTGCTGCGTCGATCTCGATCATTCGGCGGTCAACACCGTCGGAAACGCGGTGCAGACCCGGCAGTGGGTCAAGAACCGCGGCTTTCGCTCGCTGATCGTCGTCACCTCGAGCTATCACATGCCGCGCACCATGCTCGAGCTCGCCTGGCAGATGCCCGACGTCGACCTGATCCCGTTTCCCGTCATCAGCGAGAAGATGCGCAACGAGCCGTGGTGGACCGCGGCTTCGATGCGGCTGTTGCTGTTCGAATATGTGAAATATCTCGTCGCCCAGGTCCGCACGCGGCTCGAGCCCGCATCCGACTCGACGGATTTCGCCGGTGACCGGAGCCGCACCAAGAGCTGATCGTGCCCGCCGCGCGCCTCGATCCGGCGCCGCCGGCTCGATCGTGCTGCGCTCGATCCTGTTCAACGCCGCGTTCTATCTGACGCTGGTGTTGTATTTGCTCGTGGCATTCTCGGCGCTGCCGTTCCCGCGTCACGTGATGCTCGGCGTCGCCAAATCCTGGGGCCGCACCAATCTGCGGCTGCTGCGGGCGATCTGCGGCATCGAGGTGGAATGGCGCGGGCTCGACAAGATTCCGCACGGTCCCCTGATCGTCGCCTCGAAACACCAGTCGGTGTGGGAAACCTTCGCGCTGCTGCCGCTGTTCGCCGATCCGACCTTCATCGTCAAGCGCGAGCTGATGTGGCTCCCGGTGTTCGGCTGGTGCATGTGGAGGGCCGACATGATCTCGGTCGACCGCGGCGCGGGCTCGCAGGCGATGTTCGCCATGACCGACCGGGCGAAATTCGAGATCGGCCGCGGCCGCCAGATCATCATCTTTCCCGAAGGCACGCGCCGTGCCGCCGGCGCCGCGCCGGCGTATAAATTCGGCGTGGCCAAGCTCTATGCCGCGACCGGCGCGCCGTGCCTGCCGATCGCGCTCAATTCCGGGCTGGTGTGGCCGCGCCGGTCGTTCCTGCGGCATCCGGGCGTGGTTCGCGTCGAAATCCTCGACCCGATCCCGCCCGGGCTTCCCGCCGAGGCGTTCTTCGCCCGGCTGCAGCACGAGATCGAGACCGCAACCGCGCGGCTGCTCGCCGAGGGCCGGGAAAGCTCGTAGCCCGGATGGCGCGGTGCGAAGCGCCGCGCAATCCGGGAAAGGGATCCCGGATTACGCGCCCGCTCGGCGGGCGCTCCATCCGGGCTACAAGGTTGCGCCGTGCGCCTCGTGCACGCCATGCAGGCGCTCGGCGAGCAGGTGCAGATCCCGGTCGCGAAACCCGAGCGCCTCGAGCTCCTTTACGGTTGCGAGCACGTAATCGCGGTTGGCGCCCGAACGGCCATGACCCTGGCGGACATAATGGAGCTGGGCGGCAAGATCGAGCTCGCCGGCATATTGCGGATGCGAGCGATCGACCATGAAGCAAAGCGCCTGCACGCGGCGGCGCGGGTCGCCGTCGAGCAGCACGGGCCGCGTGGTCTCGCGGTAGACCGCGGTCACCTGTTCGCGCTCGCGCAGATAGGCGATGGTCGCATCCTTATTCTTTGCGGGCGTGCGATAGGCGATGCCGCGGCAGGTGCCGCCGCGGTCGAGCCCGAGCACGAGGCCGGGCCGCTCCGGCGTGCCGCGATGCACGTGGGAGAGCACGCACAGCGCGCGATGCGCGCCGTAAAGCCGCGCCGACACGCGCTCGAGAAAACGAAACCCTGGGCGCCACATCAGCGAGCCATAGGCGAACACCCAGAAATCCGAGGTTTTTGCGGCGGGCGGGGCGTCCATCGGCGGGCGGCTGGGAGGTTCGGAGCGGAATCAATAGGCGAATCCCGCCTAACAGCTCGGCGCCGGAGAGGCAATTCGGCGGCCGGAGGCTGCCGTCCCCGCGAAAAGCGGGGACCTCGCGGCGAACTCGATCCCGGATTACGCACCCGCCGCGCGGGCGCTCCATCCGGGCTACGGACCATGACAATTCGCGCGTTCCGGCGGGCCGGAAACTCGGCTAGGGCTGCCTTGTTCGGGCCAATCCGACACAATAATGACAGGCATTTCTGCGTCGTGTCCTACCAGTGTCCAATAAAACGCCGCCACACCCCACAGAGGCCAGGGGCGGCGATAAGCGCGCCCTTCCGCTGCACGGGTGGCCGGACCAGCCCCGCGGCCACCAGCGGGCTCTAAAGGAGATTCCTCAATCGGATACGTATCGCCCTTACCCGGGCCGTTGGCCTACCCGCCGGCGCCGCTGGCGGCGATGCTGGCGGGCCCGCGCCGCGCCTTCTCTTTCCGCGGGAACTGCCCACATACAAGGTGGAGGCAATCCCAATGACAATCGATCCGGTCTTCGCCGCGTTCTACCGCGGTAAAGACGCTATTCCTGGCGACCCGAACCCATATCCCGAGGGCTCGGCCGAGTGGCGCGCGTGGTGTCACGGTTTCGAGAGTGAGTACGGCGAGCGCACGCCGCTCAGCGACAGCGAGGTCCGGGCGCGGTTCGCCGACCTGAGCCTCTGACCCTGATCGCCATCACGCCGGCTCGACGGTGAACTCGTGTGCGATCGCGCTGGACGGCGCAGCTCTCCAGCCGTTGACAATCCATGGCAGCCGAGCGGTGTCGGTGAGGCGGTTGCATTCCTCCATACCGACCCGAACCGCTACACCTGACCTGCCCCTTCCGCTTGCCCAGCCAATCACCCTAACCCGCGGCCTGCGCTCGCATCTCATGACGCTGATGGACGCCGCGATCCTGATCCGCGATCTTGAGCCGTTCCGGCAGACGCGGCCCGTATGGGATCGGACGGCCGAGATGATCCTGATCGCGGCGGAGACCGCGGAGCGCGACGGCATCGCTGAAGCAACTCGGCAGTTGCTGGTCTGTGTCGAGAGTGAGAATTGGTAGAAGCAGAACGTCCAACCGAGGAAAACAATGGTTGGTTCACAACGTGACCGTCTTCGAAAGGACGGAAGCGGACGACGTGTTGACTGCAACCGTCACGGTCACGCGACACGACCAACTCGCCGTCGCGCTGAAACAACGCGCAAAGCCGGTCATCATCGAAAATGACGCGCTCAGTCGCCAGTTAATACGGCTTGAGTACTGGCGTGACGCGAAATGGTGGCTCATCGCTTGGCTGGTTTATCGCCTGCTCGCGTCGGCCATGGCCCATCAGTACCACTTGGAGGCCGACTGGCACGTGCATTGGAAAACGATCGAGGCTAGCGGTCGCCTGCTGCTTACGCCTTACGGGTCCGCAGCAACGCCCCGTTTCTGAGATGCCTCGCGACGGCGCGATCATCTTCGGCGACCTGATCGGCAAGCTCCACGTGCTGCGGATCGAGTGCCCGAAATGCGGGCGCGCGGACGCTACAAGCCTCCGTCGCTAGTGGCGCATAACGGGCGCAAAGGAGAAAATTTTCACGTTCCTCGATGACATCACTGGAGACTGCCCGCGCAACGCCGGCGACGGGGTGCAAACGGACGGCGTGATTTCGCCGCTTTTTGTATTTATTGCGCGTTCGTAGCTACCTAGGTTGCGGTGGGGGAAGACTCGATGGCAGAGGAACCAACAGGCGGTTTTTTGCGCAGCCTGCCTGGAATGGTAACGGCGTTAGCTGGATTGATAACAGCTGTTGGCGCGCTTGTAGGTGCTCTTGTTGCAGCCGGGATTATCGGCCCAAGCACAAAGCCGCATACCACTGCTCCATCCGCAGCGGCCGCGAATTCTCCGGTGGAGCGCCCCGCTACGCACACCCCGTCGGCAGCCGCGGCGAATTCTCCGGTGGGGAGTCCCGCTCCTCATCTCACTCCGGCTGCGCCATCCGCAGCGGCGGCGAATTCTCCGGTGGAGCGCCCCGCTACGCACACCCCGTCGGCAGCCGCGGCGAATTCTCCGGTGGGGAGTCCCGCTCCGGGCCAGTAGGCCCGTCACCCGCGTCCCGCACGTCTTGAGCCTAAAACGCAAGTAGATGCCCCGCGACGGCGCGATCATCTTCGGCGATTTGATAGTCGCAGCCGCAATCGCGGATCGCGCCAGCGACCCACTCGGCAGCATAATTGTCGCCGGCGATCGTCCCGCAGTGATACTGCTTGGCCAGGTCGCAGAACTCCCTAGCGGCCGCGGCCGGATCACCCTGGCGACCGCGAACCACGTCGGCAATAAGCCGCTCGCCGTCCTTATGCACGATGGAAATGCAGCACGTATCGTGCCGGCCGCCGCTCATGTCGACAAAGCTGGAGTAACGCGTGCCTTCCCGCGGCGGCAGCTCCAGCGGCCGCCCATGCTCGATGGCAGCCTCGATGCTGGCGTCGTCGAGGAACGAAGACAAATCGAGCCTGAACTCAGCGTCCCATTCGCTTGAAGCCGATGCCGGATCGTCCGCTCGCGCTTGCTCGATCATGCCGAGATCGATAGACGGGTTGAGCACGGCGGTAGGCGCCTTGATCACCAGCACGTCAGCGCTGTCTTGGCCGAAATGGCTGCGAAGAGTCGTTGGCCAATCATCCGAACCGGGACGAGATGGTGTAGCACGTGCTGGACCAGTTGGGGACGATAGTGGACCAGATCGCCGAGGGTGAGCCGGGGGGGCGCACCAGGGCTCCGCGTAACGCGGATTTCCCGCATAGCGGTGTAATCAATCCGGGCGCGGATTTACCCCGCGCGTTGTGACCTCGATCACAACGACAGAGCCACGGACGATAGTAGAAATATCCATAATCCGGTGGCCCCTCAGAGGGACGGACAGAGGCTAGGATCGGCTGGATCAACTCGGGGAACCCTGCCA
>DASWCW010000293.1:0-9584 GCA_036395835.1 Xanthobacteraceae bacterium
GTGCATTCCGGCCTCGCCTGCGGCGTCGCGAGCGATCTTCCGTCCGCATTCGCCGCCATGCGCCAGGGCGCCGGCGGCATGCCGATGGCTGAAGGACGCGGACCGATTATTCCCGCCATCGTGTTCCATGGGGATCATGACACCACGGTCCACCCCCGCAACGGCGATCACGTCATCGCGCAGTCGAAAATTACTTCGAGCCTGCAGACAGACATGCATCATGATCGGGTACCGGGGGGACATGCCTACACCCGCACCGTCCACACCGACGCGGGCGGGCGGGCAATCTTCGAGCAGTGGGACATCCACGGAGCCGGCCACGCGTGGTCAGGTGGCAGCCCCTCGGGAACGTACACCGATCCGCGAGGCCCCGATGCCACGCGTGAGATGCTGCGCTTCTTTCTCGACCACCCGCGCCCCACGGCCGCGCCGCAGGGGACGTAGGGGCCACCTGGCGCCACGAGGGCTTCCCGGGGCCGCAAACACGGGCGCACCTGAAGATGCTCGCCTACTCGGATTTTGATTCAGCGACCCTGGTGCCGTTTCGCCCCTCAATCGGGTTGCACAGGCATGAGTAGGCCGCCGAAAACGATTCAGAACGGGAGGCGAACAAAGTCCACGGTTTTTCCACGGGTCGGTGCGTTCTGTTCGTGTGTCGTTCCGTATCGAGTTGCCGAATTGCGCCGCGTGCTCCGACGTCAAATCCCTTTGTTTTCTGGGTTTTTTATGGTGCTGCCGGTCAGGATTGAACTGACGACCTCTCCCTTACCAAGGGAGTGCTCTACCACTGAGCTACGGCAGCGCGATTGGGGCTCGGGCGAATAGAATATGAGCAAAGGGCTCGAAGCCGCGGCGATCCTTGCCACAGGGTTCTTGGGGGCGCAAGTTCGCCCGGGCACACCGTTGGGCGCGCAGCGGGCATTTGCTGGACCCCGCTGCTTCGCTTCCGACCGGGTCCGATGATTGGCATGGCTGAATCCCACAAGAAAACGAAACGAGCGGCCCGGGATGCGCGTTTAGCTGCGGCGTTGCGTGAAAATCTCAGGCGCCGCAAGGCCCAGGCGCGGGCGCGCGACGGCGCCGCAGCCCTCTCGGGCGAGACCGAAGCCGGCCGCGAGGGCGCCGGCGAGGAACGAAAAAATAGGACTCGATCCGAATAATCGGACCGAGTTCCCGAGTTTTGCCGCAATGAGGGCGGCGCTCTACCGGCGGGTCTCTTAAGGAAAGCGGGGCGGAACATGGATCGCATCAGGATCGTCGGCGGCCGGCCGCTGCGCGGCACAATTCCCATCTCGGGGGCGAAGAACGCCACCCTGCCGCTGATGATTGCGAGCCTGCTCACCGAGGAGACGCTAGTGCTCGAGAACGTGCCCCGGCTTGCCGACGTGAGCCAGTTGCAGCGCATCCTCGGCAACCACGGCGTCGACATCATGCTCAACGGCAAGCGCTCGGGGGAGGGCGAATACCAGGGCCAGACACTGTCGCTCTCGGCCAAGAACATCGTCGACACCACCGCGCCCTACGAGCTCGTCTCCAAGATGCGGGCGAGCTTTTGGGTCATCGGACCTCTGCTCGCCCGCATGGGCGAGGCGCGGGTGTCGATGCCGGGCGGCTGCGCGATCGGCACGCGCCCGGTCGATCTGCTCATCATGGCGCTGGCGCGGCTCGGTGCTGACATCGAGATCGAGGGCGGGTACGTCATCGCCCGCGCCGCGAAGGGCCTCAGGGGCGGCGAGATCCGCTTCCCCAAGGTGACGGTCAGCGGCACCCATACGGCGATCATGGCGGCCTCGCTGGCGCGCGGTTCGAGCCTGGTCGAGAACGCCGCCTGTGAGCCGGAGATCGTCGATCTCGCCGACTGCCTCAACAAGATGGGCGCGCGCATTTCCGGCGCCGGGACCCCGCGAATCGTGATCGACGGCGTGGCTCGGCTCGGCGGGGCGCGCCACCGCGTCCTGCCCGACCGCATCGAGACCGGCACCTACGCGATGGCGGCGGCGATGACCGGCGGGGAAGTGCTGCTCGAAGGCGCGCGTCCCGAGTTGCTGCAATCCGCGCTCGACCTCTTGGTCGAGGCCGGCATCGGCGTCACCGCGACCAATGAAGGCGTGCGCATTTCGCGCAACGGCAGCGCGATCGCGCCGGTCGAAGTCTCGACCGCGCCGTTCCCCGGCTTCCCGACGGACCTGCAGGCGCAGTTGATGGCGCTGATGGCCTGCGCCAATGGGGTTTCCCGCATCACCGAGACCATTTTCGAGAACCGCTTCATGCATGTGCAGGAGCTGGCCCGGCTCGGCGCCCGCATCCGGCTCCACGGCGAGACGGCGACCATCGAGGGCATCGAGCAGCTCAAGGGGGCGCCGGTGATGGCGACCGATCTGCGCGCCTCGGTCTCGCTGGTGATCGCCGGGCTTGCGGCCGAGGGCGAGACCATCGTCAACCGCGTCTATCACCTCGACCGCGGCTTCGAGCGGCTGGAGGAAAAGCTCGGCCGCTGCGGGGCCGAGATCGAGCGGCTCAGCGGGTGAGGGCAGGGACCCCAGCGTCGGCATTAGCATATAGGCGGCCGTTGTAGGCCGCTCTTGCGGGAGCCGGGGGGCGTGGCTACCTACCTCGACAGACGGTTTCGGCGTCGGGCTCGACCATGGATCTCCTCAAGCTCATTGCGCTCGACAAGGATGACGTCGAGGTCATCTCGACCCACCTGCAGGACGCGGTGTGCAAGGTCGGCGATATCGTGTGGCGGCCGGCCGAGCGCCGGGTGGTCCTGGGCCTCAACCGGTTCGATTGGGAAGCGGCGATCGATGCGGCCCCGAATTTTCGCCGCCGGCGCACGGCCTTGCGGTTCGATCGGGTGATCGCGGTCAAGTGCCGGAACATTTCGCGCGAGGATCCCGAAGCGGTGTTGAACCTGCTCGCGGTCGAGTTCGCCGAGGATAGTCCGCCCGCCGGTTTCATCACCCTGGTATTCTCCGGCGACGCCGCGCTGCGGCTCCACGTCGAGTGCCTGGAAGCCGAGCTCGCCGACCTCGGCCCGGTGTGGACGACGGCAGCTTGTCCTAACCATCCTCTCAACGCGTGATCGGCTCGGGGTTGACTGAGCGGTCGATGGCGCGCCATTGACCGGCGTCGCCCCCGGGATGCCCGATGCCGATCCGCCTTGACGCCAGCGCGCCGGATTTCGCCGAGCGCTTCCAAACATTTCTCCGGGCCAAACGCGAGACGGCCGAGGACGTCGAGGCGACGGTGCGCGCGATCCTCGCCGATGTCGCCCAGCGCGGCGATGCGGCGTTGATCGAGCTCAGCCGCAAATTCGACGGCGTCGATCTCGAAGCGCTCGGATTGCGCGTCGATCCCGACGAGATCGAAGCGGCGGGAGCCGCCTGCGAGTGCCAGGCGCTCGATGCGCTGAAATTCGCGCGCGACCGCATCGAGGCCTATCACCGCCGGCAGCTCCCGACCGATGAGCATTTCGTCGATGCGCTGGGCGTCGAGCTGTCCTGGCGCTGGACCGCGATCCAGGCGGTCGGCCTTTACGTTCCGGGCGGCACCGCGGCCTATCCGTCTTCGGTGCTGATGAATGCAGTTCCGGCCAAGGTCGCCGGAGTGCCGCGAATCGTGATGACGGTCCCGGCGCCGGGCGGGAAGCTCGATGCGCTGGTGCTTGCCGCGGCGAAGCTAGCCGGCGTCGACGAGGTCTTCCGGGTCGGCGGCGCGCAGGCGATCGCGGCGCTTGCCTACGGCACCCGCTCTATCGCGCCGGTCGCGAAGGTGGTCGGACCCGGCAACGCCTATGTGGCCGCGGCCAAGCGGCTGGTTTTCGGCACGATCGGCATCGACATGATCGCGGGGCCCTCCGAGGTGCTGATTCTGGCCGATGGCGACGGCAATCCCGATTGGATCGCGGCGGATCTCTTGGCCCAGGCCGAGCACGATGTTTCGGCGCAGCCGATCCTCGTCACTCAGGACGCCGCGCTGGCGCGGGCGGTCGAGGCGAGTATGGCGGCGCAGCTCGAGACGCTGCCGCGCGGCTCGGTCGCGGCCGCCGCATGGCGCGACTTCGGGGCCGTCATTCTCGTGCGCGAGCTCGATGCCGCCGTGCCCCTGATCGATGCCATTGCGCCCGAGCATATCGAGATCGTGGCTGGCGATCCCGAGCGGCTCGCGGCACAGATCCGCAACGCCGGCGCGATTTTTCTCGGGCCCCATACCCCCGAGGCGATCGGCGATTATGTCGCGGGATCCAATCACGTGCTGCCGACCGCGCGCTCGGCGCGGTTTTCCTCGGGACTGGGCGTGCTCGACTTCATGAAGCGAACCTCGATTCTCAAGCTCGGCGCCGATGCGCTTGCAAAGCTCGGGCCCCCGGCGATCGCGCTCGGCCGCGCCGAAGGGCTCGAGGCGCACGCCCGCTCGGTTGCGATTCGCCTCAACCGGCGATGAGCCCCGGCTCGAACCGGCGCCGCCTTGTCGCGGTAACGCTCGATGAAGCCTCGATCGGCCGCTCCACGCCCGATATCGAGCACGAGCGCGCGGTCGCGATCTACGATCTCATCGAGCAGAACCTGTTCGCGCCGACCGGCCACGACGGCGGTCCCTACGCGCTCCATCTCGGCATCACCGAGAATCGCCTGGTGTTCGACGTGCGGCACGCCGACGGTGCGCCCGTCATCGTTCACATGCTCTCGCTGACCCCGTTCCGCCGCATCGTGAAGGACTATTTTCTCATCTGTGACAATTACTATCGCGCCATTCGCACCGCGACCCCGAGCCAGATCGAGGCGATCGACATGGGTCGCCGCGGCCTGCACAACGAAGGCTCGGAACTGCTGATGGAGCGCCTCAAGGAGAAGATCGAGATCGATTTCGACACCGCGCGGCGCCTGTTCACCCTGGTTTGCGTCCTGCACTGGAAAGGATAGGCGAGATGGCCGCGGCAGGGCGCACGCTCAAGCCGCATGCGGTGCTGTTCGCCTGCGGCTTGAATGCGATCCGCTCGCCGATGGCGGCGGCGCTGTTCCGGCAATTGTTCGGCCGCACCGCGTACGTCGGCTCGGCCGGCGTGCGCAAGGGCGAGCTCGACCCCTTCGCGGTCGCGGTCATGGACGAGATCGGGCTCGACATCCACCGGCACCGGCCGACCACGTTCGAGGAGCTCGAGGAATGGGAGGGGCTCAATTTCGACGTGATCGTGACGCTCTCTCCGGAAGCGCATCACCAGGCGCTCGAGCTCACCCGCACGCTGCCGGTCGAGGTGGAATATTGGCCGACCCCGGATCCCTCCGCCGCCGCCGGCAGCCGCGAGCAGCGGCTCGGTGCCTATCGCGAGGTGCGCGAACAGCTCATGGAACGCATCAAGGCGAGGTTCGCCTGGCGCCCGGGAGGAAACGAGTGAGATGTCCCAATGCGCTCGTCGTCCCGGGGCCGAGCGAAGCGAGGAAACCCGGGACCCATGCACACCTACGGGCCGTTCGGTGTTCATGGATTCCGGCTCTCCCGCTTCGTGCTCGGCCGGAATGACATGGCAAGCCGCACCGGAGAGCCGAAGTGTTGTGAAAGCCCGGCGTTTCCGCTAGCTTCCGCGCCCATTCGCGGATGCCGAGGACACAGGCTCGGGAGCCGAAGGGCGACCGGCGAACCCGAACATGGATATCGATGGCAAAGGAAGAACTGCTGGAATTTCCCGGTGTCGTGACGGAGCTGCTCCCGAACGCCACGTTTCGCGTCAAGCTCGAGAACGAGCATGAGATCATTGCCCACACGGCGGGCCGCATGCGCAAGAACCGCATTCGCGTGCTGGCCGGGGACAAGGTTCTGGTCGAGATGACCCCTTACGACCTCACCAAGGGCCGCATCACCTATCGTTTCAAATAATCTCGACTTTGGTCGAGGTTCCAACCTCCTGTTCGCACCCTCATGATCGGCCGGCCCAAGCTCGTCCTCGCCTCCGGTTCGCCCCGCCGCCTGTCATTGCTGAACCAGGGCGGGATCGAACCGGATTCGCTGCTGCCCGCCGAGATCGACGAGCTGCCGATGAAAGGCGAACTGCCGCGCGCGCTCGCCACGCGACTGGCGCGAGCCAAGGCCGAAGCGGCGCTCCAGGCGGTGCGGCTCGACGAGGAATTGCGCGGATCGTTCATCGTCGCCGCCGATACCATCGTAGCGGTCGGGCGCCGCATCATGCCGAAGGCGGAGATGCTCGATGAGGCCGCCGCGTGCCTGCGGCTGCTGTCCGGTCGCAATCATCGCGTCTACAGCGCGGTGTGCCTGGTCACCCCCAAGGAGAGCTTTCGCCAGCGTCTGGTCGAGACCCGCGTGCGCTTCAAGCGCCTGTCGAAGGAGGAGCTCGAGGCCTATCTGGCGTCCGGCGAATGGCGCGGGAAGGCCGGCGGCTACGCGATCCAGGGGCTTGCCGGCGCCTTCGTGGTGAAAATCGTGGGCTCGTACACCAACGTGGTCGGCTTGCCGCTGCAGGAGACGGTCGCGCTGCTGTCGGGCGAAGGCTATCCGGTACATTTCGGCTGGCTCAACGCGGTGTGAGGCGCTTCGATCCTTCGAGGCTCACCCGACCTCGTCGGGTTAGCACCTCAGGATGACGTTGACCGAGGAGGTCTCCATTGAATCTGGCGCTTTGGCTCGAGCGCGCGGGCAAAAGCCACGGCGACCGGCCGGCGATCGGATATGGCCGGCGTGTGCACCGCAATTACGCTGAGCTCGCCGGGCGCGCGGCGCGGCTCGCCGGCGCGCTGCGGCAAGCGTTCGGGCTTGCCGCAGGCGATCGCGTCGCCATCATCGCCAAGAACTCGCCCGAGTACGTCGAGCTGATGTTCGGCAGCTGGCATGCCGGCCTCGTTCGGTCAACGCCAAGCTGCATGGCCGCGAATGCGGCTTCATCCTCGAGCATTCCGGCGCGCGCGCCTGCTTCATGTCCGCGGGGCTGGACGCGGAGATCGCGCCGCACGCGCCCAAAAATCTGGAGCGGCTCGTCACCATCGGCAGCAGCGAATACGCGGCGCTGCTCGCGGCCGACCCGATGTGCTGCGCCGAGGTCGGCGACGACGCGCTGGCATGGCTGTTCTACACCTCGGGCACGACCGGCCGCCCCAAGGGCGCGATCCTCACCCATCGGGTGCTCGCGATGGCGGCGCATGCGTACTTGAGCGAAGTCGATGCCACCGCGCCCGGCGATCCGCTGCTTCACGCCGCGCCGATGAGTCACGGCTCGGGCCTCTATATGATCCCGGCACTCGCGCGGTTCGGCGTCAACGTGGTGCCGGAATCGGTGGGCTTCGAACCCGAGGAGATCTTCCAGCTGATCGAAGCTTGGCCGCGCGCCTCGATGTTCGCCGCGCCCACGATGGTCAAACGCCTGGTCGATTGTCCGGCCGAATGCCGGGCCGAACACATTCGCACCATCGTTTGGGGCGGCGCGCCCATGTATGTCGAGGACACCAAGAAGGCGCTGGAACGATTCGGCCCGCGGCTGGCGCAGATCTACGGCCAGGGCGAGAGCCCGATGACGATCAGCACGCTCTCGCGTGAGGAGATCGCGGCTCGCGGCGATCCGCGCTGGCTCGACCGGCTGGCGTCCGCCGGCCGGCCGTATGCGTGCGTCGAAGTCAAGATCGCCGACGCGGAGGACCGCGAGCTGCCGACCGGCGAGACCGGGGAGATTCTGTGCCGCGGCGACGTGGTGATGCCGGGTTATTGGCGCGACCCGGAAGCGAGCGCGGCAACGCTGCGCGGCGGCTGGCTGCACACCGGCGACGTCGGCGCGCTCGACGCGGAGGGCTATCTCACGCTCAAGGACCGCTCCAAGGACATGATCATCTCCGGCGGCTCCAACATCTATCCGCGCGAGATCGAGGAAGTGCTGCTCAAGCACGAGAACGTGCGCGAGGCCTCGGTGATCGGCAGGCCGGATCCGGAATGGGGCGAGATCGTCGTCGCCTATGTGGTAGGGACCGCCAAGCGCGCGGAACTCGATGCGCTGTGTCTTGGCTCGATCGCGCGCTTCAAGCGGCCGAAGGATTACGTGTTCGTCGAGAGCCTGCCGAAGAACAACTACGGCAAGATTCTCAAGACCGAGCTGCGCGCGCTCGATGCGAAACGGAAAGGATAAAATATAAATAGCAATCTCCGACCGTCATCCTGAGGTGGCCGCGAAGCGGCCCCTCGAAGGACGGCCAGCCACGGAGCTGCATCCTTCGAGGCTCGGCTCTTCGCGCCTCGCACCTCAGGATGACGCCGAAAAAGGGGGACACGGCATGCCGGATCGGCTCGAGGGCAAAGTTGCGATCGTGGTGGGCGCCGGATCGATCGGCCCCGGCTGGGGCAACGGCAAGGCGACGGCGGTCGCCTTCGCGCGCGAGGGTGCGAGCGTGCTGTGCGTCGACGTCAACCCGGCGGCCGCCGCGGAGACCGCCGGACTCATTCAGGCGGAAGGCGGCAGCGCGTGCGCGCACCGCGCCGATGTCACCAAGGCCGACGAGGTCGCCCGCATGGTCGAGACCTGCCGGGACCGCTATGGCCGCATCGACGTGCTCGACAACAACGTCGGCATCGCCGAGCTCGGTGGCGTGGCCGAGATTTCCGAAGCGGATTGGGATCGCGTCCTTGCCGTCAATCTCAAGAGCGCGTTTCTGACCATGAAGCATGTGATTCCGATCATGGACGCGCAGGGCGGCGGCTCGATCATCAACATCTCCTCGATCGCGGCGATCCGCTACACCGGCCTGCCGTACTCGACCTATTACGCCTCCAAGGCGGCGCTCAGCCATCTCACCCGCACCACCGCGGTCGAATACGCGAAAAAACGCATCCGCGTGAACGCGATCCTGCCCGGCCTGATGAAGACGCCGATGGTCGAGAAGGCGTTCGGCTTCGCGCGCGCGTACGGCGCCGCCGACGTCGAGGAGATGTGGCGGGTGCGCGACGCGCAGGTGCCGATGGGGTTCGGCGGCGACGCCTGGGACGTCGCCTGGGCGGCGGTCTATCTGGCGAGCGAGGAAAGCCGCTACGTGACCGGCATCGAGCTTGTCGTCGACGGCGGCATCACGCTCAAATGCAGCTGAGGTTCTGTTACCTCCCCATCGGGGAGGTCGGCCGGCGGCGCCGGCCCGGTGCGGTGCTCTTCCCTTCGGCGCCCGCCATGCCGATATGAATCGCATGCCCGATCCGATTTCCGGCACGCGCAAATGCCCGATCTGCGGCAAGCCGGCCGCGGCGCGGTTTCGGCCGTTCTGCTCGAAGCGCTGCGCCGACGTCGATCTGCACCGCTGGTTCTCCGGCCGCTACGCGATCCCGACGCCCGAGCGGGAGGAAGACGCGCGGCCCGAGGCCGAGCCCAAGGAGGAGCGCTGAACGGCACGGCAGCCCGCACGCGCCTTGGGACCGGCAATTCCCTGCGTTTCCCGCTCCGGGGCAGCGGCCGGGCGCGGCTGGACAGTGCCAAGCCTTGTCTCTATAAGGCGGCGCTTCCGCCCGGGCTTTTGCCCGCCCGGCCGGCGCCCAGGTAGCTCAGTTGGTAGAGCACGTGACTGAAAATCACGGTGTCGGTGGTTCAATTCCGCCCCTGGGCACCA
>DASWCW010000294.1:0-8391 GCA_036395835.1 Xanthobacteraceae bacterium
CTAGTGTCCCGATTCTGAAGTTCCTATTCAACTTTTGCGTGGACCGCGAGTGTGCGGCGGCAGAAGCGTTCTATGGCGGCCAGGATATCGTCGGATGTCTTGGTCCAGCGGAAGGGTTTGGGGTCGGCGTTGCGAGCCTGGATATAGGTATTGATCGCCGCTTCCAAGTCCGCGGCCGAGCGATGGGCGCTACGCTTGATCTGTCGCTCGGACAGCAGCGCAAAGAACCGCTCGACTTGGTTGATCCATGACGAGGATGTCGGCGTGAAGTGCCTATGCCAGCGCGGGCGTTTGGCGAACCAATCGCGGATCAACTTGGTCTTGTGGCTCGAGGCGTTGTCCATGACAATGTGGATATCGAGATCTCGCGGCACATTTTCCTCAATCTCATCGAGGAACTTGCGGAACTCGCTTGCGCGATGGCGCGGCATGCATTTTGCGATGACCTTGCCGACCTTGATGTCGAGCGCTGCGAAGAGCGTCGTGGTCCCGTGGCGCTTGTAGTCATGCGTGCGCCGCTCGACTTGGCCGGGGCGCATCGGCAGCAGGGGTTGCGAGCGGTCAAGCGCCTGGATTTGGCTCTTCTCGTCCACACAGAGCACCAGCGCACGATCCGGCGGATCGAGGTACAGCCCGACGATGTCGCGCACTTTCTCGACAAACATTAGGTCGGTGGAGAGCTTGAAGGTCTCGACCCGGTGCGGTTGCAGCCCGAAGGCACCCCAGATGCGATGCACGCTCGTTACCGAAACACCTGAGGACCTGGCCATCGACCGGCGGCTCCAGTGGGTTGCATCCTGCGGCATCGTCTCAAGCGTCTTCGTCACGACCTCGGTGATCTTGTCGTCCCCAATCTTGCGCGGGGCGCCAGGACGCGGCTCGTCATCAAGCCCGTCGCGGCGCTTTTTGGCGAACCGCCTGCGCCAGGTCCCGACCGTCAGCCGCGATACGTCGAGCTTTTTCGCAATCGTGCTGTTGTTCAGACCTTCCGCCGCCAGCAGCACGATGCGCGCTCGTGTCGCCGCGCCGTGCGACGACTTGCGTCGCCGAACGAGGGTTTCCAGCTCGCCCAGCTCCTCGGCGCTGAGTACAATCTTCACCGCTGTGCCGCGTGCCATCTCCGTCTCCCGAATCGCAGCCCGGGAGACAGGGAATCACAAGCCCAAATGATCGACTAGGAATTTCTGGAACGGGCCACTAGTTCACACAGGGCACCGATTGTTTGAACGCCCTGCCTGGTGTGCTTCCCGGCGTATCGCCGGAGGCAAAGACCCCCCGTGGCCGGGTGATATTTGCTGCGCGCCTGCCGGGTCTGTCGCAAGCGCGCAGACGGCGCGGCTCGCGCCGCTCTTCGCCCGCGAACGCCGGGAGCCAAAATCAGCGCTGCCGCGATCTTGCCGCGAGATTGCCTTGGAGAGAGCGAAATCATCCGCTGTGGTTAGTCTGGCGCGACGGCAAGGGGTGAATAAGACCCGTAAAATCAGGCAGTTGGGCTGCGGACGGCGGGTTCCGTCGCGGCCGCGTCGGCTTGCCTGGAGGGGTGAGGGTCCGAATGCCGGGCAAACCTTCGTCGCTTCGAGATTATCCTGGGCGTCGACGACGCGGAGGAAAGCCGCCTCATGGCCAATGTGGTCGTGGTTGGGTCCCAGTGGGGGGACGAAGGGAAAGGCAAAATCGTCGACTGGCTGTCGGAGCAAGCCGACATCGTGGTTCGCTTCCAGGGTGGGCATAATGCGGGTCACACGCTGGTCATTGACGGAACGACCTACAAGCTGTCGCTGCTGCCGTCGGGGGTCGTGCGGCCGGGGAAGCTTTCCGTGATCGGCAACGGTGTCGTGATCGATCCACGCGCGCTGCTTGAGGAAATCGATCGCCTCAGGGGGCAAGGAGTCGACGTCACGCCGCAGAGCCTGCGGATTGCCGAGAATGCCACGCTGATCTTGCCGCTGCACCAGGAGCTCGATGCGATTCGCGAGTCCTCCAACATGCTCACGCGCGTGGGCACAACCCGGCGCGGCATCGGCCCCGCTTACGAGGACAAGGTCGGCCGGCGCGCCATCCGCGTCATGGATCTCGCGGATCCGCTCGCGCTCGGGCGCAAGATCGAGCGCCTGTTGGCGCACCACAACGCCTTACGGCGCGGGCTCGGGCTCGAGGAAATCGGCGTCGGCGCGGTCCGCGAGCAGCTTGAGAGCGTCGCAGCGCGCGTGCTGCCCTACGTGGACTCGGTGTGGTCGCTCCTCGATCAAAAGCGCCGCGAGGGCAAGCGCATCTTGTTCGAAGGCGCGCAGGGTGCCCTCCTCGACATCGACCACGGCACCTACCCGTTCGTGACGTCCTCCAATACGGTCGCGGCGCAGGCCGCGACGGGCTCGGGTCTCGGCCCAGCGGCGATCGGCTACGTGCTCGGCATCTGCAAAGCCTATACGACGCGGGTGGGCGAGGGACCCTTCCCCACCGAGCAGGCCAACGATATCGGCCGCCTGATCGGGGAGCGCGGCCGCGAATTCGGCACCGTGACCGGCCGGCCGCGGCGCTGCGGCTGGTTCGATGCCGTGCTCGTGCGCCAGAGCGTTCGCACCAGCGGGATCAACGGTTTGGCGCTGACCAAGCTCGACATCCTGGATGGTTTGAGAGAACTTAAGGTTTGTGTGGGATACCGCCTCGATGGTCGCGAGATCGATTATCTCCCGGCGAGCGAGCATGCCCAGGCCGAGGTCGAACCGATCTACGAGACCGTGGAGGGCTGGCAGGCGGAGACCGCCCGGGCGCGCTCCTGGGCACAGCTGCCCGCGCAGGCCATCAAGTATGTGCGCCGGATCGAGGAACTGGTGGGCTGCCCGGTCGCGCTGCTGTCGACGAGCCCTGAGCGCGAGGACACCATTCTGATGCAAAACCCGTTCGAGGCCTGAAACAAGCGTATCCTGCACCCGGAACGAGTACTCCGATGGCCGACTATTATCCCCTCATCTCCCGCGCGGTCGGCGCGCTTGAAAAAAACACTGGCGAGAACCGCCGCGCGATCTATGACCGCGCACGTGCAGCCCTGCTCGCGCAGTTGCGGGGGGTGACGCCGCCGCTTGACGAATCCGACATCACCCGCGAGCGCCTCGCGCTCGAAGAATCGATCCGTAAGGTGGAGGCTGAATCGGCGCGCCAGTTCGTGGAGGCCGCGCGGCAGATGCCGGCGGCGAAAGTCCGCCAGTTCCGGCAGTGGGAGACATCGTCCAAAGCCCGTTCCACCGAAACTCATCCGGCCGAGCCTCGGCGGTCGGACGAGGCCGATGCCCAGGAGGTCCGACGACAGCACTACGCCGATTCACCGCCGCCGGCGTCGCCGGTGGGTGCGCCTGCATCGCAGGACACTTCGCGCAGGGCGGGGCCGGCGCCGCCGCGCAGCATGCCCGATGCGGAGCAGTCGGATTCGATTTTCGACCGGCCATTGCCGCCGCAGCCGCAGCCACCGATACCGACGACGCCCGAGGCGCGGCCTGGCGCAGGCGAGCGCCGCTCCTTCTTCGATGCCTTTCGCCGCACCCCGGCAGGGGTGCTTGGCGCGCTGCGAGGGGAAAAATCCGAGCGCGCCGGCGATGATGCAGCCGCGGCGTCGGATCTCGATCACCGCCCTGCTCCCTATGACAGCTCGCAGTTCGACCGCGCCGAGCCGCGGCGCTTCGAGCCGCCGACGCCGGATGAGCGCATGTTCGCGTCAAAGGCGCGAGAAGAGCGCATGTTCGAGCCACAGGAGGCAGACGAAGCGCATCCGCACGCGGATTTCTCCCAGCCGCTGCTCGAGCCGTCGTTTGCGGTCGATGATTCGCATCCAGTGGCTCCAGATCACCATGCTGCAACCGAGGGGATCAACGAGGAATACGCGTACGACGAATTTGAAGACGACGTCGCGCCGCGCCGGTCATACCGCGGTCTGATCAAGGGTGTTGCCGCGGCCGTAATCGGTATTGTCGTCATCGGCATCGGCGTATGGCAGTGGCCCAACATGGTGGCGCTCTACCGCTCGTTCCGCACCCCCGCGGTCGACACCGCGCGCGAGGCACCGCCACCGGCGGCCACGCGACCGAAGATCACCGATCGAATCGAGCCCGGCAGCCCGCAGACCGCGGTGGCGCCGCCGGCAGGCACGCAGCCGGGCGTGACGGCCGCGCAAAAGGTGGTGCTGTACGAAGAGGATCCTGCCGATCCCAATGGCAAGCGTTTCGTTGGCTCGGCGATCTGGCGGACCGAGACCGTCACGCCCGGCCCGGGCCAGCCGCCCGAGCTTGCCATTCGTGCCGACGTAGAAGTGCCGGAGCGCAAGCTCGCCATGACCTGGTCGCTCCGCCGCAATACCGACAAAGGCCTGCCCGCGACCCACACGGTCGAGATCATGTTCAAAGTGCCCCCGGATTTTCCCTCCGGCGGCATCTCCAATGTTCCCGGCATCTTGATGAAGCAAGCCGAGCAGACGCGCGGCGTGCCGCTCGCCGGACTCGCGGTCAAGGTGACACCCGGCTTCTATCTCATCGGACTATCCAACGTGGAAGCCGACAAGGACCGCAACATTCAAATGCTCAAGGAACGGAGCTGGTTCGACATACCGGTGGTTTACAACAATAACCGTCGCGCCATCCTGGCTCTGGAGAAAGGCACGCCCGGCGAGCGCGTTTTCGCCGACGCGTTCAAGGCGTGGAAGCAGTAGCAGCCATCACCTGACGCATACACGACGCGGCCTCAGGGCCGCGTCAATTTTTTCTTGGCTGTTGGCAGGCGGCGGATAAACCGCCGCCCCGCCGAGGAGGGGGACGAACTCGCGCTGCCGCGGATCGAACATCGATCCGCAGCGGTTGCGGTAGCGCGTATCGCGCGGCTGTGCGCCCGATCGCGCTCGATCATCCCTCGTTGCGGCAATAAAACCTGTGCGCATCGGGGCTCTCGTCTTGCGGCGCGCAGTATTGGGCCAGTTCGGTGCCGGCGGGCGCTCCAGTTCGGACCTGTCCGAATGAACCGCTCGCGGCGGTGAGCGCGAGCATGCCGATCAAGCCGGAATTCGCTGCGTATCGCAGTATCGTTTTCATGGCTGGTGCTCCGGCGTTTGCCCGCGCCCAAAGGGCTCATTTGCAGGCGGCAGGCCGCGGAGCCGGCCGCCTAGACCAAAACACATTGTGCGCTATTCCTGCTGGCCGTGGTCGTGCATGCAGGAGCGGAACGAGTGGAGTTGGTGAGCACCCCAGGTCGATTGCGACATCTTTCCGGACTGGCCACTACACTCGCGCAACGCCTGCTCGCGCGCGCTACTCATGGGATTCTCACTGCGCTGTGCCAAGCTCGGCGATGCGACCGCGGCAATCGCGAGGCCAAGTGCGATTGCAGCAGCATGTTTGTTGATGGCAAACATTGTTACCTCCTTCAGTTAAGCGAACTCGGGACCGGCTACGCGGCGGGCAGGGCGCCGACGACTTCGCGCGCTCGCGCAGCGGCGTATGCGGGTGAGGCGAACTGGCGAGGAAGGGCGGCTGCAACGCGCTCGCTCACGGGGGCGATTGCCGATCCGGCCATGAGGCCGAGCCATTGCCGCGTGCCCATCATCTCGATCTGGTGGACCACAAGATCGAGCCCGCCTGGTTGTCCGCCACTAGCTGCGAACAGCAGAAGCCCGAAAACGAGCTGCAATCCGCGTAGTGCTTTATGTGTCATGGCGCCTATCCTTCTCCGGTCGGCCCGGCCCGCGGTTAAAGGAATGGACTTTCCGCGGGGGTTGTGTTACTGACCGGTAACGCACATATAGGTACTGACCGGTAACACCTATGTCAAGGGGAGGCGCCATGAAAACCGCAGCTAAAGCCGCAAGTGTCAGAAAAGCCGAGGGAATCCCGCCACGCGAGCGCATTGTCGCGGTGGCGGCGGACCTGTTTTACCGGCACGGGATCAGGGCGGTCGGGGTCGAAGCCATCGCCGAAGCGGCCGGGACCAACAAAATGACCCTGTACCGGCACTTTGCCTCAAAAGACGAACTGGTCGCCGAGTACCTGCGGTGCTTGGCCGAAAAGGCGAACGCGTCCTGGGAGAAGCTGGCAACACAGCATCCCCGCGATCCGCGCGCCCAGCTGCGGGCCTGGCTCGAGGAGATGGCCGATCATGTGGGAAGCGGCAATGAGCGCGGATGTCCGCTGGCGAATGCTGCGGTCGAGCTGCCGGAGAAGGATCATCCTGCGCGGGGCGTGATCGAAGCGTTCAAGAATGCACAGCGCAACCGGATCACCCAACTATGCGCGGCCGCGGACTTGGCGCAGCCCGAACTTCTCGCGGACGAATTGTTCCTGCTGCTGGAGGGTGCGCGCGTGACCGCACAAAGCATGGGTCGCGCGGGGTTAGGCGAGCGTCTCATTAGGATGGGCGAGGCAATGATCGCCGCTCACCAGAAGTGAGCTGCTGCGGATTGCCGCCCGCATGGGACTCTGGGAAATGTCCGCGATACGACGACGCGGCCCCACGGCCGCGTCGATTTTGCCTCGGATTGCGTTCGGCGGCTGACGGTTCGAGAGCTCAATGCGCGTGCAGCGCAGGCGTGCTCGGTCGGGCTTCCATTGCCGCGATGCGGTTCTTCACCGCCCGTTGCACCTTCTCGAAGGCGCGCACCTCGATCTGACGCACGCGTTCGCGCGACACGCCGAACTCAGCCGCTAGATCCTCAAGCGTGATCGGGTCATCGGCAAGCCGCCGCGCCTCGAAGATGCGCCGCTCACGATCGTTGAGCACCGACAGCGCTTCGCCGAGCGCCTTTTTGCGATTGTCAGATTCCTCGTCCTCGACCAGCCGCGTCTCCTGATCGGAGACCTCGTCGACGAGCCAATCCTGCCATTCGCCGGAATCGCCGTCGTCGCGGATCGGCGCGTTGAGGGAGACGTCGCCGCCCAGGCGGCGGTTCATGTCGACCACGTCCTGTTCGGTGACGCCCAGCCGCTTGGCGATGAGCTTGACCTGGTCGGGACGCAAATCGCCCTCTTCGAGCGCGGAGATCTTGCTCTTGGCCTTGCGCAGGTTGAAGAACAGCTTCTTCTGATTGGCGGTGGTGCCCATCTTCACCAGCGACCACGAGCGCAGGATGTATTCCTGGATCGCCGCCTTGATCCACCACATGGCGTAGGTGGCGAGGCGGAAGCCTTTTTCCGGTTCGAAACGCTTGACCGCCTGCATCAAGCCGACATTGCCTTCCGAAATGACTTCGGAAATCGGCAGGCCATAGCCGCGGTACCCCATGGCGATCTTGGCGACCAGGCGCAAATGGCTGGTGACGAGTTTGTGCGCCGCATCTCGGTCGCCATGCTCGCGCCAGCGCTTGGCCAGCATGAATTCATCCTGCGGTTCCAGCATCGGAAACCGCCGGATCTCCTCGAGATAGCGGGTAAGGCCGGATTCGGCCGTTAAGATTGGCAAAGCTGCAGCGCGGGCCATAATAGCGCCCTCCAAAATTTGCCCCCGATGCACCGGCGGGCGGAGCCCACCGCCGCTCCCCGAGCCGGCGGTGCTCGTCATGCTGCGACCGCGAAGCCTGATCGCGGGCGCAACATTACAGGACAAGGGGGTACGAAAGAAAGTTAACTCGGCGTCACGTCGCCGTGACCCTCCCGTGTACACCTAAGTCCTTGATTGGACCCGATCTTTTGCTCAGGTCCTCGCGCCCTGCGCACCGAGGCTGTGGCGTAAACGTAAAAGATCGTCCGGCAGTTCCGAGCGGAACTCCAGATTCGTGCCCTGCGATGGGTGTTCAACCACCAGTAAATAAGCATGCAGTGCCTGTCTGCCAAGGGCTTCCAGCGCGGATTTGGCGTCGGCGGCGAGTTGATTCGCCTTGGTCTTGAAGCCGCCTCCGTAAACTTCATCGCCGAGGAGGGGGTGCCCGATGGAGGCGAGGTGGACGCGGATCTGGTGGGTGCGCCCGGTCTCGAGGCGGCAGGCGACCAGGCTCGCCACCGGCGCGCCGTCGCGGCCGAGATAGCGTTCGAGCACTTCCCAGTGCGTCACCGCCGCGCGGCCGCCGGCGCGCACGGCCATCTTCTCGCGCACGCGCGGATGGCGGCCGATCGGCTTATCGATGGTGCCGCGCGGCCGCTCCGGCGCGCCCCAGACGAAGGCGAGATAACCGCGGCGCAGCGCCTTGCCGCCGCCGTGCTCGGCGAACTGGCGGGCGAGCGCGCGATGAGCGCGGTCGGTCTTCGCCACCACCATGAGGCCGCTGGTGTCCCTGTCGAGCCGATGCACGATGCCGGGCCGCTTGACGCCGCCGACGCCGGAGAGGCTTGCGCCGCAGTGGGCCACGAGCGCGTTGGCCAGCGTGCCGGTCCAGTTGCCGGCGGCGGGGTGGACGACGAGCCCCGCCGGCTTGTCGATGACGAT
>DASWCW010000295.1:0-16625 GCA_036395835.1 Xanthobacteraceae bacterium
TCATTGATGCGCTTGAAATGGTCGATGTCCATCACGATGGCGCAAAGACAATCGAGCGTCTCGCCGCGCCCGCAGACTTCCTGCGCGCTTTCGAAGAACGCCCGGCGATTGAGCACGCCGGTGAGGGGATCCGTCAATGCCAGCCGCAGCAAATCCTGCTGCATATTGGCGAGACGCTCGGCCGAGCGCAGCCGGGCATAGAGTTCCTCGGCGGCCGGCGGCTTCCCGATGAAATCGTCGGCACCGCTGTCGAGCGCTTCGATCAGCTTGTGCTGGTCGCGGTCGCAGGACATCAGGATGATATATTCGAGCGCTTCTCGGGCGCTGACGAACGTGCGCACCTCGTGGTTGCGCGTGGCGAGCAGGCGCGCGATGAATTTTAGCACCGTGCGGCTTGGGTCGACGACGACGACACGCATGAGAAATCAGCACACGAGGTTGAGGCCAACGGCCGGCCCGCCGGGAACTCGGTATGCAGGACCCTAGCGCCGTGCCATTCCCTCAGCGTTAATGCCGGACGCATTGCCGCCGGCATGCTTAAGCAGTGCCGCTGCAAACATTTCAAATTTTAGCGAATGCCGAGCTCGGATCGAGACCGCTACGCCTGGGCTGAGTCGATGGTCCGGCGATCAGCTCGGATTCTCCAGGCTGAATACGCCGGCGTCTTCGTCGTAGGCGAATACTTCGGCGTAGCGCGCCCAGGAAATAACGGCGCGCAACGTGTTTTCCGCCCGTTCCTCCGACATCGAATCCTCGAGCTCGTCGCGGAAGCGCGTCGCCGGGGCGCGGTGACTCGCGCGCTCGTCGAGCACGCGCTTGATATGCGCGGCGAGCGGCACATAGGCGATCAGGTGCTGGGCGAACAGCCGCTTGCCTTCATCGAGATCGGCTCGCGCGAAACGCATGCCGGCTTCGGTGAGGCGGACATCGCCTTCGGCGACTTCGGCGAAGCGCAGCAGCTGCAGCGTCTCCAGAATCGGAAACAGGTCGTCGATCTCCATCTGCAGCTTGGCGGCCAGAGGCGGGAGATCGGCGCGGCCGTTGTAGGGTTCCGCGGCCACCGTCTCAATCAGCCCGGCAAGCACATTGGGTGAAACGCGCGGCAACAACATGGCGATTCCGGTTCCGGGAAACACGCCATCGCGGGCCGACCTGCCTGTCGGCTTTTCGGTCATGCTGGCGTAGATATCGTCGACGAGCTGGCGGAAGACCGGATCGAGCCGGTTGCGCGGCTGCGGCAGGTCCACCTTGATGTCCGCGGCGACGCGGCCGGGGCTCGAGGAAAACACCAGGATGCGGTCGCACATGAGCACCGCCTCTTCGATATTGTGAGTCACCATCAGGATCGAGCGGATCGGCATGCGTCCCTCGCTCCACAGGTCGAGCAAATCGGTGCGCAGGGTCTCGGCAGTCAGCACATCGAGCGCGGAGAAGGGCTCGTCCATCAACAGCACCTTCGGGTGCACGACCAGCGCGCGGGCGAACCCGACACGCTGGCGCATGCCGCCCGACAGCTCTTTGGGAAACGCGCTTTCGTAACCGTCAAGCCCGATGAGATCGATGGCGGCCAAGGCGCGCTTGTGGCGTTCCGCGGCGGGCATCCCCTGCGCCTCGAGCCCGATTTCGACATTGTCGAGCACGGTGAGCCATGGAAACAGCGCGAAGGTCTGGAACACCATCGCAACCTGGCTGGCGGGCCCCCTCACCGGCTCGCCGTCGATCGCGACGATTCCGGCCGTCGGCGGCATCAGACCGGCGATGATGCGCAGCATGGTCGATTTGCCGCTGCCGGAGCGCCCGAGCAGCCCCACGATTTCCTTGTCCTGGAGCGTGAGATCGACGCCGTCGAGAATGAGCACGTTGCCCTCGCCCTGCCGATAGACGTGGCGCAAGCCTTCCACCTGGACCAGCGGAGCGAGTGCTGACAGCGGGGCATCCATTGCCGGCTCCTCTCAATCGAGGCGAGTGCGGCGTTCCGCGATCGTATACAGTCGCCGCCAGAGCAATCGGTTGAGCAGAACCACGAATACCGCCATCACCACGATCCCGAGCACGACGCGGGGATAGTCGCCCGCCTCGGTTGCGCCGGCAATGAAGGCGCCGAGCCCGGCCGCCTCGAGCTTGATGTCGCCCCAGTTCGCCACTTCGGCGATAATGCTCGCATTCCAGCAACCGCCCGACGCCGTGAGCGCACCGGTCACGTAATAGGGCAAGATCCCCGGGAGGATCACCTTGCGCCACCATTGCCAGGAGCGCAGGCGGTACAATCTGGATACTTCCCGCAGGTCGGTCGGGAAGGCACTGGCGCCGGCCAGGACATTGAACAGGATGTACCATTGCGTACCCAGCACCATGAGCGGGCTGAGCCAAATGTTGGGGTTGAGCCTCCATGCCACGATGGCGACGACGACCATCGGAAACAGCACGTTGGCGGGAAACGCCGCGAGGAATTGCGCCATCGGCTGCACCAGTTCCGCGGCCCAAGGGCGCAGCCCGATCCATACCCCGATCGGAACCCAGATCAGGCTCGCGATCCCAATCAGCACGACAACCCGCGCGAGCGTCAGCAAGCCAAGTCCGACGGCGCCGACGACGTCGTCAGGACCGAGCGTCGTGCGCAGATAATCGATTGCCACCCAGCCCGAGTAGCTCGCGGCGGCAAGCAGGAGCACGACCCAAAGGATGTCCGAAGCTTTGCCGACCCAACCCGGAATCGCTCGCTCTCGGCTGTCCCCGAATGCGGGAAAGCGCAGCCGAGCGAGCCCCGAAAAGACTCGCGCGATCGGCGTCAACATGCGGCGCAACAGGCGAGTGCGCCGGACGAGGTCGTAGACCCAAGATCTCGGCCGCTGCTGCGCCGCAGTCTGCTCGAAACGGAACTTGTCCGCCCAAGCCACGATCGCCCGAAACAGCAGCTGGTCGTAGGCCAGGATCACGAGCGCCATGGCCGCCACTGCCATCGCCACCGCGGCGATATCCTTGCGATCGATGGCGATTGCGAGCCAGGACCCGATGCCGGGCAGCTTGATGCTGGTGCTGCCCACCGTGATCGCCTCGGAGGCGACCACGAAGAACCATCCGCCCGACATCGACATCATCGTGTTCCAGATCAGACCCGGGGCAGCGAATGGCGCTTCCAGCCGCCAGAAGCGCAGCCATGGCGACAGCCGAAAGTGCCGGCTCACCTCATCGAGATCTCTCGGGATCGTCCGCAGCGACTGATAGAAGCTGAAAGCCATGTTCCAGGCTTGCGCCGTGAACACCGCGAAGATCGCCGCGCATTCCGCGCCCAGCTGGCTGCCGGGGAAAAGCTCCATGAAGAATACGAAGGTGAAGGTCAGAAAGCCGAGCACCGGGACCGATTGAAGGACATCCAAGGCGGGAACGATGACCAGCTCGGCCTTGCGGCTCTTGGCCGCCAGGGTTGCGACCACGAACGTAAAGGCGAGCGATGCCAGGATGGCCGCAAACATCCTGAGCGTGGTGCGCAATGCATACTCGGGCAGCTTGACCGGATCGAGCGTCACCGGGGCGACATCGAGGCTCGCCAACGGAGCTTCCATCTCGCGCGCGCCGTGCGCCAGCGCGACGAAAGCCGCCGCGATGAACGCAAAGAGCACCAGATCGTAAAAATTCGGCAGCGCGCCTTTTTGGCCCAGACTGAGCGGCCAGGTGCGCACGGCCGCCGTCACCGAGCGGATGTCCATGGCTCATTCCATCCTGGCGTCAGCGCAGCCGACGCGCCGACTTGACCGGCAAATCAGGCCGCCAATGACGTACCGCTATCGCTGGAGCATCGAACGCAGAGATAGGGCCGAAGCCGGGCCGGCAATCCGGTCCAAAATCTCCGCTCAGCTATTTTTCGCCGAGCGCCGCATCGAGCAGTCTGCGGCATTCGCCGAGCTCGAACATGGCTGCTTGAAGCCTGCGAATATCCTCGCGCGGAAGCTCGCTACCCGAACCGGCGGATTCGGCCGAGCGATGCGGCTCGCCGGGCTGGGCCATGGCTTTTGCCCGCGCAGCCCGACCGGGCACCGCCTCGCCCAGGTCGCTCGCACGCTCGAGGGAGGGCTCGATGCGCTGCGCATCGGCGGCATCGGCGACGTCAGGTTCATCGGTCGCACCGAGAATCGAAGGCCACAGACCCAGCAATCCCCGGCTGCCCTCTTGCGCGCCGGGAGCGGCAGCGGCCGTCTCATCGCCGCCATCTTCGTCCTCGGCGGTTCGCTTCGGCTGCGGCGCCCCGGTGTGCCAAACCGCCTGAACGAATTTGATGCCCTCGTCCTTGAGGATGCGTTGTACCCCGCGGATCGTGTACCCCTCGCCGTAGAGCAGATGGCGAATTCCGCGCAGCAGGTCCACGTCGTCGGGCCGGTAATAGCGCCGGCCGCCGCCGCGCTTCATCGGCTTGATCTGGGCGAACCGGGTTTCCCAGAAGCGGAGCACATGCTGGGGAAGATCGAGCTCCTCCGCGACTTCGCTGATGGTGCGGAACGCGTCCGGCGCCTTTTCCATCGCGGCAGGCTCCTTCGTTCTAGGCCTTGTGGCCGCCGTCCGGCCCTGGATTGATGCGCTGCTTCAGGATTGCGGAAGGCTTGAACACCATGACCCGGCGGGGGGAAATCGGCACTTCCTTGCCGGTCTTGGGATTGCGCCCGATTCTTTGACCCTTCTTGCGCACGACGAACGACCCGAACGAGGAAAGCTTCACGGTTTCTCCGCGTTCCAGGCAGTCGGTGATCTCCTTGAGCACCAGTTCGACCAGCATAGCGGATTCGGTGCGCGAGAGGCCTACTTTCTGGTAGACCGCCTCGCAGAGATCCGCGCGTGTCACAGTTTTCCCGGTCATCGTTCCGCCCCGCTCCGCGGCAAACCTATCCTTATGAATTATCGACGATATTCACACGCCCGGTCAATGCTGCCCGGACGAGAGCTTACCAGCGCAGCAGCAAGGCGCCCCAAGTGAACCCGCCGCCCATCGCCTCGAGCAGGACGAGGTCGCCGTGCTTGATGCGTCCGTCCGCCCGAGCGACCGCGAGCGCGAGCGGGATCGAAGCTGCCGACGTGTTGCCGTGCCGGTCCACGGTGCTGACGATCTTTTTCGGGTCGATGCCGAGCTTGTGCGCCGAGCCGTCGATGATGCGCTGGTTGGCCTGATGCGGCACGAACCAGTCGATATCATCGACGCAATACCCGGTTTCGCGGAACGCCTCGGTGACCACGTCGGAGATCATCGCCACGGCGTGGCGAAACACCTCGCGTCCCTCCATGCGCAGGTGGCCGACGGTGCCGGTCGAGGACGGACCGCCGTCGACATAGAGCTTCATCTTGTAGCGGCCGTCCGAGCGCAAGCGCGACGTCAGCACGCCGCGATCCTCGGTCGTGCCGGGCTGGTCCTGCGCCTCGAGCACCACGGCCCCGGCGCCGTCGCCGAACAGCACGCAGGTGGTGCGGTCGGTCCAGTCGAGGATTCGCGAGAATGTTTCCGCACCGATCACCAGCGCGCGCTTGAACTCCCGGGTCCGGAGCAGCCCGTCGGCCGTCGCGAGCCCGAACACGAACCCCGAGCAGACCGCTTGCAGATCGAATGCCGCGCCGCCGGTGATGCCGAGCCCTTCCTGCACCGATACCGCCGTGGCCGGAAATGTGTTGTCCGGCGTGGAGGTCGCCACTACGATCAAGTCGATGGATTGCGGATCGATGCCCGCATCGGTGATCGCGCCGCGGGCGGCGGCGATCCCCAGATGCGAGGTGAACTCGCCGGGTGCGGCGACGTGGCGTTGACGAATGCCGGTGCGCTGCACGATCCATTCGTCGGAGGTGTCGACCATCCGCGCGAGATCGTCATTGTTGAGAATGCGCTTCGGCAGATAGGCACCGCAGCCGAGCACGACCGAACGCAGGACGCTCACGAGGCGACCCCGCCGATCTTGATCGCCGGGTCGTCGGCGGCTTCCCGGCGCAGCGTCTGCTCGATTTTCGCGAGCAGCTCGTAGCGCGCGATGTCGTAGCCGAGATCGATCGCCGCAGCGAAGCCCTCGGCGTCGGTGCCGCCGTGGCTCTTGATGACGATGCCGTTGAGCCCGAGAAACACTCCCCCGTTGACCTTGCGCGGATCCATCTTCTCGTTGAGTGTGCGGAACGCCTGGCGCGCCAAGAAATAGCCGAGCCGAGTGCGCCATGTGCGGTTCATGGCGCTCCTGAGATATTCGGCGAATTGCCGGGCGGTGCCTTCGGCCGTCTTGAGCGCGATGTTGCCGGCGAAGCCCTCGGTGACGACCACGTCGGCCGTCCCGCCGGCGATGTCGGTGCCTTCGATGAAACCCACATAGTCGAGATTGTGCAGGTTTGCCTCGCGCAACAATCGGCCCGCCTCGCGCACTTGCTCGAGACCCTTGACCTCCTCGACGCCGATGTTGAGCAGCCCCACGGTGGGCCGATCGAGCCCGAAGACGACACGCGCCATGGCGCTGCCCATCACCGCGAGGTCCACCAGATGCTGGGCGTCGGCGCCGATCGAAGCGCCCAGATCGAGCACGATGGATTCGCCTTTCAGGGTCGGCCACAACGCTGCGATCGCCGGGCGATCGATGCCTTCGATGGTCTTGAGATTGAATTTGGCCATGAACATCAGTGCGCCGGTATTGCCGGCCGACACCGCTGCGTCGGCTTCGTGTTTCTTCACCGCGTCCAGCGCCAGCCACATCGACGACTTCCAGCGGCCGTACCGCAAAGCCTGGCTCGGCTTGTCGTCCATCTTGATCGCCACATCGGTGTGGATGACCCGCGCGGCGGCCCTCAGTGCCGGTCTGGCCTCCAGCAAAGGCTCGATCGCGGCGCGGTCGCCGAACAGCAGGAATTCAGTATCGGGGTGACGCTGCAGGGATATCTCGGCTCCCGGCACGACTACCGACGCGCCAACGTCGCCCCCCATGGCGTCGAGCGCGATACGGACCTTATGGGGCATGGATCGACCCTGGCAGCACCCTTCTACGCGCCGGAATTGTGGTTTTCGGAGCAGCCCGGCGACAAACCCGGTGGACAATAGCGTGTCGGCCAAAGGACACAACACACTTGTCGGACTCCGAGAGGAACCGACTAACGCCCGGATCCGCCATCGTTTTTCTTGAGAGCCGCGAGCGCCGCAAACGGCGTCGCGTCCTGATCCGCGCTGCGCGGCGGCTCGAACACGGCACCCGGCTTGCGCGGATACGGATCGATGGCCAGGATGAGGAACTCGGTCGCAATCGCGCCCAGATCGACCATGCCGTCGATGATCGGCTCGGGAGGATCGTCGACCTCGGCGGGAAGTTCCGCCGCACTCGTTTGCGCGCCGGCGGGTGCGAACATGAGATCGACCGGCTCGATCACCTCGTTGAAGATCGGTTCAAGGGTGACGACGCAGGTCTGCCGCACGGTCGCGGAGACCCTGCCGACGACGTGCAGAGCGCTTCGGCCGTGCCGGCTGAGCTCGAACGTAGCGTCGAGCTGCTTCAATCCGTTCACTCCCGCGGCTTCGGCGACGGCGGTGCAGATCGACGCATCGGCCGAGAGCTCGAAGCTACGGCCGGTCTCGGGAACATCCTGCACCCGAACGGGCACGCTCCAAGGGTGCTCAGTTCTGGCCATCCGAAAGTCCTGAAAATACGATTCTCCGACGGAAATATGGTGCTTCAGCGAGAAATTTGCACCCGGGGGACGCCGTCTCGGCGCTTGGCGGTTGCCGAACCGCGCGGACGGCGTCTCGCGTCGATTTGCGCCACGATCGCGCCATAGACGGCACCGATGGTGCAAACCTCAAGGAGGCCGACATCGGCCCGGGCGCGGCGCGGCATCGCGGCCTGCTCGTCCCGCGCGTTGCAATCGGCACGGCTGCGGGGTACGTCACGAGTTCGCGGGCACAGGGGCACCGGGGGAACATGCGCAGCTTGGACCGGCGCGGAGGCAGACGCGGGATCATCGCCGTTGCGATGTCGCTCGCCCTCGCCTTGCCGCTCGCCGGCTGCTTCACCCAGACCTACTACCACGGCTACGTGGTCCAGGAGGGAGCGCTCGAGCAGATCCCGCTCGGCGCCACGCAGGAGCAGGTGCTCATCGTTCTCGGCACGCCATCGACCGTCGCAACCGTGAACGGCGAAGTGTTCTATTATATTTCCGAGCGCGCCGAAAAAACCGCGTTCCTGCCGCAGAAAGTGGTGAACCAGCGGGTCGTTGCCGTCTATTTCGACAAGAACCGGCGCGTCGAGCGCCTGGCGGACTACGGATTGCAAGACGGAAAGGTTTTCGACTTCGTCAGCCGCACCACGCCCACGGCCGGCAAGGAGCTCAATTACCTGAGCTACGTCTTCAAGATCTTCGGCAAGGACTAGAGCGGGGATGGGTCGAGGCCCGGACGAGCCCGCCCGGTTCACGATATCGGCCGCGGAACGCAGTTTCCGTTCATAAAACAATTGTCCGAAATCAATGGCTTATGGCCTTTCATTTCGCCACAAAGCACCTTTGGATTGTCGGACATTTTAGCTTAAAATCTTACATTGCGTGGCTCGGGATTGCGCCCCCGCCCGCTGCGGCCGACGCGGCGCAACGCGGACCCATTCGCCGAAACGACAGGATCCGATTTTGAGCGAGGCGATGGGTTTCGCTACCGCTCAACCTCATCCTACGAACTCACCGGTGCGCCAGCACCGCGAGCAGCAGCAGCGCAACGATATTGGTGATCTTGATCATCGGGTTGACGGCCGGACCTGCGGTGTCCTTGTAAGGATCACCCACCGTGTCGCCCGTGACCGCGGCCTTGTGCGGCTCCGAGCCTTTGCCGCCGTAGTGGCCGTCCTCGATGTATTTCTTGGCGTTGTCCCAGGCGCCGCCGCCTGACGTCATCGAGATCGCCACGAACAGACCGGTCACGATGACGCCGAGCAGCATGGCACCGACCGCCGAGAACGCCGCGGATTTGCCCGCCGCACCCTGGCCGGCGACGAAATAGATGATGAAGTACACGACGATCGGGGAGAGCACCGGCAGCAGCGAAGGAACGATCATCTCCTTGATCGCCGCCTTGGTGAGCATATCGACGGCGCGGCCGTAATCCGGCCGGTCCTTGTAGGTCATGATGCCCGGCTTTTCCCGAAACTGCCGGCGCACTTCCTCGACGATCGCGCTCGCCGCGCGACCGACTGCCGTCATGCCGAGCGCGCCGAACAGATATGGCAGCAGCCCGCCGAACAGCAGCCCGGCGACCACGTACGGATTGTTGAGGGAGAAGTCGAGCTTCACCCCCTGGAAATACGGATACTGGGTCGCCTGCGCGGTGAAATATTTCAGATCCTCGTTGTAGGCGGCAAACAGCACGAGCGCGCCGAGGCCGGCCGAGCCGATCGCATAGCCTTTGGTGATCGCCTTGGTGGTGTTGCCGACCGCATCGAGGGCGTCCGTCGACTTTCGCACCTCCTTCGGCAGACCCGCCATTTCCGCTATGCCGCCTGCGTTGTCGGTCACCGGCCCGAACGCGTCGAGCGCAACGACCACGCCCGCAAGCGAGAGCATGCTCGTCACGGCCACAGCGATGCCGAACAAGCCCGCCAGCCCGTAGCTGACGAGAATGCCGGCGATGATGACGATGGTAGGCAGTGCGGTCGATTCCAGCGAGATCGCCAACCCCTGGATGATGTTGGTGCCGTGGCCGGTGATCGAGGCCTTGGCGATCGACTGCACCGGACGGAAATTGGTGCCGGTGTAATACTCGGTGATCCACACGATGAGCCCGGTGACGACGAGCCCGACGACGCCGCAGGCGAACAAAGCGGCGCCCGTGTAGGCGGCGCCCTGGATCGCGCCGAAGCCGCCGGGCAGCAGGAAATAGATCACCAGCGCCTCGCCGACGAGCGAGAGCGCGGCAGTGACGATGAAGCCCTTGTAGAGCGCTCCCATGATCGATTGGCTCGGCCCGAGCTTGACGAAGAAGGTGCCGAAGATCGAGGTCACCACGCAGGCGCCCCCGATCGCGAGCGGCAAGGTCATCATCGGCCTGAGGAGCGCGGCGTTGCCGCCGAAGAAGATCGAGGCGAGCACCATGGTGGCCACCGTGGTCACCGCATAGGTTTCGAACAGGTCGGCCGCCATGCCGGCGCAATCGCCGACGTTGTCACCGACGTTGTCGGCGATGGTCGCGGGATTGCGCGGGTCGTCCTCGGGAATTCCGGCTTCGACCTTGCCGACGAGATCACCGCCGACGTCGGCGCCCTTGGTGAAGATGCCGCCGCCGAGGCGCGCGAAGATCGAGATCAGCGATCCGCCGAAGCCGAGTGCCACCAGGGCATCGATCACGGTGCGGTCGTTGAGGGCCTTCCCGAGCCCGCCGGTCAGAACGGCGAAATAGACGGTGACGCCGAGCAAAGCCAGCCCGGCCACGAACATGCCGGTGATCGCGCCCGACTTGAAGGCGATGTCCAAGCCGCCGGCCAGCGAGCCGATCGCCGCCTGCGCCGTGCGCACGTTGGCCCTGACCGAAACGTTCATGCCGATGAAGCCGGCCGCGGCGGAAAGCACAGCGCCGATCGCGAACCCGAGCGCAACCAGCCAGCCGAGCAAAAATCCGACGATGACGAAAATGATGATCCCGACCACGGCGATCGTCGTGTACTGGCGCTTGAGGTAGGCCTGCGCGCCTTCGCGGGTGGCCGCGGCGATTTCCTGCATTTTTTGGCTTCCGGCATCCGCCGACATCACGGACTGGATGGCCCAGATGCCGTAGAGGATGGCGAGCACGCCGCAGGCGATGATGCCCCACAAAGCAGTCATGAATTCCACCCCATTTCGCTGAAAACGAGCGGGAGCCCCCTCACCGCGCCGATGCGGCCGAAGCCGGCCAGGCCGGACCGCAAGGGTCCTGAAGCGGCGCGGACATTGCCAAAAACACCGCTGCGACGCAACGCCGGAGATGCACGCCGCAGCTCGATCCCACTCGCGGCAGGCACCGAAATCAGAAATGGCTGAACGAGGGATGCGCAAACTCGAGCGGATGCCCGTGCCGGTCCCGAAATCGCGGCGCAGCGCGGCCGGCAACGATGCGGCCGATCTCGGTGACGGCGACGCCCGATGCAAGCGCCGCCGCCCGAAACGCCTCGCGGTTTTCCGCCGCTATCGTGCACACGACCTCGTAATCATCGCCGCCAGTCACGGCGAGCTCCCTGGCATGTTCGTCGACAGCGACGACGCGCCGGGCCGCGTCGGAAAGCGGCACCTGCTCGATCTCGACGTCGGCGGACACGCCGGAGGCGGCGCATAGCTTCGCGAGATCGCCGGCAAGGCCGTCGGAAACATCCATGGCAGCCGACGCCTGCAGGCGTATTTGCTCGGACAGGTCGACGCGCGGCTCGGGAATGAGATATCGCGCCAGGAGATGGTCCCGTTCGCGCGGCTCGAGTTGATAGCGCGCCGCCAATGCCGGCTCGCGCCGCAGCTTCACGCCGAGCGCCGCGTCGCCGATCGTGCCGCTCACGAACACGCAGTCGCCCGGTTTCGCCCCGCTCCGTCGCACCATGCTGCCATGCGGCACCGTGCCGAACGCGGCGATCGAGACCATCACCGGCCCCGGCGTTCGATCGGTGTCGCCGCCGAACAGCGGACATCCGTAGAACTGCGCGTCGGCGCGCAGGCCATCGGCGAAATCCGCCAGCCATGCGTCCGGCGTGCCGGCGGGCAGCGCAAGCGAAAGCAGGAAGCCGACCGGCTTGGCGCCCTTGGCGGCGAGATCCGAGAGGTTGACGCGCAACGCCTTGCGCCCGACGGCGCCGGCGGGATCATCGGGGAAGAAATGCACGCCGCCGATGATGGCATCGGCCTTGAGCACGAGGTCGCAGCCGGGGGGCGGCACCAGGATCGCGGCGTCGTCCGCGAGGCCGAGCGCGCCCGGATGCGTCGCGAGCGGACGAAAATAGCGCGCGATCAGCCGATCCTCCGCGGAGCCTTCGGGCTTCGCCATCGCGCTCAGCCCGTCGCCTGGTCGAATTCGGCCGACCGCAATTGGCGTGCCAACAGATCCAGCACCGCATTGGCCATGCCGGTCTCCTCGCCGTCGAGGAACGCATTGGCGACGTCGACGTATTCCGAGATGACGACGCGTGCGGGAACGTCGCGGCGCTGGTCGAGCTCGAAGGCGCCCGCGCGCAGCACGGCGCGCAGCAAGGCCTCGATGCGCTTGAGCGGCCAGCCGCCGGCGAGCGCGCGGTCGATCAGCGGGTCGAGTTTTCGCTGCTCGCGGACGAAGCCGCCGACGAGCTCCCGGAAAAATGCGGCTTCGGCCGGCAGATATTTCGAGCCGTCGACCTCGCGGCCGAGCCAGTGGCTCTCGAATTCGGCAAGGATGTCGTTGAGCGGAGTCGCCGCAATGTCCATCTGATAGAGCGCCTGCACCGCCGCCAGGCGGGCCGCGCCGCGGCGATTGGCCTTGCGTCCCGGCTTCGGCGCGCTCTTGGTCATCGTGCGGCCTCGGGCGACGCGAGGCGGCGCTTGATTCTCACCATCGCGAGCGCAGCGCGGGCCGCGTCGCCGCCCTTGTCGGCTTCCTCCGGCCGCGCGCGCCCCCACGCCTGCGCCTCGGTGTCGACGGTGATGATTCCGTTGCCGACCGGCAAGCTGCGCGCGACCGCAAGGTCCATCAGGGCGCGGGCGGATTCGATGGCGACGATGTCGAAATGGATGGTATCGCCGCGAATGACGCAGCCGAGCGCCACCACGCCCTCATAGGGACGGCCTCTGCGTTCCGCCGCATCGAGCGCGATCGCGATCGCGGCGGGAATTTCCAGCGATCCCGGCACGCTGATGAGGTCGAAGGCGGCGCCTTCCTGCTCGAGCACGCGCCGGGCCCCGGCGAGCAGCGCATCGGCGATATCGTCGTAGAACCGCGCCTCGACGACGAGAAGGCGCGCGCCGGCGACATCGCTTTTCTCTTTCCTGTCGGCTCTGCGCGGCTCGGCCATTCAAGCCTCTGACAAACCGTCGTGGAGGATGGATTGAGCGTCAGCGAAATCCATCCCCTCTCGCCGAACCTCTACCACGATGGGTTTCGCTGCGCTCAACCCATCCTACGGCGCTTCCTACCGCGCCTCCAGCAGACGTGCGGCGTAGCGCGCCATCAGGTCGACCTCGAGATTGAGCGCGGCGCCTTCGCGATTGGCGCGCAGCGTCGTCGCTTCCAGCGTGTGAGGAATGATGAGAACGCCGAAGGTGTTGCCATCGACCGCATTGACCGTGAGCGAGGTGCCGTCGAGCGCGACCGAGCCCTTGGGCGCGATGAACCGCGCCAGCGCGGCGGGCGCAGTCAGCGTGAACCGGGCCATGTCGGGTAGATCTTCGCGCGCGAGCACCTGCGCGATGCCGTCGACATGTCCGCTGACGAGATGGCCGCCGAGCTCGTCTCCCAGCTTCAGCGCGCGCTCCAAATTGATACGAGTGCCCTCGCGCCAGGTTCCGGCGGTGGTGACGGCAAGGGTTTCGGCCGCGGCGTCCACGGCAAACCAGGTTCGGCCAGCCCGATCCCCCGCCTCCACCACGGTCAGGCAGATGCCCGCGCACGCGATCGACGCACCGAGCTCGATCGAGGCGCGGTCGTAGGAACAGCCGATCGTCAGCCGGCGCAACCCCTCGGCGCGCGGCGTGACGGCAAGCACTTCGCCGATATCGGTGACGATGCCGGTGAACACAGGTCAGGCCCGCACAAAAGTTTCCAGACGATCCGGTCCTGCGGATTCGGTGCCCAGCGACTTGAACCGCTGCGAGCCCGTCAAGGCCGATAGCGGCATTCCCTCGAATGCGTCGATGCCGCCGGGCCCGATCATCGTGCTCGCTCGGAACAGCGCGACTTCGTCCACGAGATCGCTGGCCATCATCGAAGCCGCGAGGATCGGGCCGCCTTCGACCAGGAGCCGGGTGATGCCTCTTGCGGCGAGGAGCCGCAAGGTTGCGCCCAGATCGAGCCGGCCAGGCGCCGCGCTTTCGACCCGCATCACTTCGGCTCCTCGCGTGCACAGCGCCCCTTCCCGGTCGCCAGGCGCGCACGCAGCCGTGATGACCCAAAGCGGCGCTTCCCCGACGCTCGCGATCAGGCGGCCATCGAGGGGGAGCCGCAACGTCGCATCGACCACGACGCGCACCGGCGAGCGGTCGGCCATACCGGGAAGCCGGCACGTGAGCAAAGGATCATCGGCAATTGCGGTCCCGATTCCGACCAGGATGGCGTCGTTCATCGCGCGCAGGCGATGAACGCGGTCGCGCGCGTGCTCACCGGTGATGGCCGCCGGCCGCCGCCCCGCAAGGCCGGCCTTGCCGTCCGCGGAGATCGCCAGCTTGAGCGTGACCTCGGGTCTACCCTCGCGCATGCGGCGGATATGACCCGCATGGGCGCGAACGGCCTTGGCCGCAGCGGTGCCGGTCCTCACGGCGATGCCGGCGGCCTTCAGCCGCGCATGCCCGCCGCCGGCGACCTCCGGGTTCGGATCCTCGAGTGCCGAGACCACGGTCGAAACTCCCGCGGCGACGATCGCGTCGGCGCAAGGCGGGCTTTTGCCATGGTGGGAGCATGGCTCGAGCGTGACATAGAGCGTGGCGCCCCGCGCCAGGGTTCCGGCACGCGCCAGCGCCTCGATTTCGGCGTGAGGGCGCCCGCCGGGCTGAGTCCAACCCCGTCCAACCACGGTGGGGCCCGCCGGGCCTTGCCGCACGAGGAGCGCCCCCACGGCGGGATTGGGCCAGACGTTCCCGAGCCCGCGGCGCCCCAGCGCAAGCGCCGAGGTCATGAACCGCGCATCCTCGGCCAAAGCCGGAGACATCGCCTCGGCGGCGGCAGTCATTTGTGTTCGTGCGCGGGCGCCCGGACCTGCTCGTCGGCGCTCAGCTCTCCCAGTACCGCGTGGAAATCCTTGGGCTCGCGGAAATTTCGGTAGACCGAGGCGAACCGAACGTAAGCGACATCGTCGAGCCCGCGCAGATGCTCCATCACGGTCTCGCCGATGGTTTCCGAGCTCACTTCGCTCTCGCCGAGGCTCTCCAGCTCGCGGACGATTTTCGAGACCATCTGCTCGATGCGCTCGGGCTCGACCGGGCGCTTGCGCAACGCGATCTGAACCGAGCGCATCAGCTTGTCACGGTCGAACGGCACGCGCCGTCCGTTGCGCTTGATGACGACGAGCTCGCGCAATTGCACCCGCTCGAACGTGGTGAAACGGAAATTGCAGGCGAGACACACCCGCCGCCGACGGATGGCGGCGGAATCCTCGGTCGGACGCGAATCCTTGACCTGAGTATCGAGGCTTCCGCAGTTCGGACAGCGCATGCTCGCAACTCAGACGTTATAGATCGGGAATCGAGCGACCAGCCGCTTCGCCTTTTCCCGTACCGCCGCCTCGGCTGCGACGTCCTCGCCGGCGCCGCTGTGGGCGACGGCATCGAGCACCTCGGCGATCATTTCTCCGATCTGCTGAAACTCGGCGACGCCGAAGCCGCGCGTCGTGCCCGCAGGAGTGCCGAGGCGAATCCCGGAGGTGACGGTCGGTTTCTCCGGATCGAACGGGATCCCGTTCTTGTTGCAGGTGATCTGCGCACGACCCAGCGCGGCTTCCGCCACCTTGCCGGTCAGGCGCTTGGGTCGAAGGTCGACCAGCATGAGGTGCGTGTCGGTGCCGCCCGAGACGATGTCGAGGCCCCGCGACTTGAGGATCTCGGCCAGCGCCCTGGCGTTCTCGACCACCGCTTTGGCATAGGAGCGGAACGAGGGCCGCAGCGCCTCGCCGAATGCCACCGCCTTGGCGGCGACCACGTGCATCAACGGCCCGCCCTGCGAGCCTGGAAACACTGCGGAATTGATCTTGCGCGCCAGCTCCTCGTCGTTGGTCAGCACGAAGCCGCCGCGGGGTCCGCGCAAGGTCTTGTGCGTCGTCGAAGTCGCGACATGCGCATGCGGGAACGGGCTCGGATGCACGCCGCCAGCCACCAGGCCGGCGAAATGCGCCATGTCGACCATGACCAGCGCGCCGACGCGGTCCGCGATCTCCCGGAAGCGGCGGAAATCGATGATCCGCGGGTAGGCCGAGCCGCCGGTGACGATCACTTTCGGCTTGTGCTGTTGCGCGAGGCGCTCGACCTCGTCGAAATCGATGCGGTGGTCCTGCCGGCGCACCCCATAGGGCACGACATGGAACCACTTGCCCGAGAGATTAACCGGCGACCCGTGGGTCAGGTGGCCGCCGGCGGCAAGGTTGAGGCCCATGAACGTGTCGCCAGGCTGCATCATCGCCATGAATGCCGCCTGGTTGGCCTGCGCGCCCGAGTGCGGCTGCACGTTGGCGAAGGCACAGCCGAACAGCTTGGTGCTGCGCTCGATCGCGAGTTTCTCCGCGATATCGACGAACTGGCAGCCGCCGTAGTAGCGCCGGCCCGGATAGCCTTCCGCATACTTGTTGGTGAGCACCGAGCCCTGCGCTTCGAGCACGGCGCGGCTGACGATGTTCTCCGAGGCGATCAGCTCGATCTCCTCGTGCTGGCGCCCGAGCTCGAGCCCGATCGCTTCGGCGATTTCCGGGTCTGCCTCTGCGAGCGGCGCCTTGAAAAACGTATCGGTATCGACGGAA
>DASWCW010000296.1:0-11612 GCA_036395835.1 Xanthobacteraceae bacterium
GCGCAAGTGCAGCAGCTCGTGTCTCCCATTGCGCTTTATCCGGACTCGCTCTTGGCGCAGGTCCTGACGGCCTCGACCTATCCGCTCGAAGTCGTCATGGCCGCGCGCTGGTCCAAGGACAACCCGAACGTCAAGGGCCAGGAGCTTGAAAATGCGATGCGGCAGCAGCCGTGGGAGGAAAGCGTCAAAGGTTTGACCTCAGTTCACGATGTGCTGTTCCTCATGAGCGAGAAGCTCGATTGGACGCAGCAGCTCGGCGAGGCGTTTCTGGCGCAGCCCGACGATATCACCAAGGCGGTCCAGGTCCTGCGCGCCAGGGCGGAAGCGGCCGGCAATCTGAAACCCGACGAACACGTGAAGGTCATCAAGAAGCCTCCGCCGCCCGGCTACGCGGGGCCGGCACCCGAGGTCGTCTACTACATCGAGCCGGTGGAGCCGGAGGTCTATTACGTGCCGGTCTACGACCCGATCGTCGTCTTCGGCGTCGGCTATTGGTCCACCATCTACATCGCCCCGCCGTTCTTCTGGTATCCGGTCTGGTGGACGCCGGGCCCGATCTGGGGCTGGGGGCCGGCCTTCTTCGTCGGGCCGGCGGTATGGTGCGGCTATCACTGGTATTCCGGCGGCGTCGTCGTCAACACGGTGCTGTTCAGCAAGTATAGCGGGAAGCCGCACCCCGGCGGTCCCCAATTCCAGAAGGTGAGCTTCCATCCCGAGCATCGCGGCGGCGTCCCCTTCAAGAACCAGTCGCTTCATCAGCAGTACGGCAAGCTGGGCGGCGGCCCGAAGGGCGGCAGTCCCAAGCTCGGCGGCCCCGGCGGCCCCAAGGGAGGCGCGAAGACTCTCTCCGCCACTGGCGCCGGCGGCACCGGCCACAAGCCTGGCGGGAGCGGTCCCAAGGGCGGCACCAAGACGCTGTCCAGCACTGGCGGCGGCACCGGTACCGGTCACAAGCCGGGCGGCAGCGGTCCCAAGGGAGGCACCAAGACGCTGTCCAGCACGGGCGGCGGTGGCGGCACCAGCCATAAACCTGGCGGTGGCGGCGGCAGTGGCCCCAAGGGCGTCAAGACCTTTAGCAGCTCCAGCGGCGGCGGGGGTGCCGGTGGCGGCTTCAAAGGCGGCGGCCCCAAGGGCGGCGGTGGCGGCGGCGGAGCCACCAGCTTCCGGAGCGTGGGCGGCGGCGGAGGCGGCGGCGGCGGCCCCAAGCCCGGTGGCGGGGGCGGTGGTCCGCCACCAAAGCATCATTGAGCCCCAGGTCGACCAAACGACACAGGCCGGATGCAACAGCATCCGGCCTCTTTATTTACATGCGCGTGACGACTTATTCGGCTGCGCTCGGCAGCGGTGGGACCTCGCAGCCGGTGACGCAGCAGCGGCCGGGCTGCTTCGAGACGCGCCGGCCGTCGGCGAGAACGCCGCGGTCGAGCAGGTCCTCGATCAGCGCCGCCTTCTCGCTCACCGGATAGCTGCGCCAGATCTCGCGCTTCATGGCTTCGGGCGAGCCGCCGCCGTGGAGCGAGATCAGCGAATACCAGCCGCCCTGATGCGAGGCGGTGAGATCCTCGACCAGGCGAGCGACCTCGAGGCGCTGCGCCGCCGGAATGTCGGCGCGCCCGGCGAGCACGGCAGAGAGCGAGGCCTGCGTCGCGGGATTATGGTCCTCGTCGGGACCGGGCAGCGCCACGATGAGCCCTCCGGAGAGATCGTGGGCCAGCCGGTGCATGTCGTAGATCTGGGTCGAGAGCAGCAGCTTGCCGATGTTGGCGAACACCGCATCGGGCGCGATCGAGCCGGCCGCGTTGGTTCTGCCGTAGACCGAGGCCGCCACCCCGCAGGCGAAAAATCCCTCGACGATCTTGATGAGCTCGACCATGGCGTCGCGCACGTGGGCGTGGCGCTCTGGATCGAGCCCGTTCGCCTCGATCATCAGCGCGGCGGCGCCGATCAAGAGATCGCCGAACCCGGCGCGCGCGCCGATGCAGGAATGGCGGTGATGCGTCGCATAGGAGGTGGTCAGCACCGCCGCCTCCTCGCACTCGCCGGCGAGAAACACCCGCTCCCACGGCACGAACACGTCCTCGAACAGCACGACGCCGGTCGATTGTCCGTAGCGCGCCGAAAATTTCGCCGCGGCCTCGCCCGGACGGCCCGCCGGCCGTGCCGCAACGGTCACGCCGGCGGCATCGACCGGCACGGCGCAGCAGACCGCGAACGCGGAATCTTCCGGCCGCATCCGCCGGCACGGCATCACCAGAAATTCGTGCACATAGGGCGCCGCGGTCACGATCGCCTTGGCGCCGCGGATGACGATGCCATCGTTTCGGCGCTCCGCGATATGGACGTAGACGTCGGGATTTTGCTGTTCGCTCGGGCGCTTGCTGCGGTCGCCCTTGGCATCCGTCATGGCGATCCCGAGCGCGAGGTCCTCCTCCTGGACCCGCTGCAGATACGCCAGCAGCCGCTGATGATAATCGGTGCCGTGCGCGGCATCGGCCGCCTGCGTCGCCTCGAAGCAGGCATTGAGCGCGTCGTGGCTCAGATAGCGCTGGGCGCAGCCGCAGCGGCGGCACAACAGGCGGACCGCCTCGAGCTTGTAGAGCAGGTCGGTCGAGCTCGCGTCGATCGCCAGCATGCGCGGCACGCCGGCGCCGTCATTGCTTTGCGCGATCATCAGCGGCGCGTGCGCGGGATTCTTGGCAAAATCATAGCTCACGCCGAGCGCGGCGATGCCGGGCGCAAGCCGCGGGTCATCGGCGACGCTCTCGACCGCATGCCCGTCGATGAACACGCGCGGCGAATAGCGGCGCAGCGACTCGCGATAATCGGCGGCCGACATGAACATGGCAATCTCCTTGCATTGGCTCGATCGCTAGCATGGTTCCGAACAGACATGCAGACGTGCATCGCATCCCGTTCCCGGGAGCTGAGACTCATCGTCCCGAGAACGCCGGCTTGCGCTTCTCGACATAATGGGCGACGCCCTCGCGGAAATCCTCGCTGGCGAAGCTCGCCGCCATCTCTTGATCGGCGGTCTCGATCGCTTGCGCCAGGGTCTGGAATCGAGCCTCCCACAGCTGGCGTTTCATCACCCGCATCGATCGCGGGGAGACCGCATCGGCAAGCGCCGAGGCATAGGCGCGAACTTGATCCATCAGCTCGCCCGGCGGGGTCACGCGGTCGACCAATCGCAAGCGCAGTGCCTCCTCGGCGCCGACGCGCCGTGCCGAGAGCAAAAGGTCGAGCGCTCCGGAGAGCCCGATGAGGCTCGGCAAGGTCCAGCTGATGCCGTGCTCGGCGATGAGCCCGCGGCGGGAGAACGCGGTCGTGAACTGCGCCTCCGGAGCCGCGAAACGCAGGTCGCAATAGAGCGCGAGCACGAGGCCGAGCCCAGCGCAGGGGCCGTTGACGGCGGCGATGATCGGCTTGGGCACCGCGGGGAAATACGAGTAGCGTTTTTGGAAATCGGGCCGGGCGCTCGGATCGAATGGCGGGACTTGCGAGGCCGCGCCCGCGCCGCGGCCCTCGGTGAGCCGCGAGAGCGTGGCCATGTCCGCGCCGGCGCAGAAGCCGCGGCCGGCACCGGTGAGCACGATCACCCGCACCTCGTCCGCGTCGGCCGCCCCGCGCATCGCCTCGCGCACTTCCTCGCCCATGTTCGGCGTCCAGGCATTGAGACGGTCCGGTCGATCGAGCGTGATCGTCGCGATGCGCCCGGCGATCTCGTAGCGTATCTCCTGATAGGACATGTCGCTTCCCTTTCGGCTCGCCGGAATATTAGGGGACAAACGCCCGATCCCCGCAAACCGCGTCGCCGGGCCGAGATAGCACGTTCCCCAAAACCCCGGCCGCGCCTGCCTCGTCAGAGCCGACGCGCTCTCAGCCGTTCTCCTGGAGCCTTGCCATAGTCCGAGCACGATTGTGTGGCGTGTGCCTGCCGCATTCCCTTTCCGAGGCAGGAACATGAGCCCGATTTGCAAGAACCAGACACTTCTCGCGAGCACATTCATGATTGCAGCCTTGGCGCTGGGCTGCGGCTCCCTTGCGGCGCAGGTCGCCCCTTCGACGTCGCCGCGATTGCTGGCGCAGGCCGAACCGCAAAAGCTCGGCGAGGAGCGGCGCAAAGAGCAGCAGCCGGGTCAGCCAGGGGCGAAGCCGCAAACCCAGCAACAACAGCCCTCGCAAGGTCCGCAGCGCCGGCCCGGCGCGCAGGGCCAGCCCCAGGGTACCTCGCAACAGCAGGAACGTCAGGAACGCCGCCAGCCTCCGGGCGCGCCGCAGCCCGGTCAGCCACGCACGACGCAGCAGCCGACGCCGCCTCCGCAGCGCGAGCAAACCCAGCAGGAACGCCGCCAGCCTCCGGGAACCGAGCAACCCGGCCCGGCCCAGCCGCGAACGACCCAGCAACCGGGGCAGCCGAGGGGCACCCCGCCTGATCAGCGCGAGCAGACCCAGCAGGAGCGCCGGCAAGTTCCGGGAACTCAGCAGCCCGGTCCGACGCCGCCGCCGCGAACGACCCAACCCGGCCCCGGCCAGGCTCCGGGCGTGCAGCCCGGTCCCGCCCAGCCCCGAACCACCCAGCAGCCCGGCCAGCCTCCCGGCACGCCGGCGCAAAGGTCGCAACAGCCAGGTCAGGCTCCCGGGGCTCAGCCCGGCCCGGCCCAGCCGCGCACGACCCAACCCGGCCCGGGTCCGGGCACGCCGGCGCAACCGCAAACCACGCAACAGCCTCCGGGCCAGCCGCCCGGCGCGCCGCGCCGCGACCAGCGCCCGCCGGCGCCGGGCACGCCGGCGCCGGGCACGCCGGCTCCCTCACAAAATGTGCAACCGGTTCAGCCCCTGCCGGGCGCGCCGGGTCGCCCCGGTGGAGCCGCCGTCGATACGCGCCAGCAGCAGCAGCAATTCGAGACGCTGCGCCAGCAGCGCCAGGAGCGCGTCGAGAACAACGGGCAACGCACCGTGATCGAGGAGCCCGATCACCGCATGATCATTCGCGAGAGCGGCCGCGTATTCGTGCGCCACGACGAAGTGGAACGCTTCCGCCTGATCGGAGGGGACGTGCGCGTCGAGCGCCGTCCCGGCGAAATCATCACGGTAATGAGGCGCCCGGGCGACGTGGAGATCGTGACCTATGTCGACGACAACGGGCGCCTGCTGCGCCGGGTGCGGCGGACGCGCGACGGCCGCGAGTTCGTCCTGATCGACAATCGCTTCCGCGGCCCCGAGCGCGCCGAGATCTTCATCTCGCTGCCGCCGCCGCGCATCGTGATCCCGCGCGAGGAATACATCGTCGAGATGGAATACGCGCCGCGGGAGCGAATCTTTGCGGCGCTGGAAGCGCCGCCGATCGAGCGGATCGAGCGCCCCTACACGCTCGACGAGGTTCGCTTCAGCCCGGCGCTGCGCGACCGCATGCGGCGGGTCGATCTCGATACCATCACTTTCGAGTTCGGATCGTGGCAGGTCCTCCCGGATCAAGTTCCGCTGCTCGCGAATGTCGCCGAGGGGATCAATGCCGTGGTCCAACGCAATCCCAACGAGGTGTTCCTGGTGGAGGGCCACACCGACGCGGTCGGCAACGACGTCGACAATCTGTCGCTTTCGGACCGTCGCGCCGAATCCGTCGCCGTCATCCTCAGCCAGAATTTCCAGGTGCCGCCCGAGAATTTGACCACGCAGGGCTACGGCGCCCAGCAGCTCAAGGTACAGACGCCCGGGCCCTCGCGGGAAAACCGCCGCGTCACCATTCGGCGCATCACGCCGCTCTTGACCGGCTCCTCGCAATGAGGGGCCGCGTGGCGGAAATCTAGGAAGCCTGCTGGATCGCCGAGAGCAGCCATTGGCCGCCGGGCGCGCGCCGGAACGTCCATAACTCGGTCGCCTGCGTCGGCCGGATCGGATCGCCCTCGACGACGCGGCCGCTCGCGCGCTCGACCGTCTGGTCGATGAGCGAGAAGCGCATCGCGACCGTCGCATATTCCGCATTGCCCTCGCGCCAGGCTTCGGCGAGGTCGCCGCTCAGGAGCTTGACGTCGGAGATGCGGTTGACCACGCCGCGGCTGGTGTTCGCGGCGAGATCCTCGGCGAAATACGCCAGCATCTCCGGCGTGGCGCGGGCTCGCAATGCGCCGAGATCCTCGGCGCCGTAAGCGCTTTGGATTTCGCCGAGCAGGTGCTCGAACGCGTCATAATCCGCTTTGCTGATCTCGACATTGCCGCCCGCGGCGGGCGCGGCTCCGCCGGGGGTGCCCTGGGCTGCGCCGGCGCCGGCGCCCGGCATCATTGCGCGCAGCATCGATCCGCCGCCGCCCGCATAGGCCGGTGCGTGGCGGCGCTGGTACCAGCCCCAGATCAACCGGGCGACGAAGAAGATCAGTGCAACCTGCAGCAACAGCCCGAAGATCGAAGCGAAGCCGCCGAGACCGCCGAACAGGCCGTGGCCGAACAGAAGACCGAACAATCCGGCACCGATGAATCCGGCGGCAAGCCCGCCGAACAGCCCGGGCCGGCCGAACCAGCCGCCAGTTGCCGGCGAGGTCGCCGGCGCGCTTTGCGGCGCCATCGAGCGCTCGACCGGCGCCGCGGCATTCGGCGCGGTCTGTGTGGCCGCCGGCGGGCTGAACGTTCGCGTGCCGCGGCTGCCGAAACTCGATCCGCCGCCGGCGCGCGCGTTCGCGTCCGCGGCCACGAAGGCGAGGGCGGCGAGCATCGAAACAAGCACCAATACCGAACGGACGTGGCGGGTCATTGCATCTCTCCTGCAAGCTCGGCAGCGTATATCGGTACTCCCGGGCGCTTTGGTAAGGGACGGAGGCAATGGCCGATTACCTGCGACTGCGACAGATCTGCCTAGTGGCGCGCGAACTCGAGCCGGTCGTCGACGACATCCGGGCGATCTTGGATCTCGAGATCTGTCATCGCGATTCCGGGGTCGCCAAATACGGCCTCGTCAACGCGCTGCTGCCGATCGGAACGAGCTTTCTCGAAGTGGTGGCGCCGATCGAGCCGAACACCGCGGCCGGACGCTTCCTCGACCGCTCCGGCGGCCACGGCGGCTACATGGCGATCTTCGACTGCAGCGATCCCGAGCGCCGCCGCCGCCACGTGGAGGGCATGGGCATCCGCATTGCCCATGTGATCGAGCACGCGGAATACCTCGGCATCCAGCTGCATCCGCGCGACTGCCGCGCCGCGATGATCGAGCTCAATCATACGCGCGGCGGCGACGCGCTCACCGGCGCCTATCACCCGGCCGGCCCGGATTGGCGCGCCGCGGTTCGCACCGATCAAACAAGGGCGCTGGTCGAGACCGAGATCGAGACGCCCGCGCCGGAGGAACTTGCGCGGCATTGGGGAACCATTCTCGAGCTGCCGGTGCGCCGCGGCGGCGAGCGCGATCCGCGCATCGAGCTCGCGGGGGGCGGCGCCATTCGTTTCGTCGCGGCGCCGGACGGCCGGACCGAATGCCTGGGCGGATTGCGGATCGAAGTGGTCGACGTTGCGCGCGCCTGCACCGCGGCAGCGGCGCGAGGCCACAACGTGGAGAACAATTCGTTTCACTTGGCCGGCGTGCATTTCCGCCTGCGGCCGGCGCGATGAGCCTGTGAATCCTAAATCCTGCCCCGGGCGCAGCGCAGCACAAATGCTCCGCTGCCGCTCCATCGCGTCCGGGGAGCGCAGACGGTCTACAGCCCGGCGGCGCGCAGGTCCGCGGTGAGAGTCTTGGCTTCCTGCTCGGCCTTGTCCGCGATCTGTTTGTCGTCGTCGACGTCGAGCCGATATCGCGCGGCCTCAAGTTGCTTGTTCGAGCTCTTCGCCTTCGCTTCGGCCTCTTCGGCAAACTTGCGATAATTCTCCGCGCGGTCCGACAAGGCCTTGATCCAGGCTTGGACGTTCAGCTTCACCACCTGCTTCACGGCGGCGGGATCCGGCGGGCGGGCCTTGACGACGGCGAGCGCGGCTTCCGTCTCTTTGACCTCTTTGTCGAGCAGGTCGATGATCGCCTGGACCTGCGGCTTGGTGGCCGCGGGCTCGAGCCGGAAACTGTTTTGCGCCTCGCGGCGGCGGCGCTTGCGATCGGTCAGCTTGGTCTTCAGCCAGGAAACATTCGCCGTCAGCAGCGCATCGAACTCGTGCCCGGGCTTCGATGTGTACTGCAGCGGCGGCCCGAATACCGGCGGCACGTTTTCCTGAGCCTGGCCCGGGCCGTCGAGCACCAGGATCGTCGCCGCCAACATGCCCGCAGCCAAGATCCGCCATCGCCTGCTCAACGCCATGGTGCCACCATCGATCCGAAGCTCTTGCATTTCATGGGCACGCCGTCTCCCGCGCGGGCTCGAAGACGAACTGCCGCTGTGAGCGAGCCCTCCGCCTCACGCCGAATGCCGCAGCAAATTCTGGATCTCCTTGTACATCCCGCTCACGAGTTCCTCTTCGCGGTGTTTCGTTTCCGCCGGTCGAGCGCCGGACGCGGGCTCGGCGGGTGCGTCTTGCGCGGGCGCCGACACCGCCGCCGTTCCCGGCGCATGCGGCACGACGGAGGCCGCCGAGAGCAGCGCGCGTGCCTTGCCCAGGGTCTTCTTGACGTCCGCAAACTCCCGCGAGCGCTGGCTGTTGCCGATCTCGACCACAGCACGCAAGGTTTCGGTGAGCTCGGCGATGCGTGCCTGCGCATTCTGCAGGGCGTCGGCCGCTTCCAGCAGCAGCTTCCCCACGGGTTCGGCGCTTACGCGAAGTCGATCGATAAGGTCGTTCATTGTCCACCCCCCAGGCTCGATTCCCGCGCCTATAGAACAATATCCGGGCCGATGATACCAGCGCCCATTCCTCACTTTGCGCGGGATCCGGCGGCTGTGGATTTCGGTTGTTTCCGAGGGGCGGCGGCACGGGAGCAATCGCGGAAAACAGGGGAGTTGGCCGCCCGGGATCGATCCCCTAGAACCCGCGAAGCGGGACCCCCGGTGGGCGCCTCGCGTTGACCGCACCGACGCGCTCGCCATAGCCTGAGCCCAGGCGGATACTGGCCGTGCGTTGACGGCCGACTGCCGAAAAAGTCCGGCAGGCGGCCCAACAAAAAACCTCGGAGGGAGAAGTGCGCGCCGTCGCGCCGAGCATCGAGCTTGCCCGCAACGTCATCGCCGTGCGCGCCCTCTCGAAGCGCTACGGCGGCCTCGACGGGATCGAGGCGCTGCATGAGATCGACTTCTCGGTCGGCGAGGGCGAATTTCTGGCGATCGTCGGCCCTTCCGGCTGCGGAAAATCCACGCTCCTGAAGATCCTGGCCGGGCTGATCCCGGCAACCGGCGGCACCGCATTGCTCAACGATGTCGCGATCGAAGGCCCCCGCCGGGACATCGGCGTGGTGTTCCAATCTCCGGTGCTGTTTCCGTGGCGCAGCGTGCTCGGCAACGTGCTGCTTCCGGCCGACGTGCAGCGCCTGGGGCGGGCACGAATGACCCAGCGCGCGATGGAGCTGCTGGCGCTCGTCGGCCTTTCCGGATTCGAGCACAGCTACCCCTGGCAGCTCTCCGGCGGGATGCAGCAGCGCGTGTCGCTCGTCCGCGCGCTGATCCACGATCCGGCCTTGCTGCTCATGGACGAGCCGTTCGGGGCGCTCGACGCGCTCACCCGCGAGGCGATGAACGTCGAGCTGCAACGAATCTGGCTCGAGCGCCGCAAGACCGTGGTCTTCATCACCCATTCGACCGGTGAGGCGGTGTTCCTGGCCGATCGCGTCGCGGTGATGACGCCGCGGCCGGGCCGCATCGGCGATCTGTTCGCGGTCGACCTGCCGCGCCCGCGGGCGCTCGACGTCATGACCCATGAAAAATTCGGCGGCTACGTGCGGCGCATCCGCGCCGCGCTCAACGCCGGCGGAGGCCTCGAATGACACGCGCAACCGGCGGAGTGGTCAACTTCATGCTGCGCCTCGTCCTGGTCGCCGCAACCCTTGCGGTCTGGGAAGCGCTGGTGCGCCTCGCGGAAGTGCCGGCCTTCATCCTGCCGACGCCCTCGAGCATCTTCACCGCGCTCTACCGCGGCATCGCCAGCACGCTCTACCTCAATCACATCGGCATCACGCTCGCCGAGACGCTGATCGGCTTCGTGGTCGGCACGGTGCTCGCCTTTGCGCTCGGCATCGCGGTGGCGCTGAGCCGCCCCGTCGAATATTTCCTCTATCCCTTCATCGTGATGTTCCAGGCCATGCCGAAGGTGGCGCTGGCGCCGCTGATCATCGTCTGGTTCGGCCTGGGGTTGACCTCGAAGGTGGTCAATGCGGCGCTCGTCGCGTTCTTCCCGCTGATGGTCAATACCATCGTCGGCCTGCGCTCGGCCGAGGAGGAGAAAGTGGATTTGATGCGCTCGCTCGCGGCGAACCGCTGGCAGGTGTTCTGGATGCTGCGGCTGCCCAACGCGATGCCCTACATCTTCGCCGGGCTGGAGATCGCCATGATTTTCGCGCTGATCGGTGCCATCGTCGCCGAGTTCGTCGGCGCGCAATCCGGGCTCGGCATGCTGATCCAGAGCATGAATTTCACCATGGACGTCGCCGGCCAGTTCTCGGTGCTGCTGATCCTCTCGGTGCTGGGGCTGATCCTCAACGGCATGGTCAATGGGGTGCGGCGCCGCGTGCTGTTCTGGGATCCGTCGCAGAAGGTCGACGCCGTGGCCTCTGCGCAGAAAAAGGGAGGAACCCTGTGAAAGTTCTGAGAATCGCCGCCGCGCTTGCGGCCACGCTTGCCGCGACCGGCGCCCACGCGGAATCCACGCTGCGGGTCGGGTTTTGCGCGCGTACCGTCAGCGCCGCGGCGGCGCCATTCGCCATTGCGACCAAGATGGGCTGGTTCACGCAGGCGGGTTTCCGTGTCGAGCTGGTGCCGCTGCCCGGCTCGACCGATTGCGTGAAGAGCGTCGCCACCCGCGACATCGACTATTCGCTGCCGTCGATCGAGCCGTTGGCGATCCTGCGGCCGCAGGGCATCAAGATAAAGAACTATTACACGGCGTACCAAGGCAACGTTTACGGCATCGCGGTCCCGGCCGGGAGTGCCATCAAACGCTTCGAGGATCTCAAGGGCAAACGGGTCGGCGTGATCTCGATGGCTTCCGCCGGGGTGATCATCGCGCGGGCGCTCGCTGCCAACCACGGCATGGACCCGGATCGCGACATTTCCATCGTGGTCGCCGGCGAAGCCGGGCAGACCGCGGCGCTGGTGCGCTCCGGCGAGGTCGACGCGCTTTCCCAGTTCGACACGCAATACGCTCTGATCGACAATGCCGGCGTAAAGATGCGCTGGCTCGACAACCGCGAAATCGAAAAGTTTCCTTCGAACGGGTTCATCGCGTTCGAGGAAACGCTGAAAACCAAGCGCGCGGACGCGGTGGCGCTCGCGCAGGGCTATGCCAAAGGTACGGTCTTTGCGCTCGCCAATCCGGCGGCGGCAGTGCGCGCCCTGTGGGAAGTGTTCCCGCAGACCAAGGCGACCGGCAAGGACGAGGCGACCGCGCTGAAAGACGACGTCAAGGTGCTCGAGGCGCGTGCGCACGCCTGGCAGCTCGAGGCGGGCGGCGCGACCAAATGGGGCGAGAACTCCGAGGCGAATTATGCGGCCTAC
>DASWCW010000297.1:0-2025 GCA_036395835.1 Xanthobacteraceae bacterium
CCGCATAACACGACGTGGGAGATTAAATGATCGGGAGACTCTCACGGCGCGACGGCTCCAAACACCCCTACGCGCGCGCGCGCGAGGGAGTGACCAGGAAACAGCACTTGCTGAACCGCGACGGCTCCATCCCAAGCGCCAACGTCGGCGGCGCTCACGGTGCAGTTTCGTCCGACATGCGCCTTTTTTGTTCTGGCCCCTGGTAGGCCCCTCAGTCCCGCCAGAACCCCTTGAAGCGGTCCGGCGCGAGGGCGGTGTAGCGCACGGTCGAGGCGATCGACGATGGCCTAGCCTGCATTTCTCACACCAATTAGGCGCATCGGGGCTCCGAATCAGCGAAAGTCGTTGTGCTGCAGCGACTTTGGCGATTGAAGGAAGGAGCCCCGATGCCGACAGAGTGTAGCGCAGAACACTTTGATTTTGGAACCGTTGAAGGCCGGGCTGTGGAAGCAGCGTTTGATGGCGGGTTGGTGAGCTCGGATGCGGGTGCTTTGCTTCTGGGCGCGACGGATCGGGCGATCGGACTGATCGATCGGTTTGCGGCGTGCTTTCACGACGAGCGGCGCGAGGACTTGATCGAGCACGAGGTTGCGACGCTGGTCGGTCAGCGGATGTTCGGGATCGCGCTGGGTTACGAGGATCTCAACGACCACGACGAACTGCGCCACGATCCGCTGATGGCGGTGTTGGCGGGCAAGCTTGCGGCGCGGCGCGAGGATTGCGCGCCAGTGGCCGGCAAGTCGACGCTCAACCGGCTGGAGCTGAGCAAGCTTGAACCGACGCGCTATCACAAGATCAGCCACAATCCGGTGGCGATCAAGAACCTGCTGGTCGACCTGTTCGTGGAGGCGCACGCGCGGCCTCCCAAGCAGATCATCCTCGATCTCGATGCAACGGATGATCCGTTGCACGGCGAGCAGGAGGGGCGGTTCTTCCACGGCTACTACGACTGCTACTGCTATCTGCCGCTCTACGTGTTCTGCGGCCGTCACCTGCTGGTCGCCAAGCTGCGGAGCGCCGACATGGATGCGGCGGCCGGCGCGGTCGAGGAGGTGGCGCGCGTGATCGCGCGCATCCGCGCCCGCTGGCCGCGGACACGCATTCTGTTGCGCGCGGACAGCGGCTTCGCGCGGGAGGACCTGATGGCCTGGTGCGAGGGCAACGGCGTCGACTTCCTGTTCGGGCTGGCGCGCAACGAGCGGCTGGTCGCCGAGATTGCGACCGAGCTTGATCTCGTCGCCGCCAAGAGCCGGCGCAGCGGCCGGCCGGAGCGCCGCTTCAAGACCTTCATGTGGACGACGCGCCGGACCTGGAGCCGCCGGCGCCGGGTCGTCGCCAAGGCCGAGTGGACGAAGGGGGAAGCCAATCCGCGCTTCGTGGTCACCTCGCTGCGGCGGGACGAGTGCAAGGCCAAGTATCTTTACGAGAAGGTCTACTGCGCCCGCGGCGAGATGGAGAACCGGATCAAGGAGTGCCAGCTCGACCTCTATGCGGATCGCACCTCGGCCGCCACAATGCGGGCCAACCAGCTGCGCCTGTGGTTCTACTCAATGGCCTATGTGCTGCTCTGCGCCCTGCGCCGCATCGGGCTGCGCGATACCGACTTCGCCAACGCCACCTGCGGCACCATCCGTCTCAAGCTGCTCAAGATCGGAGCGCTCGTGCGCGTCAGCGTCCGCCGCATCAGGATCGCCATGGCATCGGCCTGTCCGGCCGCGCAAGACTGGGGACGCGCCGCAATCCGGCTCGCAATCGCCGCCATCGCCCGCGCCTCCCCGGCATGACACGCGCTGCCCCGAGCGCGATCATTGCGCGGCACAACTCATAGACCCACGGAGACCCAGAAAATTGCCGACATAGACAGCGCCCTTCGGCGCCACGAACATCCGCGGCGCCGGACCAGCAGCCGACAAAATCGGCTTACCCCTTCCCCAATCCATCAGTAGTGTGAGAAATCCGCGCTAGCAACACGGCACAGGCCACGTTGATCGCCGCACCAGCCATTGCGCGACAACTTTGCCAAGC
>DASWCW010000298.1:0-1638 GCA_036395835.1 Xanthobacteraceae bacterium
ACGGATGAAAATGTCAACTCGCCAACGGCGGCTCCAGTCGTAGAATCGGGGCGGGCGCGGGTGACCCCGGACCGAAGAGCGGGGAGAGGGGATGGAAGCCCCGCCGCGCAGGTTTGCCGCTTGACGGCTTCAGCGTCGCACCCCAGTGGCGGCACCCGTGCCCGTTTTCTTCGGTGCTTTCGCCTGCCAGTCGGCGACGAGCTGCTTGTAGGCGATCTCGCCCTGCTCGCTGAGAGCGCGTTCTCGGGCGCGCACTTCCTTGAGGTTGTAGGCGTGCGTCGAGCCGCGCTGGCCGCGGCGTGAGGGCATGCCGGCGCGGAGCTCGAGCGCACGGAGCTTCTGGGCAAGCAGCGAGGGTCGCCCGTAGGCGTAGTCCTCGCCGTTGACGATCAGGTGCCAGCAGAGCACGGCAAGCTTGCGGGCGGTCGCGACGACGGCGATCTGCATGCCCCGTCGGGCGCGTACGCGCTCGTAGAAGGCGTGCAGCGGGCCGGGGGTCTTGGCCGCCGCCCAACCCGCCTCGACGAGCATCCCGCGCGCGTGCGCGCGCCCCTGCTTGGTGATCCGCCCATGGGATGCTGGTTGCCCGCCGGACTGGCGCACGCGCGGGTTGAGGCCGAGGTAGCTGACCAGCTTGTCAGGCGAGCGGAAGCGGCCGAAGTCGCCGACGGCGGCGACGATCGAAAGCGCAACCGTCGCGTCGACGCCAGGAATCGTCATCAGCCGCTTCACCTCCTCACGGCGAAGAGCGACACGCGCGAGCTCGGCGTCAACCAGCTTCAGCTCCTCGCCGTGGAAGTCGAGCTGGCGCAAAAGCGCCTCGACCGCTTGCCGCTCGTCGGCGGGCAGCTCCTGCTCAGCCAGCCACCCCCGGCCTTTGTGACCGAAGAGATCGGCGGCCGGGCAGCGCGGAATCAGGTTGCGGTGCAAGATCGACTGCACCCGGTTCTTCAACCGCGTCCGCTGCCGGACGATGTGTGCTCTGCGCGCGACCTGGCGGCGCAGCGCCTGTGTCTCGTCGTCAGCGATCCAGACCGAGGGCAGAAAGCCGGCGGCGAGAAGCTGCGCCAGCACTTGCGCGTCGACCTTGTCCGTCTTCACCTTCGCCTCGGCGATCGCCCGCGTCTTCGTCGGATTCGAGACGATCACTCGGCCGACATGGTGCTCGAGCAGCCGCGCGATCGCGTGCGTGTTGCAGGTCGCCTCCAGCGCGACCTCGTCGTACTCGCACAGGCTCTCCGCGAACAGCCGCAGGGCCTCCGGCGTCGTTGTGATCTGACCGGCCGAGCGAACGATCCCGTCCTGCCAGATCGCCACCTCGGCGAACTCGCGGTGCACATCAAGCCCGATACAGCGTCGCATGCTCCCTCCTTCCAACCACTGGTTGACGTGGGAGAGCAGGCGGGCAAACGACACCTACGGATCCGCGCTCGCAGCGCATCCGGGCCAGTCGCAGGGGCGGCCAAGTAACTAACACGGGCTCGAAGCCCATCGAACAACAACGGCCTGCCCGACCTGCGTTTGCTCCCGAATGCCCCCGTCCCGGACGGTCGCACCGTACTCACCAACCCGGACGCCACCAGGCGTCGAGGCGGTCCTGGGTCACGAGAAGCATCCGCCGCCTTTCATACGGGATAC
>DASWCW010000299.1:0-10156 GCA_036395835.1 Xanthobacteraceae bacterium
CCCAGCATCGCCTTCGAATCGATCGACGGCCCGCCGCTTCCGATTTTCCAGAAACTGGTGGCCAATCTTTCGGCCGAGGCCGAGCAGCGGCAGATTCTCGTGGTGTCCCGGGCCGGCCAGCCGGCCTATCGGGTGCGCGGCTATCTCGCCGCCCTGATGACCCACGGCAAAACCCACATCGGCTGGGTGTGGGACGTCTACGATGCGCAAAAGCACCGCGCGTTCCGCATCGCCGGCGAGGAGGTTTTCCCCGGCAAGGCCGCCGACGCCTGGGGGCTGCTCGACGACGAGATGCTCTCGCGCATCGCGCGCACCAGCATGGATCGGCTGGTCGCATTCCTGGCCGCGCCCGACACCGCGGTCGCCGGCTTGCCGCCGCCTACCATTCCGCTAGCCTTCGCCGGCATGCCGCCGCCCGCCCTCCCGGCGGCCTTCGCGCAGGAATGATGCGTTTCATAAGTTGTATTTACGTTCAATCGGACAACCCAAAGCAGTTTCCGTGCCAATTGAACTGTTGCAAGTTTCTGGAATCACAAGGGAATAGTTGATCTCCCATTGGGGTATTTTGGTAACGTCTTTTCGGCAAATGCCGGGGGACTCGCGGGCGGCGATATTGCCGGCTTGCCGCCATCTTGTTATCACCGCCGCGCAAAACGAGGTGCGCGCGATGCAGCGGTCGGTGGCGACCAATAACGGGGCGATCCGGCTGGTCGCCGGCAATTCCAATCGCGCGCTCTCCGAAGCCATCGCCGCCTATATCGAACGGCCGCTCGCCAAGGCGGTGGTGCGGCGGTTCGCCGACATGGAGATCTTCGTCGAGATCCAGGAGAACGTGCGCGGCGCCGACGTGTTCGTCCTGCAGTCGACCTCCTATCCGGCCAACGACCATTTGATGGAGCTGCTGATCATCATCGATGCGCTGCGGCGCGCCTCGGCGCGGCGCGTCACCGCGGTGATCCCGTATTTCGGCTACGCCCGGCAGGACCGCAAAGTCGGGCCGCGCACGCCGATCTCGGCGAAGCTCGTCGCCAATCTCATCACCCGCGCCGGCGCCGACCGCATCATGACGCTCGATCTCCACGCCGGGCAGATCCAGGGGTTCTTCGACATACCGGCCGACAATCTCTACGCCTCGCCGGTGATGGTGCGCGACATCCGCGAGCGGTTCGATACGTCGAAGCTGATCATCGTTTCGCCCGACGTCGGCGGCGTGGTGCGCGCGCGCGGCCTCGCCAAGCGCATCAACGCGCCGCTCGCCATCATCGACAAGCGCCGCGAGCGCGCCGGCGAATCCGAAGTGATGAACGTGATCGGCGAGGTCGAGGCGCGCACCTGCATCCTGGTCGACGACATCATCGATTCCGGCGGCACGCTGATCAACGCCGCGGACGCGCTGTTGGAGCAGGGGGCGAGCGAGGTCTACGCCTACATCAGCCACGGCGTTCTGTCCGGCGGCGCGGTCGGCCGCATCACCGCCTCCGGGCTGAAGGAGCTCGTTATCACCGATTCGATCCAGCCGACCGAGGCCGTGCGCGTCGCCCGCAACATCCGCGTGCTGTCGATCGCCTCGCTGATCGGCGAGGCCATCGGCCGCACCGCGACCGAAGAATCGGTCTCCAGCCTGTTCGATTGAGGGGCGATTCCGTAGCCCGGATGAAGCGCCGCACGGCGGCGCGTAATCCGGGATCGGCCACGGAGTTTGCCGATCGAGGTCCCCGCTTTCGCGGGGACGGCGGCCTGAGGCCGCCGAGTCAAAATGCCGCAGATGCGCGCTGTGGACGGCGTCGGCCGCCGCATTGCCCGGATTGCGCGAATCCCCGATCAAATGGAGCGAACGCCTATAAGGCCGTGACTCGAAAGGTTATATTCAGTTGCCGAGTGATTCGTTTGGTCCCGGGGGGCCGGGGGGCCGGGTGCCGTAGTGTCGGTGGCGTCGAGCCGCGTGCGCTTCTCTGCAAAAACGTGAAAACGCCTAGGCGCAGTATGCCGGTCGAGGTCCCCGCTTTCGCGGGGACGGCGGCCTTCGGCCACCGCGTGGGGACGGCATGTCGCTGATCGACCTCTCCGGCGAGCGTCAGATCAATCCGGTCGACGTCGTCGAGCGCCTCGCCTCCGGCCACGACTGGTCGTTCGATCGCGCCGCCGACGACGAGATCACCATCTCGATCGCCGGACGCTGGAGCGATTATCACGTGTCGTTCACCTGGATGCACGAGATCGAGGCGCTGCATCTCGCCTGCGCGTTCGATCTCAAGGTGCCGGACCGCCGCAAGGTCGAGGTTCGGCAGTTGCTCTCCCACATCAATGAGCAATTGTGGGTCGGCCATTTCGACCTGTGGCCGGGCGAGAGCCTGGTGATGTTCCGCCACTCGCTGGTGCTCTCGGGCGGCGTCGAGGCTTCGGGCAAGCAATGCGAAGCGTTGCTCGAGGCGGCACTCGATGCCTGCGAGCGCTATTTCCAGGCGTTCCAGTTCGTGGTGTGGGCCGGCAAGGGCGCGCGCGAAGCCATGGATTCGGCCATGTTCGACACCTCGGGCGAGGCCTGATACCTCCGGGCGACGGAGGCAAGCATGGCTAGACCGACGGGGCCCGACCGCAAACGCAAACTCGAGGATTTTTCCGGGACGCTGGTGCTGGTCGGCGCCGGAAAGATGGGCGGCGCCATGCTCGAAGGCTGGACCGCGCTCGGAATCGATCCCGCGAAAATCGTGGTGCTCGAGCCACAGCCGTCCCGCGAGGTGATGAAGCTCGCGGCCCGAGGGCTGCGGGTGAACCCCGCCGCGCCGACCGGGGAAGCGAGCGCGATCATCATCGCGGTCAAGCCGCAGGTTGCCGACGAAGTGGTCCCGACGCTCGCGCCCTGGGTCGGCCCGTCGAGCCTCGTCATCTCGATCATGGCGGGGCGGACGCTGCAGGGTCTCGAGCGCGCGCTGCCGCAGGCAGCGTGGATCCGAGCCATGCCGAATCTCCCGGCCGCCATCGGTCGCGGCATCACGGTCGCGGTCGCCGACGCGCGCGTGAGCGGCCCTCGGCGCGAGCTCGCCGCGCAGCTGCTCGGCGCGGTCGGCGCGGTCGAATGGGTCGAGGACGAAAGCGTGCTCGACGCCGTCACGGCGGTGTCGGGGTCGGGTCCGGCCTACGTATTCCTGCTCGCCGAAACACTGGCCGAGGCCGGCGCGGCCGCCGGCCTGCCGGCCGAGCTGGCCGCGCGCCTCGCGCGCGCGACGATCTGCGGTGCGGGAGCGCTGCTGGAAGGTTCCGCGCTCGATGCCGCCGCGCTGCGCCGGAACGTCACGTCTCCCGGCGGGACCACGGCCGCGGCGCTCGAAGTTCTGATGGGAGAACGGGGTTTGCGGCCGCTGCTCGAACGGGCGGTGATCGCCGCGACCCGGCGCTCGCGCGAGCTTGCGAGGTAGATGGTCGCCGCCCCTTTGAAGCTTGCGGCGGACGCCGTAGACTCCGGAATGGACGGGTCCGAACCAGGGAGAGACCGCGATGGCCCGCAAGCCGCAGCAGGCAAAGCCCGAGGGGACGAACCGCGAGAAGATCATGAGCGCCTTCATGGCGCTGCTGGCCGAACGGCGGATCGAGGAAATTTCGTTCGGCGATGTCGCCGCGAGCGCCGGATTGTCGCTGGCCGAATGCCGCGCCGAGTTCGGTTCGCTCATGGCCGTGCTCGCGGCCCAGGTGAAGGAGATCGATCGCCAGGTGCTGGCGGGCGGAGATCCGGATCTTGCCGGCGAGCCGCCGCGCGAGCGGCTGTTCGACGTGCTGATGCGCCGGCTCGAAGTGCTCGCTCCGCACAAGGCGGCGATCCGCTCGCTCATGCGCTCGGCGCGGCGCAATCCCGGCCTGGCGATGGCGCTCAACCGCATGGCGATGCGCTCGCAGCAGTGGATGCTCACCGCGGCCGATATGGATGCGGCCGGCCTGCGCGGCATGCTGCGGGCGCAAGGCCTGGCGCTGCTCTACGCCTCGGTGCTGCGCACCTGGGTCGATGACGAGGACCCCGGCCAGGCGCGCACCATGGCGGCGCTCGACCGCGAGCTGGCCCGCGGCGCCCGCTACGGCGCGCTGCTCGACGATGTTTGCGGGATCGCCTCGGTGCTGGCGCGCCTGCGGCCGGGCCGGCGCTGGCGCCGGCGCGACCGCGAGGAGCCCCGGCCGGGCGACGAGCCGGTCGCGGTGTGAGGGCGGCTAAACCGGTACCCGCACGGTCGCCCGCAACCCGCCTACCGGGCTGTCGCCGAGCACGATGTCACCGCCGTGCGAGCGGGCGATGTCGCGGGCAATCGCGAGACCGAGGCCGGTGCCGCCTTCGTCCTGGTTGCGCGCATCGTCGAGCCGCAGGAACGGCTTGAACACCTCCTCGCGCATGCCGGCCGGAATCCCGGGGCCGTCGTCGTCCACCGTGATGGTCAGCCAGCGATGGTCGCGATGCCCGGTGATCGTGATCGAGCGCGCGAACCGCGCCGCATTGGATACGAGATTGGCGAGGCAGCGGCGGAACGCGGCGGGCCGCACGGTTACCAGCGGCTGGCCATGAAATACCGCGCTCGCGCGGTGACCGTGACGCTCGGCGTCGGTCTTGAGATCCTCCAGGAAGGCGGCCATGTCGGTCGGCGCCGATTGTTCTCCGGCGTCGCCGCGCGCGAAGGCCAGATACGCCTCGAGCATGCGCGCCATCTCGTCGACGTCGCGGCGCAGGGCATCGGCCTCGGGGCTGTCGTCGATCAAGGCAAGCTCGAGCTTGAAGCGGGTCAGAATCGTGCGCAGGTCGTGCGACACGCCGGCCAGCATGGTGGTGCGCTGCTCGATGGTGCGCTCGACGCGGCGCTTCATTTCCAGGAAGGCGATGGCGGCGCGGCGCACCTCGCTCGCCCCGCGCGGACGGAAGCCCGGCACGTCGCGGCCCTTGCCGAACGCCTCGGCGGCGTCCGCGAGCATGAGAATCGGGCGGATCTGATTTCTCAGAAACAGGATGGCGACCGCGAGCAGGACCAGCGAAGTGCCGACCATCCACAGCAGGAAAATGTGGGAATTGGAAGCGTAGGCGGCGTTGCGCTGGGCGAACACCCGCATCACGGTGTTGTCGAGCTGGATGCGGATCTCGACGATCGAGGAGCGCCCCACGGTGTCGATCCAGAACGGGCGTCCGATCTGCTGGCGGATCTGGCGGGAGAGCGCCTGGTCGAGCAGCGAGAAGAACGGCTTGGGCCCCGGCGGGGGCAGGTCGGTGCCGGGCAGGAAGTCGACGACGAGCCCCAGCCGTTGCTGGGCAATGCGCCGGATCGTGGGCCCGTCGGCATCCTGGGGATAACTCTTGTAGACGTCGATCACCGCGGCGATGTCCTGGGTCACCGCGGCCGAGAGCCGCCGCGTCACCGTGTTCCAATGCCGTTCCATGAACACGAAGGCCACGACCGACTGCAGGATCACCATCGGGGTGACGATGATCAGCAGCGAGCGGCCGTAGAGGCCCTTCGGCATGAAGCCCTTGAGCCACTGGCCGATGCGGTCATAGAGCTCGAAGACGCGGCTCGCCGCCGAGCGCAAGGTTCTCAGCCCGATGTCGAGCGTGGTCATGGTGCGACCATCAGCCGGTAGCCGATGCCGCGCACGGTCTGCACGATCAGCGGATTGGCCGGATCGCGCTCGATCTTGCGGCGCAGGCGATTGACCTGCACGTCCACCGCGCGCTCGTTGATGCCGTGCCCGTTGCCGGCGAGCGCCAGGCGCGGCACGGTCTCGCCGGGTTTTACGGCCAGCGTGCGCAGCATTTCGCGCTCGCGGTCGGTCAGATGCACGACGTCCTCGCCGCGGCGCAGCTCACCGCGGCCGATGTGGAACACGAATTCGCCGAAACGCACCGATTCGATCGGCGGGCTCGCGGGGAGCTGCCGCTTGAGGATGTTGGCGATGCGCAGCAAGAGCTCGCGCGGCTCGAACGGCTTGGCAAGGTAATCGTCGGCGCCGAGCTCGAGCCCCTTGATGCGGTTCTCCGCTTCGTCGCGCGCGGTCAGCATCAGGATCGGCACGCTGGAGGCGACGCGGATGGCGCGGGCGAGATCGAACCCGGTCTCGCCCGGCATCATGACATCGAGGATCAGGAGATCGAAGCTCAGCCCGCCGAGCTTGGCGCGCGCCTCTGCGGCGGTGTCCGCCGTCGTCACCCGATAGCCTTCGGCGGACAGGAAGCGAAGCAGCAGATCGCGGATCCGGCGATCGTCGTCGACGACCAACAGGTGCGAGGCCGCGTCGGACGGGGCGGAAAGCGCACGCACCATGATCTCCTCGACCCGCGTTCAGCGGCCACGCAGGCGCCGGATGCGGTCGGCGCGCGTGATCAGGTCCAACACGGCTTCGCGGTGCTTGGGCTCGATCATGCCCGCAAGAAAACCTCGCGCCGCCTCGTGGGCGCCGGGCGTGTCGCCGAGCGCGCGCCGGATCCGCTCGGTCTGCAGCTTTGCCAGCCGCATGGCAAGCGTCTCGCCCTTGGGCGTGACCTGCAGCAGGCGCTGCCGGCGATCGTTCTCGCCCGCCGTCTGCACCACATAGCCTTGCTCGACCAGCTCGCGGAGCACGCGGCCGAGCGATTGTTTGGTGATCCGCAGCAGGTCGAGCAGATCCGCAACCTTCATACCCGGATGTCGGTTGACGAAATGCAGCACGCGATGGTGCGCGCGCCCGAAACCGAACTTGGCCAAAACCTCGTCGGGGTCGCCGACGAAATCCCGATAGGCGAAGAACAAGAGCTCGATGATATCCCAAATGGGCTCATCCGATTCCCCGGGACGACCGGGCTCGGCGCCGACCGTCCGGCTCGCGGGCAAGGCAGTTACGTCAACCATATTGACATATTTCGGTCCGATTGTTACCAAAGGCAGCGCTTTTGCGAAAGGATCGTGCGGACCGTGGCGCAACTCGTCCGGCGAAAGGCCTGCCCTCGGACGGCTCGACCATATCGGGAGTTCCATCCCGACGCAAAACCGCCCGGCCTCCCTGGTATTGGCCAATTGGAGGAGGCCGCAAGGGTTTATGATGCTGCCGGATCCTCGCGGTCGGATTCCGGGTGAACTGGCGAATAGCTTCCCGGAGGAAATGTCATGGAACAGCCCTTCGATCGACGCGACGGCGTCATCTGGTACGACGGCAAGCTGGTGCCCTGGGCCGGCGCGACGCTGCACGTGCTTTCCCACGGGCTGCATTACGCGAGCTGCGTGTTCGAGGGCGAGCGGGCCTACGGCGGCGCGATCTTCCGCTCGAGCGCACATTCGGAACGGCTGAAGAAATCCGCCGAGCTGCTCGATTTCGAAATCCCGTATTCGGTCGCCGAAATCGACGCGGCCAAGCATCTGGTGCTGGAGCGCAACGGACAAAAGGACGCCTACGTGCGCCCGGTCGCCTGGCGCGGCTCGGAGATGATGGGCGTCTCGGCCCAGCACAACCAGATCCATCTCGCCATCGCCACCTGGGAATGGCCGAGCTATTTCGATCCCGCGCAGCGGCTCAAAGGGCTGCGGCTCGATCTCGCGCAATACCGCCGGCCCGATCCGGCGACGATCCCGGCCAAGGCCAAGGCGGCCGGCCTCTACATGATCTGCACGATTTCCAAGCACCAGGCGGAGCGCAAGGGCTATGCCGACGCCATGATGCTCGACTGGCGCGGGCTCGTCGCGGAATGCACCGGGGCCAATATCTTCTTCATCCAGGACGGCCGCATCCACACCCCGACGCCGGATTGCTTCCTCGACGGCATCACCCGGCAGACCGTGATCGAGCTCGCCAAGCGGCGCGGCATCGAGGTGATCGAGCGAAAAATTTCGCCCGACGAGCTCACGAAATTTTCCGAGTGCTTCATCACCGGAACCGCGGCCGAGGTCACGCCGGTCGCGGAGATCGCCGAGTGGCGCTTCAAGCCGGGCAGCATCAGCAAGCAATTGATGGAAGACTACACGGCCGAGGTGCAGCCGAAAGCCGCCGCGGCGTAATGCCTCCCCGGCGGGGAGGTCGCCGCGCAGTCCAAGTCGGATGTTTCCGACTTGGACCGATGTTCATGATTGGCCGAACTCGGGAACACCCGAGTTCGGCCAGCGCGGCGGGTGGGGCGAAACCACAGGAACCCCACCCGGCTCGACGCTTACGCGTCTCGCCTACCTTGCGGGGAGGGAAAAGCGCGCCTCAATATCTCACCACCACCAGCCGGCGGGTGCCGGATTGCGCGCCCCAGGTCTCGCCGGGCCGTCCGTCCAATTGCCGGACGTTGGCGGCGGCTTTGTCGCTCGGAAAACTCTCGAACCGCCCGGTCGCGGGATCGAGCCGCACGATGGCATTGGCGGGCCAATCGGAAGCCCAGACCTTGTCGGTTGCGTCGACATAGATCGCGTAACAGCCGGCCTTGCTCTTGGGCAGGCTGAAGGTTTTCCAGCTCTTGGCCGCAGGATCGTAGCCGCCGATCTCGCCGGAGTTCCAAAAGCTCGCCCATACGACGCCCTTGGAGTCCGACCACACTCGTCGCGGGCCGACGCCCGGTCGCGGCGGCGCGATGACGCTCGCCTGGCCGGTCGCCGTGTCGATCCGGCCGATGTAATCGCCGGCGAGCGAGGCGTACCAGATCTCGCCCGAGGGAGTGGCCGTCATCCCGTACGGCCCGACGCCCTTCGGCGCCCGCCAAGCTTCGACCTTTCCGGACGCCGGATCGACGCGGCCGTAAACGCCGCTCTGCCCCGTGAACCACACGACGCCATGGGTGTCGATCGCCGGCGTGTTGAGGTCCGCATCCGGAAAATCCTTCGGCAGCGGATAAACGCTCACCTTCTTGTCTGCAGGATCGACGCGCACGACCGCATTCCGGCCGCCGTCGGTGACCCAGGCGGCGCCGTCGGATGCGACGACCACGCCGTGGGGCGCCGATCCGCGGCCGAGCGGAATCTGCTCGACCTTGCCGGTACGCGGATCGAGCTTGCCGAGCCGGCCCTGACGCTGATCCGTATACCAGACCGAGCCGTCCGCCGCCGGCGTCACGTCGTGCGGAAACGCGCCGGACGGCAAGTCGTAATAGGCGACGTCCGCGGCCGATGCGGGACCGCCGAGTAGCAATAGAGTGGCGAGAAGCGCGAGTGCCCGCAGCATCATTCCGCAGCTTCCGGCGGACGGCGCGACCATCGCGCGGCCGCCCGATCGTCGGTTTCCTTGGCCTCGACCCAGGCGCTGCCGCTCGGGCGCTCCTCGCGCTTCCAGAACGGCGCGCGGGTTTTGAGATAATCCATCAGGAACTCGGCGGCCGCGAAGGCCTCCTGGCGGCGCGCGGCCGCGGTCGCGACCAGCACGATGTTGTCTCCTGGCTCGAGCCGCCCGTAGCGATGGATGACGGTGACGCCGAGCAGCGGCCAGCGGCGCTCGGCCTCGGCGACATGCCGGGAAATCTCCGCCTGCGCCATCTCCGGATAATGCTCGAGCGTGATCGCCGCGATCGGCTCGCCCGCCTCGGTGCCGCGGCACACGCCCGTGAAGGTGACCAGCGCGCCGACGTCGGTGCGCTCCTCGAGCAGCGCCGCCGCTTCGGCCGCGACATCGAAGCCTTCGGTCTGCAGAAGAACCTTCATCGAGATCCCAACCGGCTAGGGACCGGCCCGGTTTCACGCCGCGAGCAGTGCCAGCCGGGAAACGCGCTATCCGCCGGTCATCGGCGGCTAAGGCGTGTATGGCGGTAAGTCACGGTCCGGATTCTCCCGAAAAGTCCATACAGTGCGGTACATAGGGCAGTGCTTGTTTCCGTCGGTTAACGCACGTATATTGGCTCGATATCGGACACGGGAGGATCACCATGGCTCGTACGTTACGCGATAGCAATCTCGGCACCCGCGCCGCCCGGCTAAAGCTGAAGCCCCGCGGGAAGCCGTACTGGAAAGGGGTCGAGCAGGGCCTACACCTAGGCTACCGCCGACTCAAGGGTAAACCCGGAACCTGGAACGTCCGGCATTATATTGGCTCCCAAACCTATCTCGTTGAGCTCCTCGGGCGCGCGGACGACGCATCCGACGCGGACGGAATTGCCGTCCTGTCCTTCGACCAAGCACAGAGGCGGGCGCGAGAGCACATGGTCAAGCGCGCCCACAAGGAAGCGGGCCAGACCGGCCCCGTGACCGTCGCCGAC
>DASWCW010000300.1:0-1749 GCA_036395835.1 Xanthobacteraceae bacterium
GTCGGCGACGGCCTGCGTGACGCGCTGGATCCACGGGCGCGTTGATCGCCATAGCTTAGAGTTGAAGCAGCGCAATGCAAACTATCTCTGTCATCCTGAGGAGCGCTGCGTAAGCAGTGCGTCTCGAAGGACCACGGCCACCAGTCGGGCTGTTCATCCTTCGAGGCTCGCCTAGCGGTGCAAACGCACCGCCAAGCTCGCACCTCAGAGGCTGTGATTTTTTTGGCGGTTCGGCAATGAAGTCTAGCCGATGGCTGAAGCAGTGTGATTCTCTGGCGATCGTGGATTCGCGGGAGACGATGATGGCCGCCGATGAATTGTTTGGAGACCTGCCGGAGCAGTCGAAGCCGCAAGCCGAAGCGGCGCCGCTCGGCGCGCCGCGGCTGCGTGAACCGCAACGCGACCAGATCGCGTTGCGGGCGGTGGATATCGAGAGCCTGATCGGAGAAGACCATTCGGTGCGGCTGATCTGGTCCTATGTCGAAGGGCTTGATCTGAGTGAGCTGGAGAACCGGATCAAGGCTCGGGGCGACCGCCCCGGGCACCCCGCGACATCGCCGCGGCTTTTGCTGGCGCTGTGGCTCTATGCCACCAGCGAGGGCGTCGGCAGCGCGCGGGCGTTGGAGCGACTGTGCGAGAGCCACGATGCCTATCGCTGGCTGTGCGGCGGAGTGTCGGTGAACCATCACATGCTGGCGGACTTCCGGGTGGGTTGCGCCGACCTGCTCGACCGGCTGCTTGGCGAGCATTTGGCGGCGCTGGCGAAGACCGGCCTCGTCAATCTGGAGACCCTGGCGCAGGACGGGGTGCGGGTCCGTGCCAGCGCCGGGGCCGCCTCGTTCCGGCGCGAGGCGACGCTCGACCGGCATCTGGCCCTGGCTGAGACGGTGGTGGAAGACCTCAAGCGCGAGGTCGATGCGCGATCCGACGCCAGCAATCAGCGCATCGAGGCGGCCAAGGAGCGGGCCGCGCATGAGCGTCGCGCACGTGTGAAGGCGGCGCAGACGGCGCTCACCGAGATCAAACAGCAGCGCAAGGAGCGCGAAGAAAAGCGCGGCAACGGCAAGAAGCCGAAGGAGCCGCGCGCGTCCACGACGGACGCCGATGCACGGGTCATGAAGATGGCCGACGGCGGCTTCCGCCCCGCCTACAACGTGCAGGTGACGAGTGCGGCCGGCGAGCAGATCGTCGTTGACACCAAGATTTGCAACATCGGGTCCGATCGCGGCTTGATGCGGCCCATGCTGGAGCGGCAGCGCGCGCGCCCTGGCGGTCTGCCCAAACGCCATCTCGTCGATGGCGGCTTTGGCGAGTGCCGAGGACATCGAGTGGGCGCATGGCGAGGGCATCGAGGTCTTTTGTCCGCCCACTCAATCCAAACATGGCACCGACCCGTACCTGCCGCGGCGCGGCGACGGCCCGGGGGTGTTGGCCTGGCGCGCGCGAATGGCGAGCGAAGCGGGCAAGGCCCGCTACAAGCCCCGTTCGATATGCGAGTGCATCCATGCCCGCTGGCGCAACTGGGACCTGCGGCAATTGACCGTGCGCGGCATCGAAAAGGTCCGCGCCGTCGTGCTCTGGTACGCCCTCACCAACAACATCCTGCAAGGCTTCCGCCTCGCCGGCGCATAAACCGAAGCTCATCGGCAAATCCGAGCCTCAAACTGCCATTTGCCGCGACGAGCAGTTGCCATCTTGCTCCAAGGCCCCGCTGGGCCCGAAAGCGTCACAAGCTCTCAGGATGACGGG
>DASWCW010000301.1:0-17124 GCA_036395835.1 Xanthobacteraceae bacterium
CGGCCAATTCTTCCGGCGTGGCGTGGTAGACGCCGTGCCGGCGCGCCTCGATTTCGAGCGCGATCTGCGCAAGCTCTTCCTGGTCTTCTTCCGGCCAGTTGGCGACGCGAGCGAGCGTGTTCTTTACATCCGCATTCATGGCTTTAATTTATCACGCGTGATTTGGCGCTGGTAGCCCGAATGGAGCGCTGAATCGCGGGGTGTAATCGCCGGCTGAAAGGCCGCCGGTCCTCGCGAAAGCGGGGACCTCGATCGGCACTATTCCCGGATTTCGCTTCGCTCCATCCGGGCTACGGATGGAGCCACGCGAGCCGCGTCTTGACCCCGCCACCGCTTCGGCCGAAACCTGAGCCCGGAGCCGCCCATGTTCGTGACCTTCTTCCAGGAGCTCAAGGCCGCCGGCGTGCCGGTGACCCTGCGCGAATATCTGACCCTGCTTGAGGCCATGGAGCAGGATCTCGCCTCGCGGCGGGTCGAGGATTTCTACTATCTGTCCCGCGCCGCGCTGGTGAAGGACGAGCGCAATCTCGACAAGTTCGACCGCGTGTTCGGCAAGGTGTTCCAGGGCATGGAACTCTTGGAGCAGGCGCTCGCGGCGGAGATTCCGGCGGAGTGGCTGAAAAAGCTGATGGAGAAGAACCTCAGCGAGGAGGAGAAGAAGCTGATCGAGGCGATGGGCGGCCTCGACAAGCTCTTGGAGACGCTGCGCCAGCGCCTCGCCGAGCAGAAGGGCCGCCACCAGGGCGGCTCGAAATGGATCGGCACGGCAGGGACGTCGCCCTACGGCGCCTACGGCTACAATCCCGAGGGCGTGCGCATCGGCCAGGAGGGCAACCGCAATTTCCGCGCCGTGAAGGTCTGGGACAAGCGCGAGTTCCGCGACCTCGACGACACTGTCGAGCTCAGCACCCGCAACATCAAGATCGCGCTCAGGCGCCTGCGCAAGTTCGCACGCACCGGCGCGCCGGACGAACTCGACCTCGAGGGCACCATCAAGAAGACCGCGCACCGCGGCTATCTCGATCTCAAACTCAGGCCCGAGCGGCACAACGCGGTCAAAGTGCTGATCTTCTTCGACATCGGCGGCTCGATGGACTGGCACGTCCAGGTCACCGAGGAGCTGTTCTCGGCGGCGCGCACCGAGTTCAAGCACATGGATTATTTCTATTTCCACAATTGCCTGTACGAGCGGGTGTGGAAGAAGAACCGCCGGCGCCACGACGACACCACGCCGACCTGGCAGCTGCTGCACACCTATCCGCACGATTACAAGGTGATCTTCGTCGGCGACGCCTCGATGTCGCCCTACGAGATCACGACGCCAGGCGGCTCGGTCGAGCATTTCAACGAGGAGGCCGGCGCGGTCTGGCTCGAGCGCATGACACGGACCTATCCGGCTTGCGTGTGGCTCAACCCGGTGCCGCAGGAGCAGTGGGACTACACCTATTCGATCCGCATGGTGCGCCAGCTCGTCGGCGAGCGCATGTATCCGCTCACGCTCGAAGGCCTCGACCGCGCCATGCGGGAATTGGTGCGGTGATCACCGCGCGCCTTACCGAATTCTATTGTGAGACTGCGGCATCCGGATTCGCCGGCGCCGCGCCCGCCCAACGACCGGCCTTCCACCAGTAAAGAAAACCGCCGAAGGCGCCGCATGACGCAACCAACGGCACATCTCCAATCCATGCTCCATGGAAGGCGAGGTAAGGAACTATGCCGCCGCGTGCGGTAAACACAGGCGTTGCCAGCACGCCGGTCAGCGCCCCAGAAACGATATAGTAGAAAATATTCCGAATGCGGAATTTCTCCGCAGTCAGGAATACAGCCACGATAGGGATCACCGCGGTAATCCAGGTAAACGCCGCGAAAAGCAGCCAATAAAAAAATAGAACGAGCAAATTCATAATGACCCATAACAGAAATCTGCCAGGCGAAAAACTTGCGAGCATGAAGTCGTCGACGACGCCCTTGCTGGACCAGGCAATCAGCAATAGCAGGCTTGCCCCCGCAACGGCCCAGAGATGGCCGAACAGAAGTCGTTCGTCACGATGGATCGTCATCTGCAGCCTCCGGCTTGCGGCGGCCGATGAGGTCGCCGGCGAGGTCGGCGAGCAAAGGGCGCGGCAGCGCCGAAAACGGCAAGGGCCGCGCGACCTCGATCGCGGCGAGCCCGAGCCGCGCGGTGAGCAGGCCGTTGAGCACGCCTTCGCCGAGCCGCGCCGAGAGTTTGGCCGCAATGCCGTGGCCGAGCACCTGTTGGATGAGGCTGTCGCCGGCCGCCATGCCGCCGGTGAGCGCGAGATGCGCGACGACATGCCGGAACAGGCGGATCAGGCCGAGCAGGCCGGGGCGGCCGCCGTAGAGATCGGCGAGGCGCCGGACCAGCAGGATGGAGTTGACGAGCACGAACAGCATGTCGACCAGCGCGCGCGGGCTGATCGCGGTCACGACCGACACGCGCTTGGCGGCCGCGGCGACGCTGCGCCGCGCCTCCTCGTCGAGCGGCCCCATCAGCTCGCGCTCGGCGAGCCTTATGAGGTCAGCGCCGTCGATGATCTCCTCGATGTGGGTTGCCAGGACCGCGCGGCTGCGCGCGAGCCGGGGCTCGCTGCGCTCGAACGCGATCAGATCGCGCACGATCGCCTCGGCCTCCCGGCGATCGTCGGTCTCCAGCGCGGCTTGGGCCCGGACCTGCAGCTTCTCGATGTTCTTGAGCCGCTTGAGCCCGATCGCTTCGCGGGCGACGATCGCCGCGAGCGCTGCGAGCGCCAGTGCGGCGCAGGCGGCGCCCAAGACGCCGAGCCATTCCGCGCGCGCGGAAAGGCTCTCGACGAGCCTTGTGCCCAGCAGCCCGAGCCCGAGCACGACGAGCCCGCCCAGCGCCGACCAGAACAGCGTGCCGAACGGAAAGCGGCGCCGGCTCGGGGCAGTGGGCACCGCCGCGGCCGCGGCCGGTACGGCAGGCTCCGGCGCGGGCGTGACGACGATGCTGCCGCCGGCGGGGACCTGCGTGCGGCCTTCGGCTTGCGCGGGGGCGAGCACGACATCGGGGTCGTCTAGGCGGAACGCAGCGGGCTTGCGGGCGCGGGTCATGGGAAACGATCTCCGAGCAGGAATTGGAGCGCCCGGTCAAGCCGGATGTGCGGCAGCGTGACGCTGCCGGTCTGGCTCGCTTCGAGCGGCGGCGGACGGAAGCGCAGAAACCGGTAATCGGCTTGCTCGACCGGTCCCGCGCTCAGGCCCCGGAAGGGCTCGGCACCGGCGAGGAGCGCGCCGGAATCCTCGGGAAGATCGCCGGGAAAGGCGGCGATTTCCGTCGATCCGTCGAACACCTCGGTTCCGGCGGCCTCGCCCGCGGCCGGAACCCCGATGATCGAGGGCAAACGTTCGCGGCCGCGCGCAACCGTCGCCTCCCGGGTCGCGCGCACCGCCGCCAGCGCCACCACGTCGATCCGGGCGCCCGAGAATTTTGCGCGCTCGATCGCCTGCGTGGTCATGCGGGCAAGAATGCGTTCCAGCCGATCATGGCTCGAATGATGCAAATGGTCGGCCTTGGTGGCGGCGAACAGGAAGCGATCGATGCGTGGGCGCATCAATGCGCTCGCAAAAGTCCATCGGCCCGGACGAAAGCAGGCAAGGATCGCCGCAAGCGTGGCTTCGAGGTCCTTGACGGCCGCGGGCCCGGCATTGAGCGCCGCCAGGGCGTCCACCAGCACGATCTGGCGATCCAATCGGGCGAAATGCTCGTGAAAGAACGGACGCACCACGAGGCTTTTGTAGGCTTCGAACCGGCGCTCCATCATGGACTGGAGCGAGCCCTTGCGGGCCGGCGTCGCCTCGCCGTCGAGCGCGAGCGGCGCGAACGTGAAGGCGGGCGCGCCCGCGCGCTCGCCCGGCATCAGGAATCGGCCCGGCGGCAGCAGACTCAGGGCGTAGCGCGCATCTCGGCAGGCGCGAAGATAATCGGTGAACAGCTTGGCGGCGGTGAGCGCCGCCTGTTCGTCCTCGCCGGCTTGCGGGTCGAGCGCCGCGAGATGCGCGTGCCATCGGCTCGCGAGCTTGCGGCGGGGCTCCTCGTAGGAGAGCTTCAGCGCCTGGGCCGACCATTCGCGATAGCTCATCGTGAGCAGCGGCAGGTCGAGCAGCCACTCGCCGGGATAATCGACGATATCGAGGGTCAGCGTGCGGTCGGCGCCGCCTCGAGACTGATATTCGACGACGAGCCGCAGCTCGCTCACGCGGCGCGTCGAGTCCGGCCAGGCCCGATTCTCGACCAGCGCCTCGACATGCCGCTCGTACTCGAACCGCGGCACCGCGTCGTCGGGCTGCGGTTCGAGCCGCGCCCGCGCAATGCGCCCGGAAGCCAGCGGCTCGAACACCGGCAGCCGGGCGCCGTGCATGAGATCGTGCACCAGCGCCGTGATGAACACGGTCTTGCCTGCGCCGGAGAGGCCGGTCACGCCGAGACGGACGGTCGGGTGCAGCAGGTGGCCGCCGAACTCGAGCAGCGCGCGTGCCGCCAGCCGGGCTTCATCGGCGATCGCCTGGATTCGCGTGAGCATGGGAGAGGCAGAAATGCTGCGCATTCAATCCGTCGCCAGGTCGAGCTGGCGGGGCGCGACGAAGCGATCGAGCCGTCCCGATTTCGGGTGGAGCTTGCCCCAATCGTCGATCGGAAAGTCGATCACGGCGAGGCCGGCGGTCGGAAATTTCTCCAGCAGACGCTGGCGGGCATCGACATCGCCCGAGGCGATCAGGAGCTCGGCGAGGTCGCGAAGCCCGGGATTGTGCCCGACCACGAGCAGCACGTGGACGTCGCGCTGGGTCGATTTGATCGCATCGAGGATAGCCTTGGGGCCGGTCTCATAGAGCCGCTCGTCGTAGCTGACCGGGGGGGCATTGCGAAAAGCCTCGGCAACGAGGCCCCAGGTGTCGCGTGCACGCGTGGCGGTCGAAGCGAGCACCAGATCCGGGACGAGCGCGTGATGAGCCATATAGGCCCCGACCCGCGGCGCCGCATCGCGCCCGCGCGAGGCGAGTGCCCGGTCCTGGTCCTTGAGCCCGATTCCGGTCCAGTTGGACTTGGCGTGACGCAGCAGAATGAGGCGGCGCATGGCGAAAAGTCGATTTCCTCGGCCGGAGAGTCTAGCATGCCGGCCGCGACCGGCCATCGCTGCGACGCGGGCGCCCGGGCGCGGATTTTCGTCGCAATTGCCTGGAATTGTCACAGCGAAGAGCGAGGAACCATGGCCGAAACGGGCGGAGTCGACGGACCCAGGTGGTACGCGCAGACGAGTGTTGCCGCGCCGGAACGCGCGCCGCTCGTCCAGGACGCCGACGTCGACGTCTGCGTGATCGGCGGTGGTCTCGCCGGCCTCACCGTGGCGCGCGAGGTCGTCCGCCGCGGCTGGTCCGTCGTGGTGCTGGAAGCCGAGAAGATCGCCTGGAACGCGTCGGGGCGGAACGCCGGCTTCGTCGCTGCGGGGTTCTCGGAGCGGATCGAGAACATCGTCGAGCGGGTCGGCCTCGGCCGGGCGAAGCAATTATGGGCGCTGTCGGAGCAGGGCGTCGATTACGTGCGCGCCACGATCCGCGAGACCGGCATGCCGGGCGTGACCCCGGTCGAGGGCCGGCTGATCGTGCTGCGAAGGGACGCCGAGGATGAGCTGTTGCGGCACGTCGCCATGATGCGGGTCGATTTCGGCGCCCAGCTCGATGCCTGGCCGACCCAGCAGGTTCGCGACGTGCTGCGCAGCGAGCGGTATTTTCAGGCGGTGCATCTGCCGCGCGCGTTCCAGATCCACCCGCGCAATTACGCGCTGGGGCTCGCCGCGGCCGCCGAGCAGGCCGGCGCCCGCATCTTCGAAGGCACGCCGGCGCTGGCGATCGATTCCGCGGGCGTGCGCAAACGCATCGATACGCCGAAGGGCCGGGTGCGGGCCGGGCACGTGGTGCTCGCGGGCGGCGCGCATCTCGGCTCGGTGTTCCGCGCGGTATCGGATACGCTGCTGCCGGTCTCGAGCTACATGGCCGTCACGGCGCCGCTCGGCGAAGCCCTTTCCGAGGCGGTCCGCTATCGCGGCAGCGTGTCGGATACGCGCCGCGGGGGCGATTACTACCGCATCGTCGAGGGCGATCGGTTGCTGTGGGGCTCCCGCATCAGCACGCGAATCTCCGCGCCGCGCGGATTGGCCGGCGCGATCGAGCGGGATATCCGCAGCGTCTATCCGCAGCTCGGCGCCGTGAAGGTCGACCACGCCTGGTCCGGTCTCATGAGCTACGCCGTCCACAAGATGCCGCTGATCGGCGAGGTGACGCACGGCGTGTGGCTCGCCGGGGCGTTCGGCGGCCACGGCATCAACACGACGGCGATGGCCGGCGATCTGATCGCTTCCGCGATCATCGCGGGGGACGATCGCTGGCGGCTGTTCTCCTCCTACGAGCTGGTCTGGACCGGCGGCGCGTGGGGACGCGCGGCGGCGCAAATCCTGTTTTGGGCACGACGGCTGCAGGACGTGGTCTCGGAAAATTTGGCGCAGCGTCGCGACAGCGCGCGCCAGCGGGCAACCGCGCAAGCCAGGCGCGAGGCGGCCGCACACGAGCGGCGCACCGCCGAAGCCGTGGAGCACAGCGCCGCGGAAGACGCGGTGCGGGCCGCGGCCGAGGAGAGCGCGCAGCACTTCGCGGCCGCGCAACGCAGCGCGGCGCAACTGTCACGGCAAGCTGGCGTGCAGGCCAAACAGCCCCGCCGCATCTCCGAGGTCGTGGCGGCGCACAATGTCGAATTGCTGCGGCCCGCGCGCACGGGGGGCGAAGCCGAATCGGGCGACCAAGGCGGTCATGGCAGCGAGCGCGCGCCGGCCGCTCCCGCCGAACCCGCTGCGCCTCGGCCGCGGGCGACCAAACCGAGCCGAAAGGCGAAGCGGACCTAAGCCCGTTCTCACATTCCTCGCGAAAATTCCGCAAGAAACTCGATCATGCAGGCGGCAGCGGCGCCAATCCAAGCCGTGGACTGAATCTATTCAATCAAAAGACGTTTTCCTGCAAATGAAAGGTCGTTAGCCGGGAATGAGCTCGCAGTCACTCGCTGTCGCCCTCACGTCGAGCCGATGTAGAACCGGGCGCTGAGCTCGAGAAACGTCTCGGGCCCGTGATGGATGGTGTTGCGGGCGAAATAGGGCGGCACCGCCATGTCCGGGACGATGAAGCCGTCGCGCGCCGGAATGTGCAGAAGGTCGGTGCGGCTGGCGAGATCGAGCTCCAATGCTTCGCCGGCGCGGATCACCGCCGCTGCCGGGGTGAGGCTGAAGCGCAGCAGTACCGGCTCGTTCGGGCGAAGCGGCTGCCGCGTCGCGGTGTCGATCGCGATCTCGCAGCGGCTGCCGCGCTCGGCATCGACCGCGCGCGTCGCCGGGCGAAGGTGCCCCATGGCGAGCGGGTGGCGCCGGCCCTCGCGATCGACGCGATCGAGCCGCGCGACGATATAGGAATCGATCTCCGAACAGGCGTACTTGAGCTGCAGCGTGACCGGGCCCGCGAGCTCGAAATCCTCCTGCGCGACGAAGCGAAAGCGCCGCCGCTGCGGCTCGGTTCGATCGAACCCGGGCAGGACCGCGATCCCGCGCGGCACCGAGAGCCAGGAACTCTCGGCGTTCGCCGGCACCGCGGCGGCGAGACTGCCGGCGTCGCCGGCGAGCTGCGGACCGAGGTGCCATCTCACCGCCTCGGAATCGGCCGGCGGAAAATCATCGGCGCCCGCCCAGTCCGCGGTCCCCTCGCGCCAATAGCGCACCCGGGGTTGCTGGGCGTAGCCGTTGTCGATGCCTTTGACCGCGTAGTCGAAGAACGCCAATGCCTCGAGCTGCCACGAATAGACCGGCAATTCGTATTCGGGCGGACCGAGGATCAGCCATTTGCGGTTCGAGCCGGCGCGCCCGTAGAGCTCGTAGGCGCCGAACTGGTGGAGCGCGACCAGCCCGGGGTTCTGCACCACGACGAAGGGCACGTCGATCTGATGCAGGATCGCGGCGGGTCCTGCACTGATCGGCGGTGTGATGGTTTGCGTCGCATCGGTCATCAGCGCGACGTACCAGGGGAGCACCTCGGGCGCGACCCGGCGCCGCTTGAAGCTTTGCATGATGCGGTCGATGCGGGGCTGCAGCAAATAGCGCCAAAGCCATGGCCGATTGAGCAAATGGCTCGAGGCGGCGCGCACGATCGGCGGGATTTTCCGGCGCATGCCGGAGGCCGTGAAATTCGCGCCGAGCCACAGCGAAAGAAAATCGGCGTTGAACACGCCGCCGTAGCGGAACAGCTGCCGGCGATAATCGGTGCAGATCGCGTTGGCGAAGAAGGCGCGAAGCGCCGGTGGGCGGCGCGCCGCGACGGCGGGCTGGTTCATGCCGTAATAGGACGTGCCGAACAGGCATACGTCGCCGTTCGACCAGGGTTGCTTCGCCGCCCAGGCGATGCAGGCGAAATGATCGTCGGTCTCCCGCTCGCACAGCCAGGGCTGCAGCCGGCCTTGCGAACGGCCGACCCCGCGTGCCGTCACGATCGCCTGCGCATAGCCGCGGTCGGTCGCGATCGGCGGCGCGCCGATCTCGTTGCTGCCCCTGGGAACGCCGGTGGTGTGCAGATCGAGATTGTAGGGGGCGAACTGCAGGATCACCGGGTAGCGCCCCGCGCGCGCCGGCGTGTAGACGTCGGCTGCGAGCTTGACGCCGTCGGGCATCGCGATCGGAACGTCGGCAAGCAGCCGGCATCCCAGCCCCTGCTCGGCAACCGCGGCGGGCGTCCAGCCGGCGAGCTGGCGTTCGTTCAGCCGGGCATGGAGCGGAATGAGGTTGTCGAGCCAACGCATGGCCGGGCGGAGCACTCGAGGCTCAGCGCGCTTCCCGCCTCGCCATGAAGGCCAGGCGCTCGAACAGGTGTACATCCTGCTCGTTCTTGAGCAGCGCGCCGTGAAGCGGCGGGATGAGCTTCTTGGGATCGCGCTCGCGCAAGATCTCCGGGCCGATGTCCTCGACCAGCAGCAGCTTGAGCCAGTCGAGCAGCTCCGACGTCGACGGCTTCTTCTTCAGCCCCGGCACTTCGCGGATCTCGTAGAACAGCTTCATCGCCTCGGCGACGAGCCGCTGCTTGATGCCGGGAAAATGCACCTCGACGATCGCCCGCATGGTCTCAAGATCGGGAAAGCGGATGTAGTGGAAGAAGCAGCGGCGCAGGAACGCGTCGGGCAGCTCCTTCTCGTTGTTCGAGGTGATGACGACGATCGGCCGCCGGCGGGCCTTGATGGTCTCGCCGGTCTCGTAGACGAAGAACTCCATGCGATCGAGCTCCTGCAAGAGATCGTTGGGGAACTCGATATCGGCCTTGTCGATCTCGTCGATCAGCAGCACCGGACGCTCATCCGACACGAAGGCGTCCCATAGCTTGCCGCGCTTGATGTAATTGCGGATGTCTTTCACGCGGACATCGCCGAGCTGGCTGTCGCGCAGGCGCGAGACGGCGTCGTATTCATAGAGGCCCTGCAGCGCCTTGGTGGTCGATTTGACGTGCCATTCGATCAGCGGCGCGGACAGCGCTTTGGCGATCTCGAGCGCGAGCACGGTCTTGCCGGTCCCGGGCTCGCCTTTGACGAGGAGCGGGCGCTCCAGGTTGATCGCGGCGTTCACCGCCACTTTCAGGTCGTCGCTGGCGACGTAGCCGCTGGTTCCCTCGAAGCGCATCGGTCCTTGTTCCATGCGGATGAGAAAAAAAGCGGAGCTCCGCGTCGACCTTCAGATCTCCGCAGGGCCGCTTTTGGCCACCCTATAGGGGCGCCATGAGGGCCGGCAAGCCGTGCCGCCGGTATGCGGTGCCGCCCGGCGGCCGGGCGGCGGATCCCCGCGAGCCGCGAGGCCGTGCCTCATTTTGGCTTCCGGTGGAAGGGGGAAAGATTCGCTTGCGATTCAAGGTGTTTTTCCGCAAACGGACAGTTGTCAGGCCATGGCCTCGGTGCTTATAAGCGTCCGCCGCGAGCGCAAGACTCGCGCCGGTTCAGTGCACGGAGTCGCGATGCCCAGGGAGAAGCAAAATCATTATCGCCCTTCGGATCGGGAGCCCTTCATGAACGAGCGGCAGCGAGACTATTTCCGCGGCAAGCTGCAGGCGTGGCGGGAGGACATCCTACGAGAGGCGCAGGAAACGCTGCAGCACCTGCAGGACGAGAACCAGAATCATCCGGACCTCGCCGACCGCGCCTCCTCAGAGACGGAGCGCGCGATCGAGCTCAGAGCACGCGATCGGCAGCGCAAGCTGATCGCCAAGATCGATGCTGCGCTGCAGCGGATCGACGACGGGACGTACGGTTTTTGCGAAGAAACCGGCGAGCCGATCTCGCTCAGGCGGCTGGAAGCGCGGCCGATCGCGACCTTGTCGATCGAGGCCCAGGAGCGCCACGAGCGGCGCGAGCGCGTCTACCGCGACGATTGAGGTTCTCTTTTCCCTCCCCGGAAGGGAGGGTCGCTGCCGAAGGCGGCGGGGTGGGGCGCCCCCTCCCGGCTCGTTGCGCGAGCCGAGGCCGCGAGCCTCACTCCTTGCCGATCGGGCGGCCCAACAGGCTCGCCATCTCCTGCTCGAGGCTGTCGACCACCGATTTCGGCTTGGCGTCCGGCTGGCCCGGATGCGCGGCCTCGGAGGAGGCCGCACGCGGCGCTTCCGGCTTTGCGGCCGGTTTTCCGGCCTCGCGAACGGCGGGCGGGGCGCCGAACGGAACCGGGGTGGGCCGCGGGGTTTCCGCGGGCATGGGCCGCGCAAGGGTCGGCTCGATTCGAGCTTGGCCCGGCGCAACCGGCCGCCGCAATGCCGCTTCGAGACGTTGCGCCATGTCGGTGAGCTCGGCGTCGCTTGCCGGGGGCGCCGGAGGCATCTGGGGCGACACCCTCGGTTCGGCCGCGGGTTTCGCCGGCGTCAAGGGCGGCGCGGACCGCACCGGCATTTCCGGCGTGCGGGCGTAGGATTCCGCCGCAGCCGGCGGCCTGACGACAGATTCGGCGACGCGGTGCGGCTGCGGCGCAACCTCGGGTCTTGCCGTCGTTTCCGGGCGAGGGGACGCTTCATGCCGCAATGACGGCAAGTCGCTCCCGCGCGGCATGGCAGGCTCGGTTCGGTTCGTTTCGGCAGCCGTACGGCCGGGGCTTTCGCGCGCCGGCGGCGCTGGCGGCGGCGGCTCCGCGGCGGCCCGGGCCATGACTTCGGCAAGGCCTCCCGGGCGCGGCGCGGGCGCCTCCCGGGGCGAGGCCACCGGCACGGCGCGAACGATGTTCTGCTCGATGACGACGTCGCTCGGGCCGCCGATCATCAGCAGATGCTCGACGTTGTCGCGACGGATCAGGACGAGCCGGCGACGGCCGTCGACCGCGGCCGCGTCGATGACCGCGAGGCGCGGCTGGCGTCCGCGCGCCGCGCCCCCTCCGAGCCCGATCCCGCCGAAGCGGCGGATCGCCCAGAAGGTGAGCACGATCAGCGCCAGGACGATGAGAAACGCGATGAAGAATTGCGCGGCGGTCGATAGCTCGCCAAACAGGGTTCCCATCGGTGCTTACCTCGTTACGCTAGCGGGCGGGCCGAGCCGGCGCCGGCCGATGCCAAAAGCCTGGACCGATCCCGCCGCTTGGTACGGCATCCGCTCGTCGAAAAAGGGCCATGCCCCATACGGAAACGGCCCATAGCACACTTTTTACGCTTCGGGCGGCAGATTGATGGCGAACGCTTCGCGCGATTCGCGTGAGCGGACCATGGCTCCAACCCGCCTGCTCCATTCCCGAGACGAAATCCACCGCCGTCATGATTTTCTTGCAGAGCCTGCGGCAGATAGTACTTATGCGTCAATCTGACGCCCGAATCGGCATGGCGACCCAGGACCTGAGCGAGACCCCAAAGCTCGTGGAGCGCGGCGAGCGGGCCGGCAGCATCGGCATGGTGCTGCTTGTCGCGTTGGCCCTGATCGGGGCCGCGGTCGCCTTTCTGCTGATCGGACGCAACGACGCGCAGCCCTACATCCTGGCATTCTTGTCGGCGCTCGCGGTGATCGGCGTGTTCTCGTTGTTCGCGGGAGCCGCCGGGATTCTGCGCTTGCCCGGCAAGGATGCCGGCAATGCATTCGCGTCCGCGTCTGCGGAGGGCGCTCCCGACGCGATCGCGGTCACCGACCCGGGCGGGCGCGTGCTGTACGCCAACGAAGCATATCTGGCGCTCGTCAATGCGCCCGGCGCCAAGGACGTGCGGCCGGTGGAGCGAGTCTTCGTCGGCGATCCCGACGTCTCGGAGGCGGTCTATCGGCTGGCCAAGGCGGCCCGCGAAGGTCGGCGGCTGCAGGAGGAAGTGCGGCTCGCCGGGCCACCGCCGCGCTGGCTGCGGTTCCGGGTGCGCCCGCTCGGCGCAACGGCGAGCGCGGCGCGATCCACGGTGTGGAGCGTCGCCGATGTCACGCGCGATCGCGAACGCCAGGAGAACGTGTTTCAGGAGCTGCAGCATGCGATCGATTATCTCGATCATGCGCCCGCCGGGTTTTTCTCGGTCGATGCCGCGGGCGACGTCAGCTACCTCAACGCGACGCTGGCGAATTGGCTCGACCACGATCTGGCGCAGGTCGGCTCGGGCGGGCTCAAGCTGACCGATATCGTCGCCGGCGAGGGCGCCGCGCTGCTCACCACGCTCGCGGCGGCTCCCGGCGAAGTCAAAACCGAAGTGCTCGATCTCGATCTCAAGACCCGCGGCGGGCGCACGCTGCCGGCACGCTTGCTCCACAAGGTGGCGTTCGCGGCGGACGGCACGCCGGGCGCATCCCGCACGCTGGTGCTCAACCGCGCGCGCCAGGAGGCCGGCGATCCGCAACGCGCCGCCGAAGTGCGCTTCGTGCGATTTTTTCACAATGCGCCGATGGCAATCGCCACCGTCGACCGCGAAGGCCGGATCGCCCGCGCCAATGCGCCGTTCGCGCGACTCCACCACAGCGTCGGCAAGGGCGAATCGCTGCCGGCGGAGGGCCGTTCCATCCTCGCGGTCGTCGCCGAGCGCGACCGGGCGGGGCTCGCCGCCGCGATCGGCCGCGCCGCCGACGGCCAGGGCGAGATCGCTCCGCTCGATGCGGCGCTCGCCGGCGACGCCAATCGCTCGGCGCGCTTCTACGTGTCCGCGGTCGAGAAGGACGAGCACGACGGCGAGGCGGCGATCGTCTATGCGGTCGAGACCACCGAGCAGCGGGCGCTGGAAGCCCAGTTCACCCAATCGCAAAAGATGCAGGCGGTCGGTCAGCTCGCCGGCGGCATCGCCCACGATTTCAACAACGTGCTCTCCGCCATCATGATGGCGACCGATTTCCTGCTGAACGCGCATCGGCCGACCGATCCCTCGTTCCAGGACATCATGCAGATCAAGCAGAACGCCAACCGGGCGGCGAGCCTGGTGCGGCAATTGCTGGCGTTCTCGCGGCGCCAGACGCTGCGCTCGCAGGTGCTCGATCTCGGCGAGGTGCTCTCGGATCTGACCATGCTGCTGCGCCGGCTGATCGGCGAGAAGGTGACGCTCGAGGTCGTGCACGGGCGCGACGTGTGGCCGATCCGCACCGATCTCTCGCAGTTCGAGCAGGTGATCGTCAATCTCGCGGTCAATGCCAGGGACGCGATGCCCAACGGCGGCAAGCTGGAGATCAAGACCCGAAACCTGAGCGAGGCGGAATGCGCGCGCCTGGCCTACAAGCCGATCACCCCGGGCGATTACGTGCTGATCGAGGTCGGCGACAGCGGCGAGGGCATCCCGCCGGAACACATCGACAAGATCTTCGAACCGTTCTTCTCGACCAAGGAGGTCGGCAAAGGCACCGGCCTCGGGCTTTCCACCGTCTACGGCATCGTCAAGCAGACCGGCGGATTCATCTTTCCGGAATCCGAGGTCGGCCGCGGCACCGTGTTTCGCATTTTCTTGCCGCGCCACATCCCTCGGGCCGAGGAGGCGGCCGCGGTCGAGGCGAGCAAGCTGGTGTTCGCCGGCGAGCAGACCAAAGCCCCGGCGGATCTCACCGGCCACGGCACCATCCTGCTGGTCGAGGACGAGGAGGGGTTGCGCGCGCTCAATGCCCGCGGGCTCTCCTCGCGCGGCTACACCGTGCTCGAGGCCGGCAACGGCGTCGAGGCCATGAAGGTGCTGGAGGATCGCTCCGGCGACATCGATCTCGTCGTGTCCGACGTGGTGATGCCGGAAATGGACGGGCCGACGCTGCTCGGCGAGATGCGCAAGCGCAATCCCGATCTCAAGATGATCTTCGTTTCCGGTTATGCCGAGGATGCGTTCGAGAAGAATTTGCCGGACCGCGGCCAATTCGCCTTCCTGGCGAAGCCGTTCACGCTCAAGCAGCTGGTCGCCGCCGTCAAGGACACGATGGCGAGCTTGCCGCCGGCGCAGGAGGCCGGCTCGGAGTGACCCCTCCGGGCAAGCGGGCAGACGCGGAGTGCGGCTCTCGCGCGCGCTATTCGGTCAGATCGCATCCTTACGCGAGCACGGCGTGAACCTGCCGCAGCGGCACGGGCGCTTGCGCGAGCAGAAAATCGATCGCCTGCCGCTCCCAGGCCGCCGTTTCGTGCGCCAGCGGATCCTCGACGCCGAGCCGATGCTCGAGCACCATGCGGCTGAGCAGCACGCGTCGCGCATCGCGATGATCCTGCACGCCCTCCCACGCCAGCAGCCCGGCGCTCGCGGCATGGTAGAGCGCGCTGGCGGCCTTGCGCGAGAATTCCTCGGCCGGATCGCGCGCGACCGTTTCGGCCAGCGCCACGGCGCGATCGAAGGCGGCGCCGAGGTTTTGGCGCAGACCGGCCGGCAATGCGTCCGCCGCCGCGAGCCGCTCGGACATCCGCTGCGCCAGGGCGCGGTGCGCGCCCGCCTTGCCGACGGCGCGGCCGACCGCGTCGAGCGCCACGATGTTGCTGGTGCCCTCCCACAGCACGCCGATATGCGCGTCGCGAACCAGGCGCGCCGTGATCCAATCCTCGATGTAGCCGTTGCCGCCGCGCGCCTCCATGGCGCCGGTCGCCACCGCGATGTTGTCGCGGCACGCTCGAAACTTCAGCAGCGGGGTGAGCAGGCGCAGCAGTTGCTCGGCTTCCCGCGATCCGGCTTGGGCCCGTCCCATCGCGTCGGCCGCGAACAGGAACATCGAGAGCGCCTGCTCGGCCGGCACCATCAGCTTCATGAGCTGCCGCCGCATCAGCGGATAGTCGACCACGCGGGCGCCGAAGGCCCGCCGGCCGCGTGCCGCGAGCAGCGCCTCGTTGAGGCAACGCCGCATCATCGCCGCGGCGCGCACGCCGTGGGACAGCCGCGACAGGTTGACCTGATCGAGCATCTGCTTGAAGCCGTTCGCGAGCGAGCCGACCGGATAGGCGAGGGCGCCCTCGAGAAGGATCTCGCCGCTCGCCATGGAGCGGGTGCCGAGCTTGTCCTTGAGGCGCACGATTCGGTAGCGGTTGCGCCGCCCGTCGGCGAGCCGGCGCGGCAGCGCGAACAAGGCGAGGCCCGCGGTCCCGGCGGGCGCGCCTTCGGGGCGCGCCAGGAGCAGCGCGACGTCGGCGTCGGCATGCGAGCAGAACCATTTCTCGCCGAATAGGCGCCAGGCTTGGTCCTCGCGGCGTGCGATGGTCTCGATCGCCCCGACGTCGGAGCCCCCCGCCTGTTCGGTGATGAACTGCGTGCCCTTCCAGAGCTGGGCGGGATCGGCCGCGAGCATGCGCGGCAGCAGCAGGGTTTTCAGGTCCTCGCCGCCGAATTTGCGGATCAGATGGATCGAGGTATCGGTGACGCTGATCGGGCACATCAACCCGAACTCGGCCTGCACGAAGAGATACTGGAAAACATATTTGGCGACCGGCGGCAGCGGCCGGTCGAGCCCGAGTACGCCGCGGTGGCTCATCGCGTGGAACTGAAAATCGCCGAAGCCGATCCGCTCCATTTCGCGGTAGGCCGGATGGTACTCGATCCAATCTTCGTCCCGGCCGTAGCGGTCGCGCGGATGGAGCCGGGGCGGATGCTTGTCGGCGATCGCCGCGAGCTCGTCGAGCCGCCCGCCGGCCAGCCCGCCCAGGCGCTCGAAATGCGGCTCGAGATGATCCCGCAACGCCGGCTCGACATAGAGGTCGAGCAGCTGTTTGAGCCCCGCATCGATCTCATAGAAATTCGTGCCGCGGCAATCGGGCGCGATCGGACTTGCCGGTTCCGGCACGCGGCGGTCGGATTTTTCGAGCATGATGCGCATTCCAGCATCCGCCGCCCCGTCGCACAATGGCCCAGGCTAGAACCATTCTACTTTGTCATTCTTCATTGTGATTTGAGACGCCGCGGCTTACGTGTATCTCCACGAACAGCCCCGTGTGTCCACGAATTTTGATGCGCGCAACCAACAAGACGGCCATCGCCCGGACAGAAAGTTCCACGGTCTCGCCGAGACCGGTGCGTTATTTCAGCTGGCATCGCTTCACTGCCGTGGCCGGACCTGGTCTCGTGGTGATGCTGGCCGATACCGACGCGGGCAGCGTCATCACCGCGGCCCAGAGCGGGGCCGAATGGGGCTATCGCCTGCTGATGCTGCAGGTGATCCTGGTGCCGATCCTCTACATGGTGCAGGAGCTCACGGTCCGGCTCGGCATCGTCAGCGGCAAGGGGCATGCCGAGCTGATCCGCGATTACTACGGCCGCGGCTGGGCCTGGCTCTCGGTGCTGACGCTGGTGCTCGCCTGCATCGGCGCGCTGTTGAGCGAATTGAGCGGGCTCGCCGGCGTCGGGCTGCTGATGGGCGTTCCGACGTCGATCACGATGGCGCTCGTGGTCGCCGCGCTCATCGCCATGGCGTATCGCGGCTCCTACCTGACCGTGGAGCGCATCGCGATCGTGGTCGGCGCCTTCGAGCTGGTGTTCCTGGCGGTGGCGCTCAAGGCCGAGCCCAGCCTGACGGCGCTCGCGGCGGGATCTTTGGACATCGCCTGGCGCGACCCGAACTACCTCTACCTCGTCGCCGCCAACATCGGGGCGGTGATCATGCCCTGGATGGTGTTCTATCAGCAGTCCGCGGTGGTGGAGAAGAAGCTCACG
>DASWCW010000302.1:0-1563 GCA_036395835.1 Xanthobacteraceae bacterium
GCGCGCGACATCGGCGAGCGCCGCGCGCACCGCCGCCACGCGCTCGCCCGGAGCCTCGCGGCCGTCCCGTCCGTGGGCCTGCAGCGGCTCGATGTGGGTCTCGACCTCGACTTCTGCGCCGAGCTCCTCGGCAATGGCCGCTTCGAGCGCAGTGGCAACATCGTGGGCGGCGCCGAGCGAAAGCTGGCCGTCGACCTCGAGGTCGAGCGCGATCAACAGCTTGCCGGAGATCTCGTGCACCATGATGTGATGGACGGCGAGCCCGCGATTCCTGGCGATCACCATGACGCGATCGAGCACCGTCTCGTCGTCGAGCGCGCGCGGATGTGTGGTGACGGTGAGCTCCGCCCGCGGGATTTCGTCGTGGACCGCCCGGGTGACCTCGTCCTTGAGCGCGGCGACGCGATCGAGCGGCAAGGTGCGGCTGACCGCGACGGCCAGCTCGACGAACAAGGTGGCGCCGGCCGGCCGCGTGCGTACCTGCTCCACCGCGACAATGCCGCGGACTTTTCGCGAGATCGTGACGATGCGCTCGGCGACGCCTTGCGGCGCGGTGTCGGTGAGCGTGTCGATGGTGCGCTTGCCGAGCCGCCAGCCCGCGAGAGACACGAACACCGCCACGACGATCGCAGCGATGGAATCCGCCTGGGGAAAGCCGAGCGCGACCGCGCACAGGCCCACGAGCACCGCGAGCGAGGACCACATGTCCGAGGAAAAATGCAGCGCGTCGGCTTCGAGCGCCTGGCTCGAGGTCTCGGCCGCGGTCCGCGACAGCGCGCGGGCGCGAAAGAAATCGACCACGATCGAGACCGCGATCACCGCGAAGCTCGCGAGCGTCGCCTCCACCGCGGTGCCATGGGCGCCCAGCAATCGCTGCGCGGCTTCCCAGGTCACCCCGGCGGAGAGCAGGAACAGCAGCGCGGTCTCGGCGAGCGCCGCGACGCTCTCGACCTTGCCGTGCCCGTATTGATGCTCGCGGTCGGCCGGCTTCCCGGAGATGCGCACCGCGAAATAGGTGAGCACGGTGGCGGCGAAATCGAGCAGGGAATGCGCGGCTTCCGAGAGAATGGCGAGCGAGCCCGACAAAAGTCCGACCGCGGCTTTGGCCGCGGTGAGCCCCGCCGAGGCCGCGATCGAGCCGAGCGCCACGCGTTCCTTGTCGGTTGCCATCGCGGTCTCCCGCGCGACCGGTATCGCCGCGGGCAGGGGCCGTCAATCGGAAGAGTCAGGATCGTTCGAGCTGGGAACCTGACCCTCATCCAAGTGTGCCAATTATCAGGCGGCACGCTGCGCCTTGATGCGTTTCATATCCTCGGGCTTCAGATTTCGCCGAGCCATTTTGAGATCATAGCGAGTTTGAAGGTTGATCCAGAACTCCGGGCTGTTGCCGAAGTACAAGCCCAACCGGAGCGCGGTATCGGCCGTGATGCGCCGTCGATTATTGACGATCTCCGCGATACGATTCGGCGAGATGCCAATCGCCTTTGCGAGCTGATTCTGCGAGAGCCCATATTCGGCCAAAAATTCGTCCTTGAGCATTTCCCCGGGAGTGACCGGCGCAAA
>DASWCW010000303.1:0-2132 GCA_036395835.1 Xanthobacteraceae bacterium
TCGATGCGGGCGATGTCGCCGGCGACCTTGGCCATCTCCTTCTCGAGCCTGCCGCGCTCCGCCGCAAGATCGATCACGCCTTGGAGCGGCAAGGCCGCAAGCTCGCCGCGCACCACGAGCTGCACCGCACCCGCCGGGACCGCTTCGGCAAAGCCGACGCCCGAGACCCGGGCGAGCCGCTGGATGAAGGTCTCCCAGCGCCGCGCCCTCTCCCGGGTCTCGGCCGAGCTTGCGGCGAGCACCAAGGGCAATTGCGAAGCGGGCGGCACATTCATTTCGGCGCGCACCGAGCGGATCGCCGTAATGAGGTCCACCACCCAGCCCATCTCGGCTTCCGCCGCCGCATCTTCCAATCCCTCGTGCTTCGGCCATGGCGCAAGGATCAGCAAATCCTCGCGCGCCGGTCCGACCTCGCCGGTCACCCGCCACAGCTCCTCGGTGATGAAGGGCATGAACGGGTGCAGCAGTTTCACGATCTCGTCGAGCGCCCAGGCGGCCATCGCCCGGGTCTCGGCCTTCTCGGGCCCGTCGGGACCGGTGAGCACCGGCTTCGCGAGCTCCAGATACCAATCGCAAAAGATGTTCCAGACGAAGCGGTAGACCGCGGCCGCCGCCTCGTTGAACTTGAAGGCTTCGAGTGCCGCGGTGACTTCGCGCGTCGTGGCCGCGGTCTCGTGCGCGATCCAGCGGTTGAGCGTTTCCGTGGCGCCCTGCGGCTCGAATCCCGCCACGCGCACGCAGCCGTTCATCTCGGCGAACCGCGCGGCGTTCCACAGCTTGGTCGCGAAATTGCGGTAGCCCTCGACGCGGCCGGTCGCGAGCTTGATGTCGCGCCCCTGAGCGGCCATGGCGGCCAGCGTGAAGCGCAGCGCGTCGGCGCCGTAAGCCTCGATCAGCCCCAGCGGATCGATGATGTTGCCTTTGGATTTCGACATCTTCTGCCCGCGCTCGTCGCGCACGAGCGCGTGGATGTAGACGGTGCGGAACGGCACTTCTTTCAGGAAATGCAGCCCCATCATCATCATCCTGGCGACCCAGAAGAAGATGATGTCGAACGCGGTCACCAGCACGCTGGTCGGGTAATAGCGCTCAAGCTGCGGCGTCTGCTCGGGCCAGCCGAGCGTCGAGAACGGCCACAGCGCCGAGGAGAACCAAGTGTCGAGCACGTCCTCGTCGCGCGTCAAGACGAGCGCCCGATCCCGATCTTCCTTCAATGAGGACCTTTGGTCTATTTGATCGACGATCCGTTGCTCAACGGACATGTCAGTCGAGTAGCCAATCGCCACTGATCTTCCATAATGGCTCGAAGCTTCCTGAATCGCTTTCTTTTCGGTCTCCGCGACAAAAATTGTGCCATCCGGTCCGTACCAGGCCGGGATCTGATGTCCCCACCACAGCTGACGCGAGATGCACCAGGGTTGGATATTCTCCATCCAATTGAAATAGGTCGCCTCCCATTGTTTTGGCACGAATACGGTCCGGCCGTCAGGCACGGCGCGGATTGCTTGCTGCGCCAGCGTTTTGGCGTCGACATACCACTGATCCGTCAGGAAGGGCTCGGTCACTGCGCCAGAGCGATCACCGTGAGGAACCACGTGCGTGGTTGACTCGATCTTCTCGACAAGGCCGCGTTCGTGCATCAATTCGACGATGGCCTTGCGGACAATGAAGCGATCCTGTCCGTTGAGCGCCTTCAAAGCGGGCTCTGGTTTGGACGCAAAAGTGGTCTGAATACGCTCGGGATGAGTGTGTTTGTAGAACTGTTCATGTTCGTATTCTGCAAACAAAATATCGGTTGTTATACGGGCTTCCTTGTCCATGACGTTGACCAGGGGCAAATCGTGACGCTTGCCCACTTCGAAGTCGTTGAAATCGTGCGCGGGCGTTACCTTGACGGCGCCGGTGCCCTTCTCGGGATCGGAATATTCGTCGGCGATGATCGGAATGCGCCGGCCGACCAGCGGCAGGATCGCGTGCCGGTCGATCAGATCCCGGTAGCGCTCGTCGTCCGGATGCACGGCGACCGCGGTGTCGCCCAGCATGGTCTCGGGCCGCGTGGTCGCGACGGTGATGAAGGCGTTGTCGAGCCCCTCCAGCGGATATTTGAAATACCACAGCTGGCCCTTGACCTC
>DASWCW010000304.1:0-6188 GCA_036395835.1 Xanthobacteraceae bacterium
TGGCGAAACTGCCCGCCATTCAAGCCATTCCTTGGCATCTCGCATCATGCCCGAACCAGGATGACCCGACCGGCCCAGTTCGACGGGCCGACATGCCGGTCCTAAGTTAAGTCCAGAACAGACCGCTGTCCCGCCCGGTAGACAAGGACGACCACGACCAAGAAGACCGCCAAACGCGCGTTGGCTACGAAGCGCAAGACCGCGGCCAAGAGCACTACACGGCGCACACGCACCGCCCGCCGGAAGAAGTCCGCGATGGCCAAGAAGCCGGCACGCGGCAGGGCGGGCGCGAACAAGGCCAAGCGGGCGGCTCCCAGGCGCACCGCAGCGCGCAAGCCGACAGCCGCAACCCCGCCTACCGCACCGACCCTGTGAGCCCGGCCCCAGCCGAAACCCAACTGGCCCAGGAGTAGAACCTGTTTGGCGGGCTTCCCCTAGCGCCGCCCGACTGGGTGATGGCGGCCAGGGCGGACGGTTGACGGCGAGGTTGCGGTCGGCGATCCCAGGCGACTCACCGACCAATCGTTTCCAATCTGATCTGCCCTTAATGGGGGTTTTTTCATTCATGGCCTGACGGCGCATCTCAGCGAACTGAGAGCCGTGCCGGGATGTCGGCGCCGCAGAGCTGAACAGGCGCAAGGTATCAGCGGTGAACGGTGGCCCATGGGAAGCGGCCTCGGCCATTTCCGCTACGAACCTGATGAAAATCCTAGAACCCAATTGGCTGGATTGCCGACCATGGAGACCGTTCGTAGGCGCCCCGTCTCGGTTCGGTTTGGGTGGAAACGTTTCAATATGCCGCGTGGAAACTCGGAATCCACGGGGTAAGAGAATCGAGCGGGCCGCGTGTGAGGGCATGGCCCCAGAGGCGGTTCGCCAATTGTGATCAAAACTACTTTGCCGTAATCGTGCCGTACAGTTGAGCTGAGAGGCAGCTTTCGTTTAGTATTCAAATACTTAGCATTATGAATTGCCACATGAGTCATGCGCAAAAGGACCGGCGCGATGCGAAGCGGGCGGTGCTTATCGCAGGGCCGACCGCGAGCGGCAAGTCGGGGCTGGCGCTCGCCTTGGCCGAAGCGCTCGGCGGCGTGATCGTCAATGCGGATTCCATGCAGGTCTATCGCGACCTGAGAATCCTGACCGCACGGCCGAGCGCCGAAGCGGAGGCCCGTGTTCCGCACCGGCTCTACGGCCACGTCGATGCCGCCGAGACCTATTCGGTGGGGCGCTGGCTGCGAGACGTGGAGCCGGTGCTGGCCGAAGCTTTTCGCGCTGGGCGGCTGCCGATCCTGGTCGGCGGCACCGGGCTCTATTTCAAGGCGCTCACAACAGGACTCGCCGCGATCCCGCCGGTCCCGGCCGCGCTCCGCGCCGGCTTGCGCGCGCGGCTCGCCGCCGGGGGGGCGCCGGCGCTGCACGCGGAGCTCGGCGAATGCGACCCGGAAAGCGCGGCAAAAATCCGCTCGCAAGACGGGGTGCGGATTGCCCGCGCGCTCGAAGTATTTCGGGCGACCGGCCGGACGCTTTCGGACTGGCATCGTGCCGGCATGCCGGCGCTGCTCGATTTGGCCGCGACGGTTAACGTTTTCCTAAATCCCGATCGTACCGAGCTCTATCGCCGCATCGATGCGCGCTTCGACGCCATGATCGCGGCGGGTGCGCTCGAGGAGGCGCGCGCGCTCGATGCCCGCGGGCTCGACCCGCTTTCTCCCGTCCTGAAGGCCCACGGCGTGCCCTGGCTGCGCCAAGTGCTGGCCGGGAGGCTCACGCTCGCAGCCGCCGCGATCGAAGCCAAGCAGGACACGCGGCGCTATGCCAAGCGGCAGTTCACCTGGTTTCGCCACCAGCTGCCGGGCTTGCCGTGGATCGCTGACGATCGGGCGCGAGAGCACGTCTTGCAGGCGTTCGAGCCGGTTCGCGCTTGACCTTTGGGGGTGCCGCGACTATAAGGCGCGCAACAAAACGCCGGAGAGGCACGACCGTGCACAATTTTGTTGTTCTCGTAATTGGCAGGCGCACCGCCGTGGATGGATGACCCATCCGCGATACGTGGCGGTGCGCGACAGGGGCTCTTGAGCCCCTTTTTTATTGCCAAATCTGGTCAAGTCGGAGCGTTCAGGAAGCGGAGCGGAACATGGCAGAACAAATGACCGGCGCCCAAATGGTGATCCAAGCGCTCGCCGATCAGGGAGTGGAGCACGTCTTCGGCTACCCGGGCGGAGCGGTACTGCCGATCTACGATGAGCTGTTCCATCAGGACAAGCTTCGCCACATCCTAGTCCGCCACGAGCAGGGCGCGGTCCATGCCGCGGAAGGCTATGCGCGCTCGACCGGCAAGGTCGGCTGCGTGCTGGTCACCTCGGGCCCGGGCGCGACCAATGCGGTGACCGGGCTTACCGACGCGTTGATGGATTCGACGCCGCTCGTCTGCATCACCGGGCAGGTGCCCACGCATCTGATCGGCAACGACGCCTTCCAGGAATGCGACACCGTCGGCATCACTCGGCCGTGCACCAAGCACAATTATCTGGTCAAAAACGTCGACGATCTCGCGCGCGTGCTGCACGAAGCGTTTTATGTCGCTGCGAACGGCCGGCCGGGCCCAGTGGTGGTCGACGTCCCCAAGGACGTGCAATTCGCCAAGGGCTTCTACTCCGGGCCGCGAAACGTGCAGCACAAGACCTACCGGCCGAAGCTCAAGGGCGATCTCGAAAAAATCAAAGCCGCGGTCGCGCTGATGGCCGGCGCGAAACGCCCGGTGATCTATTCGGGCGGCGGCGTCATCAACTCCGGCAACGAGGCCTGCCATCTCCTGCGCGAGCTCGTCAAGCTCACCGGGTTTCCCATCACCTCGACCCTGATGGGGCTCGGCGCGTTTCCGGCCGCAAATCCGCAGTGGCTCGGCATGCTCGGCATGCACGGCACCTACGAGGCCAATATGGCGATGCACGATTGCGACGTCATGGTGTGCATCGGCGCCCGGTTCGACGATCGCATCACCGGCCGCGTCGATGCGTTCTCGCCCGGCTCCAAGCGCATCCACGTCGACATCGACGCCTCCTCGATCAACAAGAACATCAAAGCCGACATCGGCATCGTCGGCGATTGCGGGCACGTGCTCGAGGATATGATCCGGCTGTGGCGCTCGTCCTCGGTCGCAACCGACAAGGCGGCGCTCGGCGAATGGTGGCAGCAGATCGACAAATGGCGTGGACGCAAGAGCCTCGCCTATCGCAACTCGAACGAGATCATCAAGCCGCAATACGCGATCGAGCGGCTCTACGCGCTCACGCGCGATCGCGACGTCTACATCACCACCGAAGTCGGCCAGCACCAGATGTGGGCGGCGCAGTTCTTCAAGTTCGAGGAGCCGCACCGCTGGATGACGTCCGGGGGGCTCGGCACCATGGGGTACGGCCTGCCGGCGGCGGTCGGCGTGCAGCTCGCGCATCCGAACTCGCTCGTCATCGACATCGCCGGCGAAGCCTCGGTGCTGATGACCATGCAGGAGATGTCGACCGCGGTGCAGTACCGGCTGCCGATCAAGATCTTCATCATCAACAACCAGTACATGGGCATGGTGCGGCAGTGGCAGGAGCTGCTCCACGGCGGGCGCTATTCGGAGAGCTACACCGAGGCGCTGCCGGATTTCGTCAAGCTCGCGGAGGCTTATCATTGCGTCGGCATCCGCTGCTCGAAGCCGGCGGAGCTCGATGCCGCGATCCGGGAAATGCTGAAGGTCGACCGCCCGGTGATCTTCGACTGCGTGGTCGATCCGGCCGAGAATTGCTTCCCGATGATCCCGGCCGGCCGCGCGCACAACGAGATGCTGCTCGGCGACGCCGCGCAGGACCTCGAGGACGCGATCACCGAGGAAGGCAAGGTGATGGTGTGATGCCATGCTGATGAAAAATCCCGCTACCGAACGCCACACCCTCTCCGTCCTCGTCGACAACGAGCCCGGCGTGCTCGCCCGCGTCATCGGCCTGTTCTCGGGACGCGGCTACAACATCGATTCGCTGACGGTCTCGGAGACCGAGCACGAGAAGCATCTCTCCCGCATCACCATCGTGACCACCGGCACCCCGATGGTGATCGAGCAGATCAAGAACCAGCTGGAGCGGCTGGTGCCGATTCACCGCGTCATCGACGTGACGATCGGCGGCAAGTCGATCGAGCGCGAGCTCGCGATGGTCAAAGTGAGGGGCACCGGCGAGCGCCGGGTCGAGGCGCTGCGCCTGTCCGACGCATTCCGCGCCCGCGTGATCGACGCCACGACCGAGAGCTTCGTGTTCGAGCTCACGGGCAAAACCGACAAGATCGATCAATTCGTCGGCTTGATGCTGCCGCTCGGCCTGGTCGAGGTGTCGCGCACCGGCATCGTCGCCATCACTCGCGGGCCGGAAGGGATGTGACTCGACACTGCCGAGGGCTATCCGCCATACAGCTGTAACGGGATGAAGGGCCGGCGAACCTGGCATTCGCTCCATGAGGGAAGAAAACCATGCGTGTTTACTACGATCGCGACGCCGACTTGAACCTGATCAAGGGCAAGAAGGTCGCCATCATCGGCTACGGCAGCCAGGGCCATGCCCACGCGCTCAACCTGCGCGACTCCGGCGTGAAGGAAGTCACGGTGGCGCTGCGCAAGGGCTCGGCGTCGGCCAAGAAGGCGGAAAGCGCGCAGCTGCCCGTCAGGGAAGTCGCGGCAGCGGCGAAATGGGCCGACGTGATGATGATGCTCACCCCCGACGAGCTCCAGGCCGACATCTATCGCGACCATCTCGCCGCCAACATGAAGGACGGCGCGGCGCTGATGTTTGCCCACGGCCTCAACATCCATTTCAACCTAATCGAGCCGCGGCCCGACCTCGACGTGCTGATGATCGCGCCCAAAGGCCCCGGCCACACCGTGCGTTCGGAATACCAGCGCGGCGGCGGCGTGCCCTGCCTGATGGCGATCGAGCGCGACGCCTCCGGCAATGCCCACGATCTCGGGCTCTCCTACGGTGCGGCGATCGGCGGCGGGCGGGCCGGCATCATCGAGACCACGTTCCGCGAGGAATGCGAGACGGATCTGTTCGGCGAGCAGGTCGTGCTGTGCGGCGGGCTCGTCGAGCTGATCAAGGCCGGCTACGAGACGCTGGTCGAGGCCGGCTACGCGCCGGAGATGGCGTATTTCGAGTGCCTGCACGAGGTGAAGCTGATCGTCGACCTGATCTACGAGGGCGGCATCGCCACCATGAATTACTCGATCTCCAACACGGCCGAATACGGCGAATACGTCAGCGGGCCGCGGGTGATCAACGCGCAGACGCGCGCGGAGATGAAGCGCATCCTCGACGACATCCAGTCGGGCCGCTTCACCCGCAATTGGATGCTGGAGAACAAGGTCAACCAGACCTCGTTCAAGGCGATGCGCGCCAAGCTCGCCCAGCATCCGATCGAGCAGATCGGCGAAAAACTGCGCGCCATGATGCCGTGGATCAAGGCCAAGGCGCTCGTGGACAAGAGCCGGAATTGACCCTCGGGCCCGCGCTCGCGGGCGTGGCCAAGCTCGGCTTTGCAAGGCGCAAGGCGGACGGCTAGCCTGTCGAACATGGTCCAGCCCGCCAGCGTTGCAGTGAAGCGTGAAAGCGCCGATGGCTCCGCCGTCGCGCTGGATGCCGTCACCATCAGCTTCCGGTTCGCCGACGGCAGCGCCTACACGGCGGTCGAGCAGGCGACGCTTGCGGTCGCCGACGGCGAGTTCGTCTCGATCGTGGGGCCAACCGGCTGCGGCAAGACGACGCTGCTCAACGTCGCCGCGGGCCTGCTCGCGCCCTCGGCCGGGCGCACCACCATCTTCGGCGCGCCGCTCGGCTCCCTCAACGCGCGCGCCGGCTACCTGTTTCAGGCGGAAGCGCTGTTCCCCTGGAAGACCGCGTTCGAAAACGTCGCGATCGGGCTGGAGATCGCCGGCGTGCCGTCGCGCGAAGCCCGCGGCCGCGCGGAGAACTGGCTCACCCGCGTCGGCCTGCAGGGTTTCGCTTCCCGCTACCCACACATGCTCTCCGGCGGCCAGCGCAAGCGCGTCGGCTTGGCCCAGGTGCTGATCCGCGATCCGAAGATCCTGCTGATGGACGAGCCGTTCGGACCGCTCGACGCCCAGACCCGGCAGATCATGGGCAATCTGCTGCTCGACC
>DASWCW010000305.1:0-3300 GCA_036395835.1 Xanthobacteraceae bacterium
ATGCGGATCCCGATCGGTGAGCTCGCATGAACCGGCAGGTCCGCTCCCTTCGCGCGGCCTTGGCGTTCGTCACGCCGCTCTTGGTTCTCATGCTGCTATGGGCCGTGCTGGTCCGCGCCTTCCAGGTCGATCCCCGCGTATTCCCCGACATCGTCTCGGTGGCTCGCGCGGGGATCGATTCCATTCGCGACGGCTCGCTTCTCATGCATGCGGCCGCGAGCCTAGCTCGCGTCGCCATCGGCACCGCGCTCGCGCTCCTGATCAGCATTCCGCTCGGCGTGGCGATGGGGGTGAGCCCCGCGATTTCGAGCTTTCTGGCGCCGCTGTTCCGGTTCTTCTCCGTGCTCGCCGGGATTGCCTGGATTCCGATCGCAACCCTGTGGTTCGGCTACGGCTTCGGAGCGATCACCTTCGTGATCTTCAACGCGGTGTTCTTCGTGGTCGCCTACAATACATTGCTGGGCGTCGCCAGCATCCCGATGCCGCTGCGGCATGCGGCGGCTTCGCTCGGCGCGCGGCGCTGGGCGATGCTGACCGAAGTGCTGCTGCCGGGCGCGCTGCCCAACATTGTCACCGGGATCCGGACCGGCCTCGGGTTTGCCTGGCGCGGCCTAATCGCGGCAGAGATGATCGCGACCAACGTCGGACTCGGCTACATGCTGTTCGTTGCCCGCGACTTCTATCGCACGGAGGTCATCGTCTTCGGCATGATCGTGATCGGGGTGTTGTGGCTGCTGCTCGATCGGTTGCTGCTGTCGCCACTTGAGCGCGCGACGATCGAGCGCTGGGGACTGGTGCGGCCGGCATGAAGCCCTTGCTGACAATCTGGAGCCTCTACGCGCGCTGGACGGCGCGATGGCCCGCGGTCGCGGCTCTGGTCCCGTTCATTCCTCTCCTGGTGCTTTGGGCCATTGTCGCCGAATCCGGCGCGTTTCCGCGCGCATTCTTCCCCGGACCGCTCGATGTGGTCCACTCGTTCGCCTCGTTGGTCTACAAGGGAATCCTCCCGGATTATCTGCAAGACAGCATCGTGCGCCTTGCGGTCGGCGCCGCTGCCGGTACCGCGCTCGGCATCCCGCTCGGCCTGTGGCTGGGAATGAGCCCGCGCGGCTATACCGCGCTGTGGCCGGTCCTGCTATTCTTCCAAGCGATCGGCGACATCGCCTGGCTGCCGATCCTGCTGATCTGGTTCGGCTTCGGCCTGACCACCATGACGTTCGTGATCGTCTACACGGTGCTGTTCCCGGTCGTGCTCAATACGGTGCTCGGCGTTCGATCGGTACCCATGGATCTTCATCGCGCCGCGCTCAGCCTGGGCGCTTCGCGCGCGCGCATCCTGTGGGAGGTCGTTGTACCGGGTGCTCTGCCCAACATCATGACCGGTTTGCGCAACGGACTCGGCTATGGCTGGCGCGCGCTGATCGCGGCGGAGATCATCGTCGGAACCAGCGGCATCGGCTTTCTGATGTTCGATGCGCGGCGCGCCGGCTCGGTGGTGGAGATCCTGCTAGGCATGATCATTCTTGGGCTGCTGTGGAGCATCGTCGACGGCTGGGTGCTGGTCCCAATCGAGCGGGCAACCGGCCAGCGCTGGGGGCTGGTGACGCGGTGAAGAATCTCGTGATCCGCAACCTGGCGAAGACCTATTTCGACGCTTACGCGGGCGCGCACGTCACCGCCGTTTGTGACGTCTCGCTCGAGGTCGGAGAGAGCGAGTTCGTTTCCGTCGTCGGCCCGTCCGGGCTGCGGCAAGACCACTATCCTCAACATGATCGCCGGCTTCATTCCGGCTTCCGGCGGTGACATCCTGCTCGATGGCCGCCACATCAACGGACCGGGACCGGATCGCGGCGTCGTGTTCCAATCGTTCGCGCTGTTCCCGTGGAAGACCGTGCTGGAGAACGTGGCGTTCGGACCGAAGATGCGCGGGGCCGGCAAGGCCGAGCGCGAGAAGATCGCCCGCGAATATCTCACTCTCACGGGCCTCGCGCACGCCGCTGAGCGCTATCCCAACGAGCTTTCCGGCGGCATGCAGCAGCGCGTCGGCGTGGCGCGCGCGCTCGCCAACGAGCCGGACGTCCTGTTGATGGACGAGCCGTTCGCCAGCGTCGATGCCCAGACGCGCATGACGCTGCAAGAGGAGCTCACCCGGATCTGGCAGGCGCGGCGCCCCACCGTGATTTTCATCACCCACGACGTCAACGAGGCGGTGTTTCTCGCCAATCGAGTAATCGTGCTCTCCAAAGGCCGCGTGCTCGCCGACCTCGATGTGCCGCTGCCGCGCCCGCGGGCCTGGGACGCACTAATCGAGGACGAGCAGTTCAAGAAGATTTCGGGGCAGGTGCTGCACCTGGTGCGATCGGCATGAAGCTTTTGCGCGCGGTGCTGGGCTCGGCGAAGGGGCGCTTCCTAATGGCGGCGCTGGCCTGCTATCTTGCTTGGCAGCTCTGGCTTTCGCACGCCGCGCCCGAAAAGATCGCGCCCAGGTTGACCGAGGGCGGCGACAAAGTGAACATCCTGGTCACGCTGCCGTTTCCGCCGGAGCGGTTCCATGTGCTGGCGCTGCAGCGGTTCGGGAGAGTGTCGGGGACCGAAGGCAATTCCATCGAAGTGCGCGGCGTCAAATCAACCGAGCTTACCGCCGTCGCCCGCCCCTATTGGGTGAGGCGCGTAGAGCCACTGCAGGGAGGATAGGTTTCATGATCCGATGGATCCTGCTGCTTTGCGCCGTTCTCGGCGCACCGGCGGTCGCCAACGCGCAGACCCCCGTCAAGCTCAAGGCCGGCATGGTGACGGGCATCGATCAGATCGGGCTGCCGATCGCGCTCGAGCGCGGCTTCTTCGAGAAATGGGGCCTCGATGTCACGATCGCCCGCCCCTACGCCACCGGGGTCGACGCGCTCAACGCCCTGCAGGCCGGCGAAAGCGAGCTCGTCCAGGTCGGCGTGCCGATGATCGGCGCGGTGCTGCGCGGCATGGACCTCGTCGCGCTCGGCAATTACAGCGGCAGCGCCACCAAGCTCGGCTCCGACGCCACGATGGCGGTGATCGCCCGCGAGGGTTCCGGCATCGGCAAGGGCGACCTCAAGAGCCTCAAGGGCAAGAGGATCGCGGCCTCGTTCGGCACGATCAATCATCTCTACATTCTGGCGCTGCTCGAGAAGGCCGGCCTGACGCCAGACGACGTCACGCTGGTCAACACGCCTCCGCCCGATATGACCGTGGCGCTACTCGCCAAGGGCATCGACGCGTTCTCCGGCTGGGATCCGTGGCCGATCGTGGCGCTCAAAGACGTGCCGG
>DASWCW010000306.1:0-47428 GCA_036395835.1 Xanthobacteraceae bacterium
GAGCACGGTCTCGATGCGCGAGCGAACACGGGAAGCGGTCTCAGTATGCGTGGACCAGATCGGTTGCAGCACCCGCATCACGTGCGCGACGTCGATCGTCTGGACGGGGAGGTCGCCGATGACGGGGCTGGCGTAGGCGGCAAGGCTGTTGCGCCACTGGTCGGCGTGCTTGCCTGTCTTCCAGTCCGCCTCGTGCGCGGTGATGTAGACGGCGGCCGCCTCGTCGAAGGTCACGGTCTTGGCGGCGGCGGCTCGGGCGGCGGCCACCTTCTCGCGGCGCGCCGTGATGGGGTCTTCACCGGCCTGCAGCTGGCGGCGGGCGGCCGCGGCGAGCTCGCGGGCTTGGGCAAGACCGACGGTGTGGAGGGCGCCGAGACCGAGATGGCGGCGGATCAAGCCGAAGCGGTACCGGAAGATCCAGGACCGGCTTCCGTCCTTGGCGACCTGGAGATACAGTCCGCCGCCGTCGGGGTACATGCCGCGGGCGGCCGCGCGACGGATGGCGGGGGTCGAGAGACGGTGGATGGCTCGGGTTCTCATGGTGGTTCTCCGGTGCCCGCCACCTACCTGGCGACGGCTCACGGGATGTATCGCTTTGCGGCGGAAAGCACAATGGGGGAAGGACGAAAATCGCTGCAGCACAAGGAGTTTGGCCACGATTTGCGACGGGATGCGACGAAGAACAACCTCAACCGGAAGGCTCCAGGGAGGGCCTCCCCTCCCTCCCCCGCAGGCGGGGAAGGGAGGCGCGTGCCGACCCACATCGCATTCATCGGGCGGCAGCACATCACGGTCGGATCTGGCCCGAACCCCGCACGCGGTATTTGAAGCTGCACAGCTGCTCGACCCCGACCGGCCCGCGGGCGTGCAGTCGCCCGGTGGCGATGCCGATCTCGGCCCCGAAGCCGAACTCGCCGCCATCGGCGAACTGCGTCGAGGCGTTGTGCAGCACGATCGCCGAGTCCACCTCGGCCAAGAATTTTTCCGCTGCCTGGCCGTCGGCAGTGACGATCGCATCGGTGTGATGCGAGCCGTAGCGCTCGATGTGCGCGATCGCCTCGTCGACGCCGTCGACGAGCTTCACGGCGATGATCGCGTCGAGATATTCGGTCGACCAATCCTCCTCGCTCGCGGCGTTCACGCGCGGGTCCACCATCTGCGCTGCGGTGTCGCCGCGAACCGCGCAGCCAGCGTCGAGCAGCACGGCTACGAGCGGCTCGAGCAATTGCGCGGTTCCGGCGCGGTCGACCAGCAAGGTCTCGGCCGCCCCGCACACCCCGGTGCGGCGCATTTTCGCATTGAGCACGATGTTCTTGGCCATCGCGAGGTCGGCGGCCTTGTCGACATAGACGTGGCACACGCCCTCGAGATGCGCGAACACCGGCACGCGGGCTTCCGCCTGGACCCGGCCGACCAGCCCCTTGCCGCCGCGCGGCACGATCACGTCGATCGTGCCGTCGAGCCCGGAGAGCATCAGGCCGACCGCGGCGCGATCGCGGGTGGGCACGAGCGCGATCGCGGCTTGCGGCAGGCCGGCCTGCTCGAGGCCGGCGGCGAGCGCCGCATGAATGGCGCGGCTCGAGCGGAACCCTTCCGAGCCGCCGCGCAGGATCACGGCATTGCCGGCCTTGAGGCACAACGCGCCGGCGTCGGCAGTCACGTTCGGGCGGCTCTCGTAGATCACCCCGACGACGCCGAGCGGCACCCGGACGCGCTCGATGCGCATGCCGTTCGGCCGGGTCCAGGCATCCGTCACGGTGCCGACCGGATCCGGCAATCGACGCACCAATGCGACGCCCGCCGCCATCGCCTCGATGCGCTTTTCATCGAGCGCGAGCCGATCGGCGAAGGCCTCGGTGGCGCCGGCGGCGCGCGCGTCGGCGAGATCCTCGGCATTGGCCGCAAGGATCGGCTTCGTGCGGGCGCGGATCGCATTCGCCATCGCGGCGAGCGCCGCATCCTTTTGCGCGGACGGCGCAAGCGCCAGCGTGCGCGCCGCGGTTTTCGCGCGTGCGCCGATCTCGCGCATCGCCTCGGCGATGTCGCGGCCTTCGATGGTTTTCAGCGGCGCCGTCATGGCGGTTGCATATCACGCGAGCAAAGTTGGGGCGAGGGCGGTCTGTCACCCGCAGCGTGTCATCGCCAGGCAAGGGCACCCGTCGCGCAAGCGCAACGGGGATCCCGTGTCCGGGCGACCCAGTAACCCGTTCAGGAGTTGCAGCGCGATACTTCAATGGCGGCGGATACTGGGTGGCCCGCATGCGCGGGCCATGACACCCATTGTTTGGCTCACTCCCGCCGCAGCACCAGATCGTCGCGATGGATCATCTCGGCGCGCCCGCCGAAGCCCAGGATCAGCACGATGTCGCCGGACGATTTGCCGAGAAGTTTCGCCGCGTCGCCGGCATCGTAGGCGGAAAGTCCGCGGCCGATCTCGTGGCCGTCGAGGTCGCGGATGACGACCGCGTCGCCGCGGGAAAACTCGCCCTCGACGCGCTTGACGCCGGCCGGCAGCAGGCTCTTGCCGGAGCGCAGCGCTGCAACCGCACCGGCGTCGATGAACAGAATGCCCCTGGGCTCGAGCGAGCCCGCGATCCATTTCTTGCGTGCGGTCACCGGATTGCCCGGCGCCAGGAACCAGGTGCAGGGTCCGCCCGCCGCGATCGCCTGCAGCGGATTGTCGACCGCGCCCGGCGCGATCACCATATGCGCCCCAGCCGCCGTCGCGATCTTGCCGGCCTCGATCTTGGTCTGCATGCCGCCGCGCGAGAGGTCGGAGCCGGCGACTCCCGCCATCGCCTCGATCTCGGGGGTGATTTTCGCGACCAGCGGAATGCGCTTGGCGTGCGGATTCCCCGCCGGCGGAGTGTCGTAGAGCCCGTCGACGTCGGAGAGCAGGATCAAGAGGTCGGCGCTCACCATGGTGGCGACCCGCGCGGCGAGCCGGTCGTTGTCGCCGTAGCGGATCTCGTTGGTCGCCACCGTGTCGTTCTCGTTGATGACCGGCACCGCGCGCCATTCGAGCAGCTTGTTCACGGTCGACCGCGCGTTGAGATAGCGTCTGCGCTCCTCGGTGTCGCCAAGCGTCAGCAGGATCTGGCCGGTGCTGATGGAATGCGCGCCGAGCATTTCCGACCAGGTGCGGGCGAGCGCGATTTGCCCAACCGCCGCCGCCGCCTGACTGTCCTCGAGCTTGAGCTGCGGCGGCAGCTTGAGCACGCTGCGGCCGAGCGCGATCGCGCCCGAGGAGACCACCAGAATATCGCGGCCCTTCCCGTGCAGCCCGGCGATGTCGGCCGCGAGCGAGGCGAGCCACGCCTGATTGAGCCGACCGGCGGCGGCGTCGACCAGCAGCGAGGAGCCGACTTTCACGATGATGCGGCGGAAATCGTCGATGGCTGGGGGTTTGCGCGACATGCCTTGTCCCGGTCCGGCAACCACCCGCCGGCGCCGAGGATTGTCTAGCATGTTCCGGAACAGCGGGGTTCTGCCGAAAAGGACCCTGTTTCGCGCGGAAGTCCACGAGCCAAGTGTCTGATTCCGATCGATAAAAGGCTTTCATTTTGCAAAAATACTTCTCATTCATTGTATTTTTTCGGTAAACAATGTTGGATTGAGGTTCGCAATGGGAGCTTCCCGGATTTCGCTTCGCTCCGCGAGGGTCGCGCCCATCGCCCGGGTCCGGATCGGCACCTCCGGCTGGCATTACGCCTCCTGGCGCGGGCCGTTCTTCCCCAACGAGCTCAGGGCCAAGGATCGCCTGCACTTCTATGCCGAGCATTTCTCGACGACCGAGCTCAACGGCGTGTTCTACCGCACGCCGACCGAGGCGGCGGTGCGCGGGTGGCGCGACGGCACGCCGGAGGATTTTCTGTTCGCCTGGAAGGCATCGAAATTCATCACGCATTGGAAGCGCCTGAGCGAGAAATCCTCGAACAGCATCGAGCTGATGGAGAGCCGGCTGAAAATTCTCGGCCGCAAGGCCGGCCCGGTGCTGTTCCAGCTGCCGCCGCGCATGACGGCCGACCGCGAGCGCATCGCGGCGTTCCTGAAAATGCTGCCGAAGCGGCGCCGCTGCGCCTTCGAGTTCCGCCACAAGAGCTGGTACGAGGCACCGATCTTCGATGTGCTGCGCGATCGCAACATCGCGCTGTGCCTGTCCGACCATCACGACGCGCCGGCGCCCTGGGAGCTGACGGCGAGCCACGTCTACATTCGCGGCCACGGGCCGGGCGGCCGGTACCGCGATCATTATTCGGACCGGACCTTGCGGGACTGGGCGCGCTTCATCGCGCGTTGCCGGCGGCAGGGCCGCGAGATCTTTTGTTACTTCGACAACGACCAGAAGAGCGCCGCCCCCGCCGATGCGCTGCGGCTGATGGGCATGGTAGGCAAGCCGGCAGAGTAGTCTTGCGAAGAGAGCAATGCGCGCGACTCCCTCCCCCGCTTGCGGGGGAGGGGTGGGGAGGGGGCAAATGGATTGCTAGATTAGGCGCGCACGCCCCCTCCCGACGCGCTTCGCGCGTCGACCTCCCCCGCGAGCGGGGGAGGTGATCGGAGCGAACCTCACGGCTGCCACGCCGCCGCGCGCGCCGGGCGATCGAGCGCGGCCGCGCGCGCGGTTTCGATGCCTCGCATGAGCGCGCGCAGCACGTCCTCGACGCCCGCGCCCGTCACCGCGGAGATCACGAACGGCGCGGTCTGTTTTTCCGCATGCGTGCCGCGCATCGCGTGCTTGAGCCGCGCGACCTGCTCGTGCACCGCATCCGGCGCGAGCGCGTCGGCCTTGGTGAGCGCGACGAGTTCCGGCTTTTGCGAGAGCCCGTGGCCATAGGCGTCGAGCTCGTGGCGGACGGTGCGGTAGGCGGCGCCGGCATCCTCGCCCGTGCCGTCGACGAGGTGGAGCAGCACGCGGCAGCGCTCGATGTGGCCGAGGAAGCGGTCGCCGAGGCCCGAGCCCTCGTGCGCGCCCTCGATCAGGCCCGGAATGTCGGCGAGCACGAATTCGCGCCCGTCGATCCGCGCCACGCCGAGCTGCGGATGCAAGGTCGTGAACGGATAATCGGCGATCTTGGGCTTGGCGGCGCTGACCGCGGCCAAAAACGTCGACTTTCCCGCATTGGGCAGGCCGACGATCCCAGCGTCGGCGATGAGCTTGAGCCGCAAGAAGATCGTGCGCTCCTCGCCGGGCTGGCCGGGATTGGCGTGCCGCGGCGCGCGGTTGGTCGAGGATTTGAAATGCGCGTTGCCGAAGCCGCCGTTGCCGCCACGGGCGAGCACCGCGCGCTCGCCGACCTCGACCAGATCCGCCAGCAGCGTCTCGCCGTCCTCATCGAAGATCTGGGTGCCGGCCGGGATCTTGAGCACGACGTCGGCGCCGTTGGCGCCCGCGCGCTCCTGGCCCATGCCGTTTCGTCCGCGCCCCGCCTTGACATGCTGGCGGTAGCGATAGTCGATCAGCGTGTTGAGGCCGGACACTGCCTCCGCCACCACATCGCCGCCGCGGCCGCCGTTGCCGCCGTTGGGGCCGCCGAACTCGATGAATTTCTCGCGCCGGAACGCGACGCAGCCGTTGCCGCCGTCGCCGGAGCGGATCTGGATCTTCGCCTGGTCGAGAAATTTCATGGTGGGAATATAAGGGACCGCGCGGCGCCCCAAAGTGCGAGCGCGCGTTATTTGCCTGAGCCTCGCCGCGCGCTTCACCTCTCCCCGCCGGGGAGGCCACCCCACCCCGCCGCCTTCGCGGCGACCCTCCCCTTCGGGGAGGGATACTCACGCCACCCGCCGCGAGGCACCCCAGCTCTTGAGCGAGGCCCAGATCGAGCGCTCCAGCCGGAAGCGGTCGATCGGTGCCGAGCTTTTCAGCGCACGGATGCGGTAGAGCCCGACGCCGGTCCACTGGAAGCCGCATTTCTCCAGCACCCGGCGCGAGGCCGGATTGGTGACCCGGGCGCCGGCCTGCAGCGTCTCCAATCCGAGGTCCGTGAACGCGTGGTCGATCAGCGCGCGCACCGCCTCGGTGGCAAAGCCGCGGCCCCAGTAGGGCACGCCGAGCCAGCAGCCGAGTTCCGGCATCAAGCCCGCAGTACCCGGGCCGTCGCGCAGCTCGAGCCCGCACGCCCCAATGAGGGTGCCGTCGGCGAGCGCGACCGCGAACGTCGTCTCCTGGTCCGACCGATTGGCCGCAGCCAGGAAGGCGTTGGCATCGGTGAGCGCATAGGGATGCGGAATGCGCGCCGTGTTCTCGGCGATGCGACGCTCGTTCGCGAGCATCGCGATCCTCTCCGCGTCCTCGAGACGCGGCGCGCGCAGCACGAGCCGCTCCGTCTCGAGGACGGGAATACTCGCCTCCCGCAGGCTCTCCGCGGCAATCGGTTCCAGCAGCGTCATGGCACGGGCTCCTTTGCTCCAAAAGCGAAGAGGGGAGCCGGCATCCCGTCTCCCCTCTTGGAACCCGATCGGGTCCGCCGGTTCGATGGATGCCGGCGGACGCACATAATTCCGCCGTTTTACTCCGCCGCAGCCTCCGTCATCGGGATCACGGATACATAGGTGCGGCCCTTGGTTTTGGTCTTGAACTCGACTCGTCCGTTGGTCAGTGCGAACAGCGTGTGATCCTTGCCTACGCCCACGTTTTGCCCGGGATGCCATTTGGTGCCGCGCTGGCGCGCAAGGATATTGCCGGCGAGCACCGCTTGGCCGCCGAACAATTTCACGCCGAGGCGTCGGCCCGCCGAGTCGCGACCGTTGCGCGAGGAACCGCCTGCTTTCTTGTGAGCCATGGGTTCGCTGCTTTCGTTAGCTCGGTCTTCTAACCCGATTCCATGACGGAATCATAATCACTTCTTTTTACCTTTGCGGGTGTCGGCGGCCGGCTTTTTCGCCGCGGGCTTTTTCGCGGGGGCAGCCGCTTTCTCCGCCTTGGGCTTGGCTGGCTTTTTCGCCGGCTTCGCCGCCTTGGGCTTGGCGGGTTTGGCCTGCGCCTTCTCGGCTTTCGGTTCTGCCTTGGCCTCGGGCGCGGGCTGGGTTTCGGCCTTCTTGGCCGGCGCTTTCGGCTTTGCCTCCGGCTGCGGCGCCGGCTGGGCGGGCGTCACCGCGGCCGGCTCGGCCCGCGCGGGCTGCGGTGCGGCTTCGACCCGCGGCGCGGCTTCGGCCTTCGGCCTGGGCTTTCTGCCCTCGGTGAGGATCTCGGTAATGCGGATCACCGAGAACTCCTGGCGATGGCCGCGCTTGCGGCGCGAATTCTTGCGCCGGCGCTTCTTGAACGCGATGACCTTTTCGCCGCGGCCCTGCTCGACGACCTCGCCGGCTACGGTGGCGCCGGACACATGGGGGCTGCCGATCAAAATGCTCTCGCCGCCGACGAGGAGCACTTCGGCGAACTGGACCGCGTCGCCCGGCTGGCCCGAAATCTTGTCGACCGTGACCAGGTCCTCCTCGGCGACCCGATATTGTTTCCCGCCGGTCCTGATGATTGCAAACATGGCTATGTCCCGCGCTGTTGCCGCGGCGCTCGGATCGCCGATCGGATCAAGTCTTTTGCCCGGCCGCCCGCGCGGCTTTCCGCGCAAAACGAACGGCGCGGAAAACCTCCGCGCCGGGCCGCGGCACTATAGAAATCAGGGCCTTGCTGTCAAGGCGCGCTGTTCGAGGTGTCGATAGCACACGTGTTGTCCGGGCGGTCGCTCCGATCACCTCCCCCTTAAGGGCCCCAAGGGGGAGGAAGCAGAATGTGGCCGCTCCGAGCCAACGCGATAGCGTCCCCATGGACGATCCCTGACGGAGCGTCGTAAGGATTGGACGCGCCCACCGAGACGCTATTCTGCGGACGTGCGCCGACGACCGAAACCAGGTGCCGTCGTGACGGATGCGTTGCTGCAGATCGAAGGACTGTCCAAACGCTTCCAAGGCATCGTTGCCTCGGATGGCGTCTCGCTCGAGGTATGCCAAGGCGAGCTCCACGCCCTGATCGGTCCCAACGGCGCCGGCAAGACCACCCTGATCAGTCAGCTCACGGGCGAGGTGACGCCGGACTCCGGCTCGATCCGTTTTGCCGATCGAGACATCACCGCGTTGCCGACGTATCGGCGCAGCGCCCTTGGGCTGGCCCGCACGTTTCAGATCACTTCGCTGTTTCTCGATTTCACCGCGCTCGACAATGTCGCGCTCGCGGTCCAGGCGCACGCCGGGCATTCGTTCCGTTTCTGGCGGGACGCGCGTCGGGATCCGGCCTTGCGCAAGCCGGCGCGTGCCGCGCTCGAGCGCGTCGGGCTTGCGCCGCGCGCCGACACGATCGCCTCCGAGCTCAGCCACGGCGAGCACCGCCAGCTCGAGATCGCGATGGCGCTGGTGGTCGAGCCGCGCGTGCTGCTGCTGGACGAGCCGCTGGCCGGCATGGGAGCCGAGGAATCCGGCCGCATGATCAAGACCCTGCTCGAGCTCAAAGGCCTGGTCACCATTCTGCTGGTCGAGCACGACATGGAGGCGGTGTTCGCGCTCGCCGACCGCATTACGGTCCTGGTCAACGGCCGCGTCATCGCCTCCGGCCCGCCCCAGGCGATTCGGTCGAACGCCGAGGTGCGCAGCTCCTATCTGGGGGATTGAGTAGTCCGCTATGGCGCAAGGGGCGCCGGCTGCCGAGGTTTCCGGAGCACGAATCGTTGAATCTTTCCCGTCGCGGTCTTCGGCAGCTCGGAAACGAAGTGGATCCAATGCGGGTACTTGTAGGGAGCAAGCGTCTTCTTGCATAGCTGCAGCAACTCGTCGGCGAGCACGTCGGAACCTCGCTCCTCCTGTTTCAAGACGACGAATGCTTCGGGCTTGACGAGGTCGTCCGCATCGGTCCGGCCGACGACCGCCGCCTCCATCACCGCCGGGTGCTCGACCAGCTTGGATTCGATCTCGAACGGCGAGCACCAGATGCCGCCGACTTTGAGCATATCGTCGCTGCGGCCGCAGTAATAGAAATAGCCCTGCGGGTCGCGCCGATAGGTATCGCCGGTATCGAGCCAGCCCTCCCGCATGGTTCGCGAGGTCCGTTCTGGATCGTTCCAGTAGCAGCGCGCGGCCGAGGCGCCGGCAATGAACAACCGCCCGCTCTCGCCGTCCGCGACCTCCGCGCCATGGTCGTCGACGATACGGGCGCGATAGCCCGGCACCGGCCGCCCGCTCGCCCCGGGTTTGATGTCGTCGGGCGTATTGGAAATGAAGATGTGCAGCGCTTCGGTCGAGCCGATCCCGTCCAGGATCCACAGTCCGGTCTTTTCGTGCCAGCGCCGGAGAATCTCCGCGGGCAGCGCCTCGCCGGCCGAAACGCAAAGTCGGATCGAGGAAAGATCCGGTCGATCCTTGTCGATCGCCTGCAGATGGGCGGCATAGAGGGTCGGAACTCCGAAATAGACGGTCGGCCGAAAGCGTTCGATGATCGGAAAGCTGGTCGCTGGACCGGGCCGATGCTCGTTGAGCACCGCGGTCGCGCCCACCCAGAGCGGCATCGTCATATTGTTCCCGAGCCCATAGGCGAAGAACAGCTTGGCCTCGGAATAGCAGATATCCTGCGAGCCCAATCCGAAAATGTCCACGCCCACGAGCTGGCTGGTCACGACCATGTCGCGATGACGATGAACCGCGGCCTTGGGTCGGCCGGTCGATCCGGAAGAGTAAAGCCAAAAACAATCATCTTCGGGCGCCGCCGGGACAGCAGCGAAATCGGCCGGCGACTCCCCCGACAAGGTCCGAAGCGACGGCCCCGGCCCTTCGGTTCGAAGCACGAAGCGAGGCGGATGGGCGGCTGCGGCGACTGCGGGCTCGACCTCCTCGGCATATTCCGGCGAATAGAACAGCGCGGCCGCGGCCGAATCGTCGATCATGAAGCTGTAGCTCGTCCGGCGGAGCAGCGTATTGAGCGGGACCGGGACGATCCCCGCCTTGATCGCGCCCCAGAACAAATAGAAGAAGGCAGGACAATCCTTCACCACCATCAGCAACCGCTCGCCCCGCCCAAGCCCCAACCGTACGAGGGCGGCGGCACAGCGGTCGACGTTGGCGGCTAGTTGCGCGTAGGTCACGTCGCCATCCAGGGCGCGGATCGCGACTTTGGGCCCGCGTCCTTCGACGACGTGGCGATCGATGAAGGCAACGGCGACATTGAACGAGGACGGGAAGCGCAGCCGCGTCGGCCGTTGCGCCGCGTCGATTTCGACAATGTTGCTGTGCATGGCCACGTCTCCCGGCCCGGCGCAAAGCGCGCAATTCTCGGTACCAGGACCGCGTTGTCCATCCTTGACCTAGGTCAATTCGCTCAGGCTTTTTCGCAGCCATCGAGGCCGGTCCGGGGCCCTCCAAATCGATTTGATCTGGATCATGGTCGTCGGGGCCGAAACCGGGTGCTGTGGGGCGCCGCATCGGCCGCAGCAGAATTCGATGGGGTTGCAATGCAATCGGCAAGTCCGCAATCCGGAAAACGGCTATTGAGGCTCAAGCTCAATGGGCGCCGCCGCGAAGACGCGGTTGCGCAGAATCAGTTGTTGGCCGACTACCTTCGCGAGGTGGTCGGGCTCACCGGGGTAAAGACCGGTTGCGACGGCGGGGAATGCGGCGCCTGCGCGGTCCTCATCGACGGCAACGTGGTTCTCTCCTGCCTCACGCTTGTGGCGCGTTGCGAAGGTAAATCGATCGAGACGATCGAGGGACTTGCCGCGCAAGGCCGGCTGCATCCGCTGCAGCGCGCCTTCCACGAGAAGCTCGGCACGCAATGCGGCTATTGCACGCCCGGCATGATCCTCGCCGCCGAGGCGCTGCTCCGCCGCAATCCGCATCCCGACGACGAGCAGATCCGTGCGGCGCTCGCCGGCAACCTGTGCCGCTGCACAGGCTACGTCAAAATCCTCGAGTCGGTGCGCGCCGCCGCCGGCATGGCCGCGTCATGACCGCGCCGGTCGATGTCGGCGGTGCCGAACGGCGCAAAATTCCGCTGATCGACGGCATCGAGAAGGTGACGGGACGCGCCCGCTACGCCGCCGATCTCGATCATGCCGACGCGCTTGTCGGCCGCATCCTGCGCAGCCCCGTTAGCCATGCCGAGATCGTCCGCGTCGACGTCGCCAAGGCCCGCGCGCTCGAAGGCGTGGTGGCGATCGTCACCGGCGAGGATTGCGCGCTGACCTACGGGGTGCTGCCGGTCGCCATGAACGAATACCCGCTGGCGCGCGGCCGCGTGCGCTACCGCGGCGAGCCGATCGCCGCCGTTGCCGCCGTCGACGCGGCGACCGCCGAGCGCGCGCTCGAGCTGATCGAGCTGGAGCTACGCGAGCTTCCCGCCTATTTCAGCTCCGAGGCGGCGCGGGCCCAGGACGCGATGTTGCTGCACGACAACAAGCCCGGCAACCTCGAGCGCGAAGTGCATCATACGTTCGGCGACGTCGGCGAGGGCTTTGCCGCGGCCAATCTCGTGCGCGAGGCGAGCTTTTGCTGCGCGGAGGTCAATCACGCGCAGATCGAGCCGCATGCGATGCTGGCCGAGTACGACCCGCTGAGCGGCCGGCTGACCGTCCATTCCGTGTCCCAGGTCGGCTACTACCTGCATTTGATGCTCGCGCGCTGTCTCGACATGGACGCCTCGCGCATCCACGTGATCAAGCCGTTCATCGGCGGCGGCTTCGGGGCGCGCGTCGAAGTGCTCAATTTCGAGCTCGCCAACGCGCTGCTCGCCCGCGCCGCCGGCGGCAGGGTGCTGATGCGGCTCTCCCGCGAGGAGAATTTCCTCACCCACCGCGCCCGCCCGCACACCGATATTCGCCTGAAGCTCGGAATGCGACGGGATGGTCGCATCACCGCGTGCGAGTGCGAGGTGACGCAGCGCGGCGGCGCCTACGCGGGCTACGGCATCGTGACGATCCTCTACGCCGGCGCGCTGCTGCACGGCCTCTACGATATCCCGGCGGTGAAATACGACGGCTATCGGGTCTATACCAATCTGCCGCCTTGCGGCGCGATGCGCGGGCACGGCGCGGTCGACAGCCGCTACGCGTTCGAATGCCTGGTCGATCGCATGGCGCGCGAGCTTACTCTCGATCCCTTCGCGGTGCGCCGCGCGAACATGCTCCGCGCCCCCACCCGCACGCTCAACGACCTGACGGTGAACAGCTGCGGGCTCGCCGAATGCCTGGATCGGGTGGAGCAGGCAAGCCAGTGGCGCGAGCGCATCGGCAGGTTGCCGCGCGGCAAGGGCCTGGGGCTTGCCTGCTCGCATTACGTCAGCGGCGCGGCAAAGCCGATCCATTGGACCGGCGAGCCGCACGCGGTCGTCAACCTTCGGCTCGACTTTGATGGCGCGGTGACGGCGCTCACCGGCGCCGCGGACATCGGCCAGGGTTCCTCGACCATGGTGGCGATCGCCGTCGCCGAGACGCTCGGCGTGCCGCTCGACCGCGTTCGCGTGGTTGCGGCGGACAGCGCGATCACGCCCAAGGACAACGGCGCCTATTCGTCGCGCATCACCTTCATGGTCGGGAACGCGGCGATCGACGCCGCGAAGCACCTGAAGAGGAAGCTCGTCGAGGCCGCGGCCAAGAAACTCGAAGCCCGCCCCGAGGACATCCAATGCGCCGGCGCGACGTTCTTCGTCGGCAGCGGCGAGCAGTCGCGGCTTCCATTCGCCGAGGTGGTCGGGGCGGTGCTCGCCAACGAGGGGCCAGTGACCGTGAAAGGCTCGTTCACCTGCCCGCCGGACGCGCAAGGCGGCAAGCATCGCGGCGGCGCGATCGGTTCCACGATGGGGTTCAGCTACGCCGCGCAGGTCGTCGAGGTGAGCGTCGACGAGGAGCTCGGCAAGATCAAGGTCGAGAAGGTGTGGGCGGCGCTCGACTGCGGCTGCGCCATCAATCCGCTCGCGGTCGAAGGCCAGATCCAGGGCTCGGTATGGATGGGCATGGGCCAGGCGCTGAGCGAGGAGACGCGCTATGCCGAGGGCCTGCCGCTGCACGCGAGCCTGCTCGAGTACCGGGTGCCGACGATAGCGGAATCGCCGCCGATCGAGACGCACATCGTGGAAAGCCACGACCCGTTCGGCCCGTTCGGCGCCAAGGAGGCGAGCGAAGGCGCGCTCGCCGGCTTTGCGCCGGCGCTCACCAACGCGGTTGCCAATGCCATCGGACTCGATCTCGGCGAGCTGCCGCTCACGCCGGATCGCGTCATGGAAGCGCTGGTCGAGCGTCGGCGCAAGGCGCGGCGTAGCGCATCGCGCGCGGCGGCATCATGACCGAGCTGCTTCCCGAGTTTCGCCTGGCCCAGCCGCACGACGTCGCGGCGGCGATCGCCGCACGCCGCGAGCACCGGACCAGCCGGTATCTGGCCGGCGGCAGCGATCTCGTCGTCAACATCCGTCACGGGATTGAAACTCCCGCCGTGCTGATCGACTTGATGGGGATCGAAGAGCTTTCGCAGTGGACATGGAGCCGCGAGGGCGCGCGCATCGGCGCCTGCGTGACGGTGTCGGAGCTCGCCGCTCAACCGGAACTCCGCCAGCGTTATCGGGCATTGGCCGAGGCTGCCGAGGCGATCGCCGGTCCGGCGCATCGAACGGCCGCGACGGTCGGCGGCAATCTTTGCCTCGACACGCGCTGCATCTATTACAACCAGAGCCAGTGGTGGCGGCGTGCCAACGCTTTTTGCCTCAAGCATCGGGGCGAGATCTGTCACGTCGCGCCGCAGGGAAAACGCTGTCATGCGGCGTTTTGCGGGGATCTGGCACCGGCGCTCATCGCGCTCGGGGGAGAAGTGGAGATCGCGGGACCGGGCGGCCGGCGGCGCATCGGGCTCGGCGAGCTCTACGTCGAGGACGGCAAGGCGCATCTCACGCTCGCCGTCGACGAGCTGGTCGTGGCCGTGCATGTGCCTGCCGATGCGCCGCCCTCGTCCTACCGAAAAGTGCGTACGCGCGAGGCGATCGATTTTCCACTGGCTGGCGTTGCGGTTGCGCTCGAGGTGGCCGCGGGAACGCTCAAAAAGCTCCGCATCGCCGTGACCGGCACCAATTCCCGGCCGTTCCTCGTCGAAGGCACGCACGCCCTGGTCGGAAAGAGGATCGACGAAACGCTGCTGCAAGCGCTCGACAAGCTCGTGCAGAAGCAGGTGCAGCCGATGCGCACCACGATTGCGTCGGCGCATTATCGCCGCCTGGCCGCGGCGGCGCTCGCCCGGCGCCTGGTGGCGAAGCTCGCGGCCGAGCAGGTGCCCGCGCCATGAGCTGTGCGTGCGCGGACGCTGCCGGGCCTTCGCGGACTTGGCGGACCGCGGAGGGACTGCATGTTGACGTCAGCGGGCTCGAGCCGCCGGAGCCGATGGTCGCCATCCTGGGCCTGATCGACAGCGGTGAGGTCGAGGGCGCGCTCATCGCCCACCTCGATCGCGAGCCGATCTTTCTCTACCCCGAGCTCGACGATCGCGGCTGGAGCCACGAGCTCGTGCCCTCGTGCGGCGATCCCGGCTGTCCGGGCGAGGTGCAGCTCCGCATGGTTCGCTGGGGACCATGACGCTCGCCGCCGCCCTTCTCGGCGGCGCCAAGAGCCGGCTGCTGCCGGCATCGGTTCCGTTGCGGTTCTTCGCCGCGGCCGCGATCTTCCACGTGCTGATGTGGATCGCGCTGTTCGCCGGCGCCGAGCAGGCGACGAGCTTCCGCGGCGGAGCGGGGCCGGCGCTCGCCGCGATCCACCTGCTCACCCTGGGCGTGCTGACCACGACCGCGGTCGGCGCGTCGGTGCAGCTGCTGCCGGTCGCCACGCGCCGGGCGCTGGCGGCGGTGTGGCCGATCAAGCTGGTGTTTTGGCTGATCGTCCCCGGCTCGGCGGCCCTGGCGCTCGGGATGCTCGCGGTCTCGATTCACGTGGTGATCGCCGCCGCATTCCTCACCACGGCCGGCCTGCTGCTGTTCGCCGCGCTGCTCGCCGAAAACCTGCGGCGTGCCGGCAGCCTGCCGGTGGTCGCGGCCTACGGCTGGACGGCGCTCACCGCGCTGGTCGGCCTCGCCGGCCTCGGGACCGCGCTGGCGATCGATTACGAGAGCGCGATCCTGCCCGATCACGGATCGTTTGCGCTCGCGCATCTGATCCTGGGCGGTTATGGCTTCATGGGATTTCTGGCGCTCGGCTTCAGCCATGTGCTGGTGCCGATGTTCGCGCTCGCTTCCGCGTTGGCCAAACGTGCCGCGTTCGCCGGATTCGCGCTTGCCGCGGCGGCGCTGGCGGTGGGCGTCCTGGGCGCCGTGCTCGACAGCCGAGCCATCCTTGCGCTGGCCTGCATCGTCGGGCTTCTCGCCGCGGCGATGCACCTTCGGCTGATGGCGCGCACGCTTGCGGGCGGCATGCGCAAGCGTCTCGGCCTGTCGTTCGTGCTGGTTCGCGTCGCCTGGGCGATGCTGCTGCTCACGCCTCTGGTCGGCCTCGCCGCGCTCTACGGCTACGCCGGAGCGAACGGGCCGACGCTGTTCGGATTTCTGCTGCTCGGCGGCTGGCTGCTGACCTTTCTGCTCGGCGTGCTCGACCGCATCCTGCCGTTCCTTGCCTCGATGCACGTGGCGCAACCGCGCGGCTCGCCGCCGCTCGTCTCCGAGCTTGCCGCATCCTGGCCGCCGAAACTTCATGCGGCGTGTCACTGCTCGGCGCTGGCGATCATGGCCGTCGCCATCGTGCTGGACAACGCGATGCTGACCCGTCTGGGCAGCGCCGTCGGTTTGGTCGGCGCCGTGGCGTTCGCGTGGTTCACCGCGGACGTGGTGCGCCGGGTGGCCAAACCGGCGCGCGCTTGAACCGCAATGGATCAAATGAGCGCAAGATCGAAGCAGAGCTGCTGGCGGGGCGGAAGCCACAGCCGTCGAGAAAGGCGAGCAGCTCGCGGTCGCGCCAGTCGAGCTCGGTGCGGATGCGCTCGACCCTGAGCGCCGCCAAGTTGAGGAACAGCTGCGAGAGCAGCGAGCGGCCAACCCCCTGCCGCCGGTAGTTCGGATCGACCCCGATCGTGTCCATCACCGCAGCCGGCTCGGCGCGGCCGAATTCGCCGAGATCGACCCGCGCCATCACGAAGCCTACCGCAAGCCCGTCGAGCTCGGCGACCAGCGAGACCCGCACGTCGGATTGGTGCAGCGCTTCCATGAGCTTTTGTCGCAGATAGGCTGCGCGTGCTCGCCCGGTGATGCTCTGGTCGATCGCGACGATGGCATGCAGGTCCGTCTCGGCCATGGATCGCACCGGGATTCTGTCCCGTGCCAGCGACCCGAAGGCCGCGTCGAGCGGCTTGCTGTAGTCGACCTCGTGCGCTTCGCCGATGCGCCGAGGAATCGAGAGACTTGCGCGCGGATTCATGGACGTGGGCACCCCTCAAGAATGCTCGGTCGGCTCGGCGAGCGGCGCGGTCACGGAGCGCTCCAGCAACATTCGCGGCGCCAGCTCGAAACCGGAGGCCTCGAAGAACCGCAGCATCGCCTGGCTGGTCCAATCGGCCTGCGATTGCAGCGAGCGCGCGCCATGGGCTTTCAACGCCGCCGACAGGCCGTCCATCAGGACCTGCCCGATGCCGAGATCCCGGCTCGTGGTTTCGACGCCGATCGCATCGAGCACGGCGGTGACGTGCTCGCGACCGAACTCGCCGCGCAGCAGACGGGCCATCGCATAGCCGCGCAGCGATCCGCCGCGCATCACGCCGATGTCGACGAAATCCTCGGCATGCGTCGTTGCGGCGGCAAGCCGTTTCTCGAAGAAATGCCTGCGGCTGCGGCCGGTGTGCTCGAGGTCGATGGCAACGATCCGTTGGAGATCAAGGGCGTCCAAACGGCGAAGGCCGGGTTCGGCAAGCGCAGCGGTCATGGCGACGTCCTCACGCGTTCTCGACATAGGATGCGTAGAGCCGCGCTTCGGTCTGATCGTCCATGCTTTCCTCGAGCAGCGGCAGCAACGCCATCTCCTCCTTTTGCACGTGGGCCAGCATGCGCTCGCACAGCTCGCCCCCGATGTGCCGGAACTCGTCCCATCCGGAGCCGTCGAATCCGTTGTCGCGCGCGTTGCGCGCCAATGCCGCCAGCTGCGTCCCCAGCGGCCGCATCGCCGCATGCTCGCCGGCCAGATGCGCGCCGATCGCCTTGTCGCCGATCGCATCGAGATAGGTGAACAGCTGCGCCTCCTCGAAGGCGAAATGCCGCTCGACGTCCGCCCCGAGCTCTCGGGAGAGTTCGTCGAGAAGCTGCGCGACGCCGCGCTCGTTCGCGGGCGGGGAGCGGCGCTGGCGCGCGATCAATTGCTCGAGCCGCTCCATCAGCGCGACGGTCGCCTGATGCTCCTCGTGGAGCGTCTGACTGATGCGGTTGCTGAAGCTCATTGCGCGCTCCCCAATGTTTGCGAACCTGCCGGCCGCAGGCTCAAGCGTGCAGCTGCTCGTATTTCGCCAGCAAATCCTCTGGGCTCTCGGTCCAGTCCGGATTGGGCATGATGCAGCTCTCCGGACACACCAGCTTGCACTGCGGCTCGTCCTCGGCGCCGACGCATTCGGTGCATTTCATCGGATCGATGACGTAGATCGGGCTGCCCGCCGCAATCGCCTTGTTCGGACAGACCGGCTCGCAGGCATCGCAAGCCGTGCACGCTTCGGTGATCATCAGGGCCATCGCGTTCTCCTTGTTTATGCGGCGTTGGCGACCTCGGCCTGCGCCGCGAGCTTGCGGAAACGGAACGCGCCCCACAACGCCGCTCCGATCGCGCCCGCGTAGATCGAATCCGGATGGCTGCGGACCGCGACCTTGGTGTCCTTCATCTTCGCCACGTCTTCCTCGAGCGCGGCGACGAGGCCCTTGTCGAGCGCGAGCCCGCCGGTCACCATCACGACCCCCTGGGTCACGCCGATCGATTTCAGCAGCTTGGACAGCCGGCCGGCCATCGACAGATGGATGCCCTTGAGGATGTTGGGCGCCGTGATCCCCCGCGAGACCATGTTGATGACGTCGGTCTCGGCCAGCACCGCGCAGATGCTGCTGACGACCTCGGGATTGTCGGCTTGTTGCGACAAGGCTCCGATCTCGTCCTGGGCGATGCCGAGATAACGGGCGATATTCTCCAGGAATTGTCCCGATCCGGACGCACACTGGCTGGTCATCTTGTAGCTCAGCACCTTGCCGCGCCCGTCGAGGCTGATGGCCCGCCCGTGCAGCGCGCCCACGTCGAGCGCCGACCGCGATTGCGGATCGAGATAGATCGCGCCGCGCGCGTGGGTCGTCATCGAATAGAAATGCCCGGTGTGGAACGGCACGCCTTCGCCCTCGCCCGTGGTGGCGACGTAGTCGACCTGTTTTTCCCCGAGCTTGGCGTCCTCCAGCAGTTGATCGTAGGCGATGCGCGCGAGCTCCATGGGATCGCGCTGGCGGATGCGCAAGGTCGCGCGCGCGAGCCAGCTGGTCTTATCCGCCTCGACGCGGAACAGCGCCGCCTTGACGGCGCCGGTGCCGACGTCGATTCCAGCCGCAATGGTCATGGCTCGCTCCCGTGGGCTTCTCCCAGATGCGCCCGCCGGGCGAATTCCGCCGCGCCGAGCGCCCCGGTGTAGATCGATTCCGGATTGATGTTGATGGTCACCTCGCCGTAGTTCTCCTTGATGAGTTTTTTGAGCTCGCGTACCGCGGCTTCGTTCTTGGCGACGCCGCCCGTGAAGGTGAACTCGTTGGTCACGCCACCCGAGCGCGAGATGATCGAGATCGCGCGCAGGATGATGGCGCGATGCAGGCCGGCGAGAATGTCCTCGCGCTTCTCGCCGAGCGAGAGGCGGTCGCGCAGCTCGGCGCCGGCAAACACCGTGCAGGTCGAGTTGATGCGCGCCGGCCGGTCCGACTTCATGGCGAGCGGGCCGAGCTCGTGCAGGCCCATGTTCATCTCGTCGGCGATGTAGCCGAGGTAGCGCCCGCAGCCGGCGGCGCAGCGGTCGTTCATCTGGAAATTCTCGACGATGCCGGTGGCGTCCACCTGAATGCCCTTGGTGTCCTGGCCGCCGATGTCGAGCACGGTGCGGGTGTTGGGATACATCATGTGCGCGCCCAACCCGTGACAAAGGATTTCCGAGCGGATGTGCTCCTTGGAGAACGGCAGCGTCACCCGGCCGTACCCGGTCCCGACCAGATAGGTCTCCTCGAGATCGACGGCCAACGTGCGCTCGATGCTTTGCTGGATGCCGGCGCCGTCGGCCTGCAGGCCGGGCTCGCAGCTGAGCACGCGACCGAGCGCGCGTCGAAATTTGTGACTCAGATTGCCGGCGGGCGGCCGGTTTTCGACGTCGATGATCGACTTGTCGTAGACGTTAAGCAGCAGGTCGTAGGGCAATCCGCCGTCGCGGGCAACGGCTTCCGCCAGCGCGTGGTAGCGCGAGCCGGCGATGTCGCGGAAGAAATCGGATTTGCGCTTCGCCCCGGGCGCATAGAGCGCGGGCGCCTCTTCGCGCAGCCGCCGAAACACTTCGCCGATCGCGACTCTCACCGCCGCCTCGAGTTTGACGAACCGCCCGCCGCGGACCTGGCCGATGCAGGTCTCTTCGAGATCGCCGAGCTGCTCGAGGAACTGTTCCAGCCGGAACGCCCGCTCCAACGCGCCGAGAAAGTCCTCGGCGCGGTCGGCGCCGCCGAGCGCCCGGTGGAACAAGGTGAAGCGGCCGTCGACGCCGGCCTCCTCGCTCGCGACGCGCGCCGCGGTGCTGTAATTCGAGCGCGAGTTGGTGATGCCGCGGCCGATCACCTGGCGATTCTCGTCGAGCAGAACCGCCTTGGTGGTGGTCGAGCCGAGATCGATGCCGACGAAGGTTTTCATGCGCTTTCCCTCAGGCGGCGGCGCGCGCGCCGGCCCGCTTCTGCTCGATCATCTGGAAATAGCTCTCGAGCCGGTTCTTGATGTTGGCGGCGGAGAAATAGCGCGGGTCGACGAGATCGGATTCGATGAAGGCCGCCGGCTTGCCGCTGCGCTTCTCGACCTCGCGCATGATCAGCAATTGTCCCGCCGAGAAGCTGTTGCAGCTCTTGATCGAGTTGATCAGGAGGCCGTCCGCCTGGTAATCCTCGAGGTAGTTGGCCAGGAGATCGATGCGCATCGGCAGGCTGCGGTTGGTGTAGCAGCCGAGGCAGTATTCGGCGAGAGTCTCCAGCGGCTTGTCGGGATCGTGACGGAAGCCGAAATCGTAGACGCCGCCGACCTTGCTGTAGCTCGAGGCGACGACCACGGCGCCTTCATCGTAGAACATCTTCCAGAACTGGCGGAAGTTGGTGTAATTCGGCGGCCCCTCGACCACGAGCCGATATTTCTCCTTGCCCATGTCGCCGTCGGGCGTCACCGGGCCCTGGCCCTTGGCGACGCGATCGTCGACCTCGTCCCGGAGAAAGCGGTAGTAGTCGATGGCGTCGTCGGTGCCGCGGAACGCGCCGAAGATCGGCCCGATGTAATAGATGCCGCCGAAATACGCGTCGATCGGCGATGGCCTGTTGCGCGCGCTGCGCAGCACGTGGACCAGGTCGTCCTCGGCCTTGACGGATTTCTTCAAATTTTCGCGCAGCCGGTCGATGTCGAACTTCACGCCGGAGATGCGCTCGAGCGTGGGAATGACCTCGTCCTTGAGCTGCTTCACCATGTAGTCGATCATGTTCGGCGTGATCTTGCCGTCGCCCAAATACGGCGTGTGCAGCATGATGGTTTCGCATTTGTACTGCTCGCGCAGCAGCTCGAACCATTTCATGAAGGTGAAGCAGCCGGTATAGGACAGCAGCAAGACGTCCGGGTTCGGCAGTTTCTTGCCGTTCGGCCCGATGTTGCCCTTGGCCATCATGCCGACGTCGGATTTGACGTAGGTGCACACGTCCTCGGAATGCCCGATCTTCTCCGCCTCCAGCACGTAGGCGCCGCTCTGGCGGCGCAGCCCGCTCTGGATGGCATTGACCTCGGGAAGATTGTTGAGGAGGCCGAAGCACATGATCAGCTCGTTGAGATTGCCCGGCACGAAAGTCGAGACCACCTTCTCGCCGGTCTCCGGCGCGCTGGTGAGCCGCTCGTAATGCGCGGCCATCATCTCTTTCTGCTTGAGCATGGACGCGTCCTTGATCACTGCCTTGGGCGCGGCCTTGGGAGTGACGATGACCGTCATGTTCCGCTCCATAGTTTGATGGAATCCGCGAATGTGCCCGCCTGCTCGCGGATCGGCTGCATCTGACCGGAGTTTTCCGCGTACTTGAAGGCGATGTAGGGAATTCCGGCGTCCTTGAGCACGCGCTGCAGCATCGGGCGGTCGAGCAGCGCCGGATCGCAGAAGCTCGGCGACGCGAAGATCACGCCCTCGGCGCCGGAGCGTTTCACCGCGCGAACGAGATGCTGCCCCTTCTCCTTCTGGTCTGGCTCGTATTTGGCCGAGGTCGATTCGGAATGGTGCAGGAACGCCAGCGCGAGATTTTGCAGCGGGTCGCCCTCGGTCGGCACGTCGCCGGTCAGCCAGCGGGTCACCAGCAGGAGATCGTCGTCGACCACGTGGCAGCCGGCGAGCTCCAGCGATTTGATGAGATTGAGTGGCGGCTGCTCGCAGAACAAGCCGGTGACGACGATGCGGCAATTGTCGCGCTTCGGCCGCTCCTCGGCGCCCGCCGCAGCGAGGTAGTCACCGAGCATCGCCGAATGCTGCTCGACCGGGAGCACGAGCCCGGCCCGCAATACCAGATAGGCCTCGGCGGCGGGGGCCTGCCATGGAAAGCGCGCACGGAACCGATAAAGCTCGCGCACCAGGCGGCGATTCTCGTTGTAGACCGCGATCGATCGCCGCAGCTCCTCGTCGGTGATCGGCGTGCCGCGGATCTTTCCGAGGTCGTCCCGCAGCTCCGCGAGCTCGCGGATGTAGTAGTTTCCGCCGATGTCGTCGCGATAGTTCTGCGGCACGTCGAAATAGCGGACGTAGACCTGTGGGAACATCATCTTCCACATGCCGGAAAGATTGCGGATGACGTCGCAGATCGACGGGAACAGCATGCCGTCGACGAAATCCAGGCGGCCGGAAATGCCGAGCTCGATGGTCGAGCGGGGAATGCGGCAGATGTAGCTCTGGTAATAGGCGTCGCCGTGGATGACCTCGAGCTGATCGCCGCCGCCGAGAATGCCCAGCGGCAGCATGTCGGCGGCGTGAATGAGCTCGCGCGGCACGTAGATCGGCATATATCCGACCACCTTGCGGCCGGCCTTTTCCGCCTTCCATTCCCGCGCTGCGGTGAACGACAGGTCATCGAACAAGGTTTGCGCGCGCGCCACGATCTCGGCCGTGGCCGGCCGCTTCAGCGATGCATCCATTGCGCGGGCCTCTTGGCGATGAAGGCCTGGATGCCTTCGACCGCGTCCCGGGTTTTCATCAGCTCGTCGAGATACAGGCGCTCGACGGTCGCGATCTTCGCCTTCACGCGCGCCGCATAGTCGAGGCGCGCCGCGCGCACCGCATGACGCAGCGAGCTGGCGCTCTTGGGCCGCAAATGCGCGTCGAAATAGCCGAGCGCCGCGCGTTCGGGATCGGCGGCGGCGTCACTAGCAATCCCCATGGCGACCGCCTCGGCGCCGCTGATGCTGCGGCCCGAGAGCAGCAGATCGAACGCGCGGGCCGGGCCGGCGACCTCCGGCAGCAGGCAGGACGCCGCCGGCGCGAACACGCCGAGCTTGATCTCCGGCTGGCCGAGCGCGGCCTCGGGATGAACGAACAGCAGGTGGCCCGCCATGGCGAGCTCGAGCCCGCCGCCCAGGCATTGGCCGCGCACAGCGGCGAGGATCGGGACCGGAGATTCGACCAGCCGCAGCACGAGCTTGTGAATGCTTCTGAGCATGCCGGCGCAGTGTCCGGGCAAATGCTCCTCGACGCTCGCCCCGAAGCTGAAATGCGGACCCTCGGCGTCGATCAGAGCCGCCGCGAGCGCCGCGTTGCCGAGATGCTTCTTCAAGGCGGCGTCGAGCGCGGCGATCATCGCCGCATCGATCAGGTTCGCCTTCGGCCGGTTGAGGCGCAAACGCAGCAGCCTGCCTTCCGCCTCGAACCAGACGCTCAACGGCTGGGTCATGACAGCCTCTTCGCCCTCGGCATGACGCTTTCGGTGAGCTCGTCGCTCCACGGCGTGTTGGCCGCGAGCGCGCGGCGCAACGCGATGAAGTCGATCTCGCGCCCGGTCTCGCGCGTCCCCTCGTTGAAGGCGCGAAAACCGGCGCGCGCTTCCGTCATCATGTTGAGCGCCAGCCAGGCGCGCGCATTCTCCTTGTTGCGATTCCAGGCGTCGAGCTTCGGCTTGCGCAGCTCCTCCACCGTCTTGGTGGTGCAATCGGGGAACGTGTAGAGCAGCTTGGTGCACAAGCCCTCGATTTTCTCGTCGAGCAGCGAGAGATCGACGCTGCCGCGCTTCATCAGCTCCTGGCCGGTTTTCAGCGCGTCGCCGGTCTTGGGCTTGCCGAACGCCAGACGGCCGTGCTCGTCGACGATCCGCGCGGTCTCGACCAGCGGATTGGCGATGAATTTGCCGTCGACCTTCAGCGCCGGGACGATGTTGCTGATCACTCCCATGAAATACGCCTCGTGCGCCGAGAACGGCTCGCACAGCACGCAGGCCACCATCGCGCGCTCCGCTCCGATCGCGACGGGCAGGAAATCGGTGGCGCCGCCGATCGGCGCCGAGCCGTGCTTGGGTCCGGCCTGGCCGAAGCGGGCGAGGTCCTGCGCGATCGAGAAGTCGCACGCCATGCCGATCTCCTGGCCGCCGCCGATCCGCATGCCGTTGACCCGGCAGATCACCGGCTTGTCGCAGGCGAGGATCGCCGAGACCATGTCGTTGAACAGCCGCATGTAGCCGCGATATTCCTGCGGATTGCCGGCGTAATACTCGGCGTATTCCTTGGTGTTGCCGCCGGTGCAGAACGCCTTGTCGCCCGATCCGGTGAACACCACGGCGACGACGTCGCGCGCCGTGCTCGCCGCCCGGAAGGCGAGGATGACGGCTTTGACCATGTCGGTCGTGTAGGAGTTGAACTGCGTGGGATTGTCGAGCGTGATCCACGCATTGTGGAGGCCGGCAACCGCCTTGCCGTCCACGTCCTTGACCGGCCGCTTCTCATAGCGCACGCCCGCGCTCAGCTTCTCGCGCACCGCTTCGGCGACGAGCGTGTGCTCCCTCGCGGTGACCTGTTTGGTTTCGAGCACCCGGACGGCTTCGGCGACCATGAGCTTCCTCCTGATGCGGCGGCAGGGGACGGCCGGTGCAATTGCCGGCATGGCCGCCCCGGCCGCGGTCTCCGTCATGATCCCTTGTGGTCCGCCACGAGGGCTCCGGCATTGACCAAGATCAAAGAGCAAGGGGTGCGCTCCGTTAGAATGGCCGCGCCATCAGGGGTAAGCGCATGCGGCAAGCGCCGGACGTCTCGATTGCAATCATCGGTAGCGGCGGCGCGGGCGCGCTGACGGCCGGCAATTTCCTGCTCGAGGCCGCCTGTGCGGCGGGCTGGCACGGGCTGTTGACGCGCTCGGTCGGCCCGCAGATCCGCGGCGGCGAGGCCGCCGCGCTCATTCGTTTGGCGCAGGATCCGGTCGAATGCGCTCCCGACCATTTCGACCTGCTGATCGCCATCGATTGGCTCAATGCCGGCCGCTTCGAAGCGGAAATTCCGCTCGGGCCGCAGAGTCTCGTCGTCGGCGATCCGGAGGGCGGCGCCGTGCCGCCCGGCATCGCCGCATCGGGCGCGCGGCTGGTGGAAATCCCGATGAAGGCGCTGGCGAAAGCCTTGCCGGAAGGGCGCGCGAACATGATCGCGCTGGGCATCGCCGCAAAGCTCCTCGGCCTCGGCGCGGATGTGCTGCTCGGTGTCATGGACAAGAGGTTGGCGGAAAAAGGCGCCGTCGCCATCGCGGCGAGCCGCGCCGGGCTCGAGGCGGGGTCGAAGGCGGCGGCCAAGCTCGATCTTGGCGTTCAATCGCGGCCCGCAACGCCGGGCGCCGCCAAACGCTGGCTCATCTCGGGCAACGAGGCGACCGGGCTCGGCGCAGTCCGCGGCGGAATCCGCTTTGCGGCCGCCTATCCGATCACGCCGGCCACGGAAATCCTCGAGTGGCTCGCGCCCAATCTCGCCCGGATCGGCGGTGCGCTGGTGCAGGCCGAGGACGAGCTTGCCTCCGTCAACATGATCATCGGCGGCTCGTACGGCGGAACGCCGTCGCTCACCGCGACGTCCGGACCCGGCCTGTCGCTGATGATCGAGGCCATCGGCCTCGCGACCGCCTCCGAAATTCCGATCGTGGTCGTCGACGTCATGCGCGGCGGCCCCTCGACGGGCATTCCGACCAAATCCGAGCAGGCGGACCTCAACCTCGCCGTTTACGGCTTGCACGGCGATGCGCCGCATCTGGTGCTGGCGCCGCAGTCGGTCGCCGATTGCCTGTTCACCACGCAGTGGGCGGTGTTTTTGGCCGAAACCCTGCAGTCGCCGGCGATCGTGCTCTCCGATCAGTTCATGGGACAATCGCGCGCTGCCGTCGAGCGTCCGGCGGACATGGCTTTCATCGGCCAGCGGCTGCGGGCGACAAACCTCAACGGCGGCTATCGCCGCTACGCGCTGGGCGGCGCCGGCGTATCGGCAATGGCCGTCCCGGGCACGTCCGGCGGACAATATACCGCGGATGGGCTCACCCACACCGAACGCGGCGTTCCGACCAGCAGCGCGGCGGAGCATTGCGCGCAGCTCGACAAGCGGCGCGACAAGCTCGAGAGCTTCAGCTACGGCGACCATTGGGCGAGGATCGAGGGCGACGGCGATCTCGCCGTCGTCACCTGGGGATCGCTGACGGGGGCGGCGCGCGAGGCGATCTCGCGCGCGCGGGCGGACGGCATCGGCGCGCGGCTTCTCGCGCCGCGATTGCTGGCGCCGGTGCGGCCCGCAGCGTTCGCCCGCGCACTCGACGGCGCGCGCCGCGTGCTGGTAGTCGAGCAGAGCCACGGCGCGCAATTCCACCGCTACCTGCGGGCGCATTACGAGCTGCCCGGCGAAGTCCGCGTCTTGCACCGGCCCGGCCCCCTGCCGATCCGAGCCGGCGAGATCCATCAACAAATCCGCAGCTGGAGCGCCTGATGTCCGCCGCCGAGGTGCGCGCCTGCAGACCGGCCGATTACCGCTCCGACGTGAAACCGGTGTGGTGCCCGGGTTGCGGCGATCATCACATCTTGCTGTCGTTCACCCGGGCATTCGCGGAGCTCGGCGAGCCGCCGGAAAATATCGCGGTCATTTCCGGGATCGGCTGCTCCTCGCGCATCCCCGCCTATACCAATTGCTACGGCTTTCACGGCGTGCACGGGCGCTCGCTGGCGCTGGCCGCCGGCCTCAAGGTGACGCGGCCGGATCTCACCGTCGTGGTGGCGAGCGGCGACGGCGACGGCTATTCGATCGGGGGCAACCATTTCCTTCACGCCTGCAGGCGCAATCTCGACATGACCTACGTGGTGATGGACAACCGCGTTTACGGCATGACCAAGGGTCAGCCGTCGCCGACCTCGGAACCGGATTTCGACACCGCGCTCTCGCCGGGCGGCACGGGTTTGAGCCCGTTCCATCCGTTGGTGATCGCGCTCGCGTCGGGGGCCAATTTCGTCGCGCGCGCGTTCTCGGGCGAGCACAAGGAAACCGCCAGCATCCTGGTGGACGCCATCCGCCATCCCGGCTTCTCGTTCGTCGAGATCCTCAGCCCCTGCGTCACGTTCCGGCCCGACGAGCGGGAATGGAAGACTTTGGTTCGGCCGGCGCCGGTAGCGGCGACCGACGATCCGGCCCGGGCGGCACGCCGGCTGATGACCGACGACGGCTTCAATATCGGCATCCTCTACCGCGGCGCGCGAAAGCCCTACCGGCCGGAGGTCGGACGGGTGACGGCGGATCTTGCCGCGCTCGAGCAGGAATTCGAGCTATGACGGGCGCGACTGGGGTGCCGGAGATTTCCAGCCTCGCGGACCTGTTCGCGATTGCGTACCGGATAGAGACCGACACGGTCGAGCGCTACAAATTGCTCGCCGACCAGATGGAGACTCACAACAACGCCGAGCTCGTCGCGATGTTTCGCGACCTCGCTCGCGCCGAAGGACTGCACGCCGCGGAGATCCGCAGGCTTGCCGGCGCGATCGACGTCGTGGCGCATGCGGCGCAGCTCGGCGCCTGGAACAACGGCGAGAGTCCCGAGGAAGCCGATCTCGCTTGCGCGCATTACCTGATGACGCCGTGGCACGCGCTCAAAATGGCGCTCGCCGGCGAGGAGCGCGCGCTCGCGTTCTTTCAAACGATCGTCGACGGCGCCCGCGATCCCGGCATCAAGGCCATGGCGGAAGAGTTCGTCAACGAGGAGACCGAGCACGTCGAGCTCTGCCACCGCCTGCTGCGCAAACATAAGGCGTCCCCGGACTCCTGGGCGCACGATGCCGATCCCCCGGGCGGGCAGGAGTGACCTCCTCGCCGAACGCCGCGGGCTTTATGGCTAGCGCGCGGATCGGAATTTCAGTTCAAGGCGCCAGGCTTCCGGCCAGCTAGGCTGCGGTCGTCGCCGCGGAGATGATGGCCGTGGCTTCGAGCTCGATCTTGCCGGGCGCGTCGAGCAGGTCCGTGACGAAGACGAGAGTCATCGCCGGGTAATGCGTTCCCATCAAGCGCCGCCAGATCCGGCCCAATTGCCGGCGCGCCGCGAGGTACGCGGGCTTGTCGGTGCAATAGGCCGTGATCCTGCAGATGTCGCGCGGCGCGCCGCCGGCTTCTTTGAGCACCGCGAGCACGTTGTCGAGCGCCTGCTCGAATTGCCCGGCGAGATCATCGGTCGTGAACCGCTGCTCGGCGTTCCAGCCGACCTGGCCCGCGATGAAGACGATCTCGCCGGCAGGCGCGGCGATGCCGTTGGCGTAGCCGATCGACGGCGCCCAGTCCGGCGGATGCAGAACGCGGCTCATGATGGACTCTTCGAGCAAGCCGCAATCTGCTCCCACCCCCACGAGGGGGGAGGTAATCGGAGCGAGCTGCTCGGCATATCCGTCAATTCCCCTCGAACACCGGTTTCGCCTTCTTCACGAACGCCTCGTAAGCGCGCTCGTAGTCGCGCGTCTGCATGCAGATCGCCTGCGCCTGCGCCTCGGCCTCGATCGCCTCGTCGATGCCCATGTTCCATTCCTGGTGGATGCAGCGCTTGGTCACGGCGTGGGCGAAGGTCGGCCCCTCGGCGAGCGCGCGGGCCGCGGTCTGCGCCTCGGCGAGCACGCGATCGGGCTCGCACAGCTTGTTGTAAAAACCCCAGCGCTCGGCTTCGGTGCCGTCCATGGCGCGTCCGGTGTAGAGCAGCTCGGCCGCGCGGCCCGCGCCGACGATGCGCGGCAGCATGTTGCAGGCGCCCATGTCGGCCCCGGCGAGCCCGACGCGAACGAACAGGAACGCGACCTTGCTGCGCGCGGTGCCGTAGCGGAGATCCGACGCCATGGCGAGGATCGCGCCGGCGCCGGCGCACACCCCGTCGACCGCGGCGATGATCGGCTGCGGGCAGGCGCGCATCGCCTTGACGAGATCGCCGGTCATGCGCGTGAACTTCAGCAGGCCGGCCATGTCGCCCGCCCGCTGCATCTCGACCAGCGGTCCGATGATCTCGTGAACGTCGCCGCCGGAGCAGAAATTCTCGCCGGCGCCCGTCATCACCACGGTCTTGATCGCGTCGGCATAGGCGAGGTCGCGGAACAGATCGCGCAGCTCGGCATAGGCCTCGAGGGTCAGCGGATTCTTGCGCTCCGGGCGGTTGAGCGTGATCGTCGCGGTTTTGCCGTCGCGCTGCCACAGGAAATGCTGCGCCTGGAAGCGATCGATCTCGACCCGCGGCGGACGAAAGCGCAACGAGGTGTCGCGCATCGGATGCCGGCTTTCGGCTCGTGTCTGCTGCATGGTTGCCTCCTCTATCCCGCGAACGTCAGCCCGCCGCTGACGCTCAACACCTGGCCGGTGACGTAGTCGGCGCGCGGGCTCGCGAAGAACAGGATCGCGTCGGCAATCTCCTGCGGCTTGCCGAGCCTGCGGAACGCGATGGCGCGAATGAAGGCTTCCTTGATCTTGTCCGGCCGCGACTGCAGCATCGGCGTGTCGGTCGGGCCCGGGCAGACGCAGTTGACGTTGATCTTGTGGCGCGCCATCTCGCGCGCCAGCGATTTGGTGAAGCCGATCAGGCCGGCCTTCGCGGCCGCATACACGGTCTCGCCGGTGCTGCCCACGCGCCCGGCATCGCTCGCCACGCTGACGATTTTTCCGCCTCCGGCGGCGATCATCGCCGGAAGCAGCGCCTGGGTGAGATGCAGCGCCCCCCCGAGGTTGACCGCGATCACGCGGTCGATGAAGTCCGGCTTGTTGTCGAGAAAGAGCTGAAAATCGTTCCAACCCGCGGCATTGACCAGGATGTCGACGCGGTTGTGACGTTTGAGCGATTCGGCGGCGCAGGCGCGCACCGAGGCGGAATCCGCCATGTCGATCCCGGCGTATTCGATCGGCAGTTTTTGCGCGGCGGCTTCCTTCTCGAGTTCGGCGCCGCGCTTGGCGTCGATATCGGCGCAGATCACGCGGGCGCCGCAGCGGGCGAATTCCATCACCGTCGCCCTGCCGATCCCGGACGCGCCGCCGGTGATCAGCGCCGTCTTGCCGTCGAGTCGCATCGATGATCTCCTCTCTTGAACCTTTCAGCCGGCAGTCGCGTGAGCGAACCGCAGCGGGCCGATCGTCATATGGCTCAGCCCGTAGCCGCGTAGCGGGCGGCCTGCTCATCCTCGCCGGCAAGCGCGCGGCTGATCACCAGGCGCTGGATGTCGTTGGTGCCCTCGTAGATCTTGGTGACCCGCACGGCGCGGAAAATGCGCTCGACGCCGTGATCCGTGATGTAGCCGGCGCCGCCCAGCGTCTGGATCGCATCCGAGCAGACGCGCTCGGCGGTCTCGCTGGCAAACAATTTCGCCATCGAGGCCTCTTTGAGGCAAGGCAGCCCCTGGCTGCGCAGCGCGGCGGCGTGCAGGATCAACTGCCGCGCGGCTTCCAGCGCGGTCGCCATGTCGGCGAGGCGGAAGCCCACCGCCTGATGCTCGATGATGAGTTTTCCGAACGTCTCGCGCCGCCGCGCGTAGCCGAGCGCGATCTCGTAGGCCGCGCGCGCCATGCCCAGCGCCTGCGCGGCGATGCCGATGCGCCCGCCCTCGAGATTGGCGAGCGCGATGTGATAGCCCTGCCCCTCGGCGCCGAGCCGATTCTTGATCGGCACCCGCAGCCGGTCCAGGCGAATCTCACAGGTGTCGGATGCGTTCTGCCCCATCTTTTTCTCGACGCGGCCGATGTGGTAGCCGGGCCGGTCGGTCTCGACCAGGAAGCAGCTGATGCCGTGCTTTCCCTTGGCGGGATCGGTGACCGCGAAGACCAGCGCAATCTGCGCGTTCTTGCCGCTGGTGACGAACTGCTTGGTTCCGTTGAGCAGATAGTAATTGTCGTGGCGCTCGGCGCGGGTTCGGATGGCCGCCGCGTCGGAGCCGCCTTGCGGCTCGGTCAGGCAGAAGGCGCTGAGCAACTCGCCGCGTGCCATCGGCTTGAGCAGGCTCTGCTTCTGCTCGTTGCTGCCGTACTCGACGAGCGGCATGCAGCCGACCGAGTTATGGCCGCTCATGATGGTGGAGACGGCACCATCGCCGGCCGCGATCTCTTCGAGCGCCAGCGCGTACGCGATGTAGTCCATGCCGGCACCGTCCCATTCCGGCGGCACCGTCATGCCCAGGAAGCCGAGCTTGCCCATTTCGCTGAGCGCATCGCGCGGAAACGTCGCGGTGCGGTCCCATTCGGCGGAATGCAGTGCAAGCTGTGCTTGCGCAAAGCTTCGCGCAGTGCTGCGAGCGGCAAGCTGCTCTGGCGTCAGGATCATCGAGGTTTCCTCGATCGGCTATTCCGCCGCGCGCTGGCGTACGGCTTCGCGCTCTTTGAGCAGCTCGCGCGCGATGATCACTTTTTGCACCTCGGTTGCGCCCTCGTAGATCCGCAACGCGCGGATCTCGCGATAGAGCGCCTCCACCTTGACGCCGACGCGCACGCCGTCGCCGCCGAACAGCTGCACGGCGCGGTCGATCACGCGTTGCGCCATTTCGGTCGCGTACATTTTCGCAATCGAGGATTCGCGGGTGACGCGCGCCGCGCCCCGATCCTTGACCCAGGCCGCGCGGTAGACTAGCAGCGCCGCCGCGTCGACCTCGGCGAGGCTGTCCGCGAGCGATGCTTGGGTCAGCTGCAGATCGCCCAGCCGCGCGCCGAACAATTTGCGCGAGGCGGCACGGCCGGCGGCCTCATCGAGCGCGCGGCGCGCCAGGCCGAGCGCGGCCGCGCCGACCGTCGAGCGAAAAATGTCGAGCGTCGCCATCGCCACCTTGAAGCCGTCGCCCGGCGCGCCGAGCCGGTGCGACAGCGGCACCCGGCAGCCCTCGAAGCGCAGGGTCGCCAGCGGATGAGGCGCGATGATCTCGATTCGCCGCGCCACCGAAAGCCCAGGCGTGTCGGCGTCGACCACGAAGGCGGAGAGCCCCTTGGCGCCCGGGGCGTCGCCGCTGCGCGCGAACACCACATAATGATCGGCAATGCCGCCGTTCGAGATCCAGGTCTTGACGCCGTCGAGACGCACGTGAGCGGGACCGTCGGACGACGCCGTCGTCGCGAGCGCGCCGACGTCCGATCCGGCCTCGGGCTCGGAGAGCGCGAAGGCGGCGATGTGCCGGCCCTCGCGCACCGGCGGCAGATATTTGGATTTCAGCGCATCGGTGCCGAACAGCGAGATCGAGCCGGTGCCCAGTCCCTGCATGGCGAAGGCGAAATCCGCAAGGGAATCGTGCCAGGCGAGGATCTCGCGGGAAAGGCACAGCGCGCGTACGTCGAGCCGCTCCGAGGCGCCGCCGTAGGCGGCGGGAACCACCGCGTCGAGCCAGCCGGCTTCGCCGAGCGCGCGGACGAGACCGCGGCAGGCGCGATCGACGTCCGCATGATCGACGCGGGACGCGATCTCGCGCTGCGACCATTCTGCGAGCGCCGCGGCGAAACCCCGATGCGCATCGTCGAAAAACGGCCAGGCAAGATGGGTCAGGTCCGGCATGAAAGCTGTCCCGGTAGGGCTTTGCGTGGAAAGCTCCGATTCTGCGCGGGATACCAGTCAGCCCCGTGCGGTCCGAAAGTCGATCGCGGCGACGCGTCCCCGTATTGCGCCGCATCCCGCAACACGCAAGACTTCACCCATACCCATGCGGCGATACGGCGGAACCGTCCTTGATCTGGGTCAAGAAGCGATCCCATCGCCGCGCCGAAGGAGCCAGATGCGGTTCGATCCCATTCTGCCCAAGACGCGCGTCGACGCGATGCGGGCGCAGGGCCATTGGCGTGACGAGGTGATGGGCGATTACCTCGACCGCTGCCGCGCGGAATTGCCGGACAAAACCGCCGTGGTCGATTTCAACTCGGTCACCGGACGTGAGAGCCACCTGAGCTATCGCGAGCTCGCCGCGCGCGTCGACCGCATTGCGCTCCGCCTCGCCGAGCTCGGCATCGAAAGATACGACGTGGTCTCCTGCCAATTGCCGAACTGGTGGGAGTTCTCGGCGCTGGTGCTCGCCTGCATGCGGATCGGCGCCGTCGTCAACCCGATGATGCCGATTTTTCGCGAGCGCGAGGTGAAGTTCATGCTCGGCTTCGCCGAGAGCAAGATCTTCGTGGTGCCGCGCCAGTTCCGCGGGTTCGATCATCCGGCCATGGTGCGCTCGATCCGGCCGGAGCTGCCGCACCTGGAGCGGCTGCTGGTCGTCGGCGGGGAGGGCGAGGAGAGTTTCGAGGAGGTTCTCCTCGGCACCGATCGGCAGGCGGGCCGCGATCGCACGCGTTGGTTCACCGAGCACCGCCCGCGGGCCGACGACGTGATGCAGTTGCTCTACACGTCGGGCACGACCGGCGAGCCGAAAGGCGTGATGCACACGGCGAACACCTTGCTGTCGAATCTGCGGCCCTATGCCGAGCGGCTCGGGCTGGGCGCCGACGATGTCGTGCTGATGGCCTCGCCGATGGCGCATCAGACCGGCTTCATGTACGGCCTGATGATGCCGGTGATGCTCGGGGCAACCGCGGTGCTGCAGGACACCTGGGAGCCGAAGCGCGCGGCGGCGCTGATCGCGGCGGAGGGCGTCAGCTTCACCATGGCGTCGACGCCGTTCCTGTCCGACCTCGCCGACGCGGTCGGTCAGGGCGGCTGCGACGTCGCCACCTTGCGCATTTTCCTCGCCGCCGGCGCGCCGATCCCGCGGGTGCTGGTCGAGCGGGCGACGAAGACGCTCGGCGCCGACATCGTCTCCGCCTGGGGCATGACGGAGAACGGCGCGGTGACTACGACCAAGCTCGACGATCCGGAGAAGGCGTTCCACACCGACGGCTGCGCGATGCCGGGCATGGAGGTGCGCGTGGTCGGCCCCGACGACCAGCCCTTGCCGGCCGGCGAGGAAGGCAAGCTCGAGGTGCGCGGCTGCTCGAACTTCGTCGGCTATCTCAAGCGCCCGCAGCTGTTCGGCCACGACGCGGACGGGTGGTTCGACTCGGGCGATCTCGCCCGCATGGACGCGGACGGCTACGTCCGCATCACCGGCCGGGCCAAGGACATCGTCATTCGCGGCGGCGAGAACATCCCCGTGGTCGAGATCGAAGGCTTGCTGTTCCGCCATCCGGCGGTTCAGGCCGTTTCCATCGTCGGCATGCCGGATGAGCGGCTGGGCGAGCGCGCGTGCGCCTTCGTGGTGCCGAAGCCGGGGCAGAATTTCTGCTTCGCCGACATGGTGGCGTTCCTGGAGCAGCAGAAGCTCGCGAAAATATACTTTCCGGAGCGGCTGGAGATCGTCGCGGACCTGCCGCGCACGCCGAGTGGCAAGGTGCAGAAATTCAAGCTGCGCGAAATGGCGAAGGATATGGTGGCGGTGCGGGCCTGATCGTCGGCGGATAGCTGCAGCGTCAACGACCCGAACGACCAGGAAACGTGCGAAATCTCACGCCGGGACCGGAGTTTTCGCGCGCGGGCGCGAGGCTTTCGTCCGGCTTTTCTGCCGTGGGACCGCGGGTTCCGGTGACGCGCTACGCAGCTTGAAGCGCTGGATCTTTCCGGTCGCCGTCTTCGGCAGGCTCTCGACGATCTCGATCCAGCGCGGATATTTCCAGGGGCCGATCGTGCGCTTGACGTGCAGCTTGATGTCCTCGTAGAGCGCGCGGCTCAAGGCGCTGCCGCCGCCCGCTTTGAGCACGATGAAGGCCTTTGGCTTGACCAGGCCGTTCGCATCCTGCGCGGGCACGACCGCGGCCTCGAGCACGCTCGGATGCGCGACGAGCGCCGCTTCCACCTCAAACGGCGACACCCAGATGCCGCTCACCTTGAACAGGTCGTCGGTGCGGCCGTAATAGACGTACACGCCGTCCGGCCGGCGCCGATATTTGTCGCCGGTGCGCGTCCATTCGCCCTGAAACACGTTTCGCGACTTCTCGCGCTGGTTCCAATAACCGGCGGCGGAGGTGGGGCCGCGCGCGATCAGCTCGCCGATCTCGCCGTCGGCAACGTCGCATCGTCGACGAGCCGCAGCTCGTAGCCTTTCACCGGCACGCCGGAGGTGCCGTACTCGACCGCGCCCGGCAGATTCGTCAAATAGAGGTGTCCCATCTCGGTCGAGCCGACGCCGTTGACGATCTCGAGCCCGAACCGCTGCTGCCAGGCTTCGCCGATATGCACGGGGAGCGGCTCGCCGGCCGAGAAGCACAGCCGCAGCCGCTGCGATCCGTTCGCCGGCGTGCACTCCGGGTCGGCCAGGATCGCCGCGTAGAGGGTGGGCACCGCATAGAACATGGTCGGCTGATAGCCGCGCAGCGTCTCGAACACGGTCTGCGGCGTCGGCCGCTCGGGATAGAACACCGAGGTGGCGCCGACCGACATCGGGCACAGGATCGCGTTGCCGAGCCCGTAGGCGAAGAACAGTTTCGGCGCCGAAAAAATCACGTCGTCCTCGCGGATGCCGATGCGGTCCTGCCCGGCGAGCCGCGCCATGGTCATGGGGCTCGAGTGCACGTGCATCACGCCCTTCGGCATTCCGGTCGTGCCGGAGGAGTACAGCCAATAGGCCACCTCGTCGGCGCAGGTCTTGGCCGGCGCCGCCGGCTCGCGCTCGGCGGCGAGCAGCGCATCGAGCCGCAGCAGCCGATCCGGCCCGCCGCCGACCACGACGACGTGCTTGAGCGTGGTCGCCGCCGCGGCTTCCTCGACCAGCGGCAGCAGCGCGGTCGACACGAAGGCGACTTTCGCGCGGGAATCTTCGAGCACATAACGAATCTGCTCGACGGTGAGCCGGGTGTTGAGCGGGATCGGCACGATGCCGGCGCGGATCGCGCCCCAGAACAGAACCGGGAAATCGACGGTGTCGAGCACGACCATGGCGATGCGATTCTCCGGCTCGACGCCGAGGCGGGCAAGCATGGGGCCGACGCGCGCCGCCGCATCCCGCAATTGCCCGTAGGTGAGGTTGCGCGAGGGATCGATGCAGGCGGTCTTGCCGCCGCGACCCTCGGCAACGTTGCGGTCGACGAAATCGACGGCCGCGTTGTAATCGCGCCCAGGGCTCATGGCTCGTGCGGATCCGCCGTCGCCTTCCTGAGATCCTTCACCCGGACCGCCTTGCCCTGCGAACGCGGCACCTCGCCCGACGCCTTGACCACGACGTTGCAGGTCACGCCGATCAGCGATTTGATGTGGTGGCACACTTGTGCGCTCTTCTCTCCGGGGAACTCCTCGCCGCTCGCCGCGTCGGCAGCCGCCTCCACTTCCACCGTCAGGGCATCGAGCGCTCCCTCGCGCGTGAGTACCAGCTGGTAGTGCGGGGCGAGACCGGGAAAATCGACGAGGACGGCCTCGACCTGCGAGGGATAGACGTTGACGCCGCGGATGATCAGCATGTCGTCGTCACGTCCGGTCACGCGCATGAGCCGCACGTGGGTGCGGCCGCATGCGCACGGCTCGTGGTTGAGCCAGGTGATGTCCCGCGTGCGATAGCGCACGAGCGGCAGCGCGTCCTTCGTCAGCGTGGTGATCACCAGCTCGCCGGGCTTGCCGACCGGCACCGGCTCGAGCGTGTGCGGATCGACGACCTCGAACAGGAAATGATCCTCCCAGCCGTGCAGGCCCGATTGCTCGACGTGACATTCGCAGGCGACGCCCGGGCCCATCACTTCCGAAAGGCCGTAAATGTCCACCGCCGCGATGCCGAGCTGATCCTCGAGCGCGCGGCGCATCGCTTCGCTCCACGGCTCGGCCCCGAATACGCCGACGCGCAGCGGCAATTGCCGCAGATCGACGCCCATTGCGCGGGCGACCTCGGCGATGTTGAGCGCATACGACGGGGTCGCGCACAGCACATCGGCCGCGAAGTCGCGCAGCAACATCACTTGCCGCTCGGTGCCGCCGCCGGAAACCGGCACCACGGCGCATCCCAGCCGCTCGGCGCCGTAATGGGCGCCGAGCCCGCCGGTGAACAGCCCGTAGCCGTAGGCGTTGTGCACGATGTCTCCCGGCACCACGCCGGTGCACGCGAGCGAACGCGCCATCAGCTCGCTCCAGCGGTCGAGGTCGCCGCGGGTGTAGCCGACGACGGTCGGCTTGCCGGTGGTGCCGGAGGAGGCGTGCAGACGCAGTAATTGCCGGCGGGGCACGGCGAACATGCCGAATGGATAGGTGTCGCGCAGGTCGGCCTTCGCCGTGAACGGAAACCGCGCGATGTCGGCGAGCGCGACGAAGTCGGCCGGCTCGACGCCGGCCTCGTCGAACTTGCGCCGATATTGCGCGACGTTGGTGTAGGCGCGCTCGAGCGTCTGTCGCACCCGGCTCGTCTGCAGTGCGGCAATGGCAGCGCGCGGCATGGTTTCCGCGCCCGGATCGAACAGGAAGACTTGCGACCTGCCGGCCGCCGCTTGCGTGCTCATCGCGATCTCCGTTCGATCTGGATCGAGCCGTGGTTCGCTCGCCGCCGCGAAGCGCAGCGGCACCGGACCCCGATCCGGGAGGAAACATTCATTGCATCGCCCACCCGGGTTTCACCGAGGGTCCGGCGGCGCCGGAGCCGCGGACCGGAAGGTGCGCGAGCGCGAAGCCCTGGTTGTAGGCGGCCCGCGTGATCAGCACGAGCTTGAGCGCCCAGCCGGCGGCGAAGGCGCACGATCCGGCCGCCACGCAAAGCGCAGCGCCGGCGCCGGGCGTCATGAAAGCCGCCGCGATCAGCACGATCGGCACCAAGAGCCCGAAGAGCAGGAACCAGAGGTGAAACGCGCGCAGCACTTCGAGCGTGCGGATCGGCGCCCCGCCGCTTTCCAGCGAGTCGAGATAGGCGCGCCAGACGACGCCGCGCACCGCGGCGAGCACGGCGAGACCCGCCGCGGCAGCCGTCCGCATCGGCTCGAGCGGCGACACCATCACGGCGGCGGCAAGGAACAAGCCGGCGCCTTCGCACAGTCCGGTCGTGATGATCAGCGGTACGATGCGCGGATCTCGCCAGGCCGGAATGCCTTTCGCGGCGGCGAGGATTCGCGCTTGGCAATAGAGAAAACCCAAACCCGCGAGTGCCGTCGCGGCGAACATCGTGCGGCTGCCGGACCAGACCGCCGCAAGGCCGAGCGCGAAGAACGCGAGCCCGGCGATCGATTCGCGTGTCATCCAGGATTGCTGCGGATGCAGCAGCACGTTGAGGAAGCGCCACGGTCGGCCGATCTCCAGCCCGACGCAGAGCAGCCCGGCCGCGACCAGCGCCAGCGCGACGAGGGCGAGCGGATCGGACGGAATGCCGGCGAGGCCGGCCAATGCCGCGAGCAGGAACAGCCCCGCGCCGGCGCCCCCACCCATGAAATTGGCGGCCGCGCGCCAGTCCCAGCTCGACTGCAGCCAGGGCTCGACGCCTTTGGCGCGGATGGATCCCAGGGCGCTGATGGGCGCCGCTTGCGGCAGGGCGACCGCGCCGTCGGCTCTGCCGTGGAGATAATAGAAGCCGGGACCGGTGCCGAGCCCCTCGTGCATGCGAAAATGCCGGTGCTCGCGCAGCAGCTTCGAGACGTTGCTGTCGGGATCGTCGAGATTGCCGAAGTGCAGCGCGTCGGCGATGCAGGAATTGACGCAGGCCGGCGTCGCGCGCGGATCGACTCCGGGAGTAATGCCCAAGCCGATGCCGTAATTGACGCGGTCGACGCAAAACGTGCATTTCTGCGCGACGCCGAGACGGTGCGGATCCTCGCGAGCCGATTCGCTGCGCAGCTGCACCGCGCCGTAGGCAAAGCCCGGCGCATCGACCTTGAAGCGCGCCTGATACGGGCAGGCGACCACGCAATACGCGCAGCCGATGCACAGCTCGTAGTCGATAGTGACGATTCCATCCGGCCGCTGCCGGGTCGCGGTCGAGGGACAAACCTCCATGCACGGCGGCTCATCGCAGTGCTGGCAGCCGACCGGCACGAAGCTGCGGGTGACGTCCGGATAGGTCCCGGATTCGATGTCGAGCACCTTGCGCCATTGCACCGCCGGCGAGGTCGCATTGGCGTGCCGGCATGCCGCCGTGCAGGTCTGGCAGCCGACGCAGCGCTCGAGATCGGCAAGCATCACCCAGCGCGTCATGAAGTCCTCAGCGGTGTGACCTTGACCTTGACGAGATCGGCGCTCGACCCGGTTGCGTCGGTCAGCTCCAGCAGCATCGGCATCAGTGCGTTCATGCTGGGCGCGTCGAAATCCTTGGCGACCGGCGTTGCCCAGTGATCGAACTGGCCGATCATCAGCAGCGTGTCCGGCCGGATCCCCTGGCACAGCACCGCGCGCCCCCGCGTGTGGTTGAGCGGGGAGCGCACTTCGACCAGATCGCCGTCGGAGATTCCCAACCTGGCGGCGGCAGCGGCATTCATCACGATGCCGCCGTGGCCGGCGACGTTCTCGGACAGCTCGCGGATCAGCGGAATGCCGGCATTGCCGCCCCACGCATACTGCATGCTGCGCGCGGTGATGAGCCAGAACGGATAGTCCTCGATCGCGACGTGGAAATGCCGGGCCAGCGCGCCTTCCCAGAGCGCGGCGAGATCGCGCCAATGCGGCAGCGCCTCGTATTCCTCGAGCTGCCGATCCCACCAGTCGATGCCATGCTCGTGCAGGCGCCGCCCGAGCTCCTTGCCGATGCGAAACAGGCGCTCCTGATAAGGCTGCTCGAACCTCAGGCCGGCGGAGACGAGCTTGGGGTAGAGATACCAGTGCAGCCGCGGGAAGGATTTCACGCGAAACCCGTGCCCGCGATAATACTCGAGGCCGTCCGACTCGACGCCGTCGGTGAGCTCGGCGCTCGCCGCGCGGCAGACCGCGTTCCACACGGTCTCGACGCCGTGCGCCTTCGCCGGATCGAGCGAGAAGTCGTAGTTCGCGCCGAACAGCCTCACGCCTGCAGCGCCGCGGTTGATCGCCTGGTTGTACTGCTCGATCAGCCCGGTGCGTTTCGCCAGCTCGGTCGCGATCCAGGTGAAATCCCTGGCCTCGCCCTGCGGCGGCACCGCCGGATCGCGCAACGCAAATCCCTGATAATCCCAGAACTGCTCGACGTATTTCGTGCCGCCGATGCGCAGCAGCTGCAGCCCTTCGAGATCGGTGCAATCCGGCAGCAGCACGTCGGCGACGTGATTGGTCTCGTCGCGCGTATAGGCGAAGCACACGACGAACGGAAACCGCGCCATCGCCGCGCCGAGGGTCTCGGTGTCCCAGAACGAGATCGCCGGATTGGTGCGGTAGACGATCCAGACGTCCGGCGGCGAGGCGGCAGGCAACGCCGCGAGGGGCTCGCTCTGCATCATCCAGGCAAGATGCGTCGGCCCGAGCGCCTGGCTCCAGGGCGAATTGGCGACGAGCGGCACCAGGGTGCGATGCGCGCTGCGCACCTGCGGCCGCGCCATCCATTCGTTCTTGCCGGTGGGGTTCATGGGATATTCCATGAAGCCGTCCGGGCCGGGCTTCACGCTCGACCAGCGGTCGTCGGCGGGGCGATTGAGCCGCACCGTGGTGCCGAGCGTGCCGCCCGGCACCTCGAGGGCGCCGACCAAACAGGCGAGCAACGTGCGCGCCCAGCAGCACTCGTAGCCGCCCCAGCCGTTATTGACCGTCTTGCCGAGCGAGATCGATACCGGGCGCAGCGGCAGCGTCTCGCCGTCGATCTCGATCGTGGCGCCGATACGGGCGTGGTCGAGGAACTCGGTGGCGATTCGCCGGATCGTGGCGGCCTCGACATCGCAGATGCCGCTCGCCCACCGCGGCGTGTAATTCTTCACGTGATCGACGAGATGCGCGAAGGCCGGCGTGACGCGGACGCCCTCGTGACGCGTGGTCTCGTGGTCCGCGCCGACCTCGATGCCGTCGACCAGGAAGCAGCCTTCCAGCGCCGGATCGGTATCCGCCGCGTCGAACGGCACCGCGCGTGCGCTGCGCAAGTCGAAGATCAACGGCTTGCGGCTGTGCGGATCGCGCAGGAAGAATCCGCCCGGGCCGATCAGATAAGGCGAGGAACTGCGGTGCTTCAGGAACGGCAGGTCGAGCCGCTCGCGCCGATGCTCGTGCAGCACGACGTGGAGCATGGCGAAGAGGAAGGCCACGTCGGTCTTCGGCTTGATCGGGATCCATTCCGCCGAGCAGGCGCCGGTGACCGAAAGGTGCGGCTCGATCTGCACCCGCTTCATGCCGCGTGCGCGTGCATCGGCGTGGCGCTTGACGCCGCAGACGCCGCCCGAGGCCTCGACGTTGGCGCCGAACGAGACGAGGTATTCGCACAGTGGAGTATCGGGCGAGACGGTGAAGGCGCGGTGCCAAAGCTCGCCGTAGAGATGCTCGGAATGGTAGCATTTCACGCCCTGGCCGCTGCCGAAGCTCATGTCGACCGGGCCCCAGGCCGCCAGCAACGCGGGCAGCGTGCCCATGTATGCGGTCGGCGTGCCGCCGCCGCCGAAACTCGCTGCCACGCGCGGAAAACCCGCTTCGTCGAGCAGGCCCACCGCGCGCACTTTGTTGAGCTTCGCGGCGACGAGATCGAGCGCCTCGTCCCAGGAGATGCGGACGAATCCGGGATCCTCGTTGCGGCCCTTGTTGGGGTTGGTCCGCTTCATCGGATAGAGGACGCGGTGCGGATTGTAGGCCTTCTGCACCAGGCCGAATGCCTTGACGCAGACCTTGCCGCCGGCGGGATGAATTTCAGCCGCGGTGAAATTCGGGCCGATTTCGGTCGCGGTCCCGTCCTCGACGCGCACCGTCAGCAGGTCGGGGCCGGCCACACATTGATAGCAGTAGGTCGAGACATTGCGCGCGCGGGAAACCGGAGCATCCATGACGCGCCGTCCTCATCCGACGGGAGCGCGCTTTGCCGCCTTCGCCCGCAAACGCTCGTGCGTCTTCTTGACGTCGACGACGAAACGCATGTGCGTGCCCGCGGCGATCGGCTCCGCCTCGTCCTTGGCGGCAATGTCGAAGCAGATTTTTCGCCCGTCGACCGCCGTGACGGTCGCGGCGATCTCGACGCCCATGCCGAGCAGCGTGGGCGCCATGTGCCGGACGGCGATCTCCATGCCGACCGAATCCTCTCCGGAATCGGCATGCTGGAGCAGCAGGTCGCGGCAGGTGTGCTCGATATCGCGCACCAGATTAGGGGTGCCGTAGACGCGGCCTTGCTCACCCATGAAACCGATGGTGCGGTCGGAATCGACGACGATGCGATTGACCCGCGACATTCCCGGGCGAAGACTGGCTTTCATCCCGTTTCCTCCGGCAAATATTTTCGAAATGTGTTCGTGCCGCCGACCCGGCCGCCTTCGCCGCTCGATGGAACCGCAGATTTGGACCCAATATCGATTATCTGCGCCCGGGCGCCTGCGCATTGACTCAGGTCAAATGCCGGAGGGGCGCGCCCGCGGCGCGGCCGCTGCGCATGCTCCGGCCGCCGGCATCCGGCAATCACGCGCCGCGCTTGTTGCCCGGCTCCCCGCGATGCTATTCCAACATGGTGGCCGCGTTCGGATGGGATCGGTCCGGCGCAGCGCAATCGGAGGCCCGGTCGCGTTGTGATCCTCGCCATCGAAGATCTGTCGAAAAAATTCCTCGGCGTGGAGGCGCTGCGGCCGCTCTCGTTCGCGATCGACCGCGGCATCACCGCGATCATCGGTCCGAACGGGGCCGGCAAGACGACGTTGTTCAACCTGCTTTCCGGAATTGAAGAGCCGTCCGGCGGACGCATCCGGCATCGGGGCGACGACATTACGGCGCTGTCGGTCGCGCAGCGGGCGCGTCGCGGCATCCAGCGCACGTTCCAGAATTTGCAGATCTTTTTCCGAATGAGCGCGGTCGAGAACGTCATGGTCGGGGCTTCGAGCCGGGTTCGCCTCGGCCTGATATCCTCGCTGCTGTCGGCTCCGACGGTCCGTCGCGAGACCAAAGAAGCCCATGGTCGGGCGGCCGAGCTGATGCGGGAGGTCGGCTTGGCGGACTTCATCGGGCGCAGCGCCGATTCGATGCCGTATGGCGCGTTGAAACGGCTCGAGCTGGCGCGGGCACTGGCCGCGGATCCCGAGATCCTCATGCTCGACGAGCCGGCTGCCGGCCTCAACCCGCGCGAGACGGCGCAGATCGACGAAGTCATCCGGCACATCAGCGCCCGGGACATTACCGTGCTTCTGGTCGAGCACGACATGAAGCTCGTGATGGCGGTCTCGCAGCGTGTGATCGTTCTCGACCACGGAAAATGCATCGCCGACGGCACGCCGCGGGAAGTGCAGTCCAATCCCGAGGTCGTGCGCGCCTATCTGGGTGCAGAAGCGGTTTGATGCAGCGCCGGATCGCCCCGGATCCTTACCGCCACGTCGTGCCGGACATGCAGGCGGACGCCGCGGTTCGGGTTGACGCCGCGCTGCGGGCCGCTCTAGACAAGCGTCGCGAGAGGAGCGGGTAGCAAACCGGGTAGCAAACGACTATTTCAGGCTTGAGCCGCCGGCTTGGATCATCCTGTTTTCAGAGGCTTGGAGAGGTGGCAGAGCGGTTGAATGCACCGCACTCGAAATGCGGCATACGGGCAACCGTATCGGGGGTTCGAATCCCTCCCTCTCCGCCAAGTTCAAACTTCCTATTGTTCCCCACCGTTTCTTTTTGCCCGAAAATCCAGGCTTTATAATCAATCGAGCCGCTCCCCTTGTCGCCGGGCGTTTCGCTACATACCTGCGCCTTGCGTGGGTAGAGGCGGGGGTTCGCATTGTCTCGCAGCATTCATCGCCTTTCGCCTGCCAAGGTGAAAAACGCAAAACCGGGAAAGCGTCCCGACGGTACGACTCGCGTTCAACTCTATCCCGATGGCGGCGGCCTCTATCTACAGGTCACCCCCGGTGATCGCGGTAATTCGAAAAGCTGGATTTTCCGCTACGCGACGGCGGGGAGGAAGGAACGCTACATGGGCCTCGGTTCGCTCGATGCAGTGAGACTGGCCGAAGCCCGAGAACGAGCTGCCGAGTGCCGGAAGCTGCGCGAACGGGGAAAAGACCCGATTGAGGAGAGAGACGCCCAGCGCGCCGTCGTAGCGGCAGAGAACGCCAAGCTAATGACCTTCGATCAATGCGCCGCCGGATACATCGCGGCGCACCGTGCCGGATGGCGAAACACCAAGCACGCCTCGCAATGGGAAAACACCCTGGCGACATACGTCTCGCCCGTGTTCGGCAAGGTGACCGTCCGGTCCGTAGACGTGGGGCTTGTGATCAAGGCGCTGGAGCCGATCTGGAGCGCCAAGCCGGAGACGGCGAGCCGGGTGCGCGGTCGAATCGAGGCGGTGCTTGATTGGGCTGCCGCCAGGGGCTTTCGGGATGCTGACAATCCTGCGCGGTGGAAGGGCCGCCTCGATAAGCTGCTCCCTCGCCCCTCCAAAGTGCGAGCGGTCGAGCACCATGCCGCCCTGCAATACGACGAGATCGGTTCTTTCATGCTGGAGCTGCGCAAGCGGGAGGGCATTGCCGCCCGGGCGCTTGAATTCGCGATCCTGACCGCGGCCAGGACCGGCGAGGTGCTCGGCGCGCAATGGCCCGAAATCGATCTCAAGGCCGAGGTATGGACGGTGCCCGCGGGCAGGATGAAGGGCGGCCGGGCGCATCGTATCCCGCTATCCGAGGCGGCTTTAGCGGTTCTGAAGCGAATGGCCAATGGCCGCGAGGGCGATCATGTATTCCCCGGAGACCGGCGCGCGATGCTCTCCAACATGGCGCTCTTGATGCTGTTGCGGCGCATGGGACGCGGCGATCTAACCGCCCACGGATTCCGCTCGACCTTTCGAGATTGGGCCGCCGAGCGCACCAATTTCCCGAACGAGGTCGTGGAAATGGCGCTGGCCCATGCTGTCGGAAACAAGGTTGAAGCCGCATATCGGCGCAGCGATCTGTTCGAGAAGCGCCGGGAATTGATGGATGCCTGGGCTGCGTATTGTGAAAACTCGACAACCCCCTTGGCGAGGTTGTCGCCCTGCACTCGGTGGGATGACATGACCCAAGAACTCAAGCCTCGAGTCCGCATTGGAGCCGGCCGGTTTGCAAAGCGTTTGGACCAGAGGGATGTATCCGAACCGGTAGAAAAATTCCTTAGGAATCTAGACCACGCATTTGGCGGCGTAGAAGGTGCATTTGCCGCAGCGTTGCCGCCAGTCGCTCAACGTGCGCAACATGTTGCAGCACTGAGGGCCGTCGAGCTATTCCTTATGGACGTCGATTGGATACATGCGGAGCGGTTTGCTGTCTTGGCCGAGGCCATCGAGGACTTGAACATTGGCGCCCGTCATCCGCTGCTGCTGCCGATCAAGAAGACGGCACGCCCACTGCCGTCGCAAGTTTGGCGTGCTAAAGCAGCTGTAGTTGGTGCGATCGAGGCCCTGATCCTTGTCGGGGAAGACGCTAAGGGTGCGGTCCGAAAAATTCTGCATGATTTTCCGGCCATCGAAAATCTCGTCAGATCGGACTCGCGCCGCAATTCGAAAGCCGCTGTCATAAAAGCGATTTTAGAATGGCGAAGAACTCTTCGCGCTCCCAGCCGTCATAAAGCCAACGCGGCGATAGAAGTGTTGCAAAGCCATGACGAGTTCATCGACCTCGAAACGGATGGCACGGACGAATGGTATCGAGACGTGGCACGTCAATCCCTACAGTATGCCGCAAGGGTCGCTATGGACTTGGCGAATTCCGCATCGACGAAACAGTGATAATCGGGCAGATGCCAGAGATCATCACCATGGCGTCACGCCATACCCCAATCAATATGGTTGCGAAGGCCGGCTCTGGCCTCGCTAAGCGCCGGCGACGCCATGCGTCGAGTTACGACTGCAGCATCCTTGCGCCGTCCAGACAGCTTGACCCCGGCGTCGACCCCTCGATCGCCCCGAGATCGATCACTCCTCGATCGTAAGCGGCCGGCCCTCTTTCCTCTGAGTTCCTGCAGCATGGACCGTATGCCATTTGGCGAATACGGTTCAGTGTACTCATCCCCCTACCATTACGCTTTCCAGTCCGGGATACAACTGCAAACGCTGAGCAACCCGGAGCTACTGAAATGTCGATTCACAGCACAGGGATGGGCGATCTCGGCCCCCTGGTCGTGAAGCCTCGCGAGGCATGCAAAATGCTGTCCTGCAGCCATAAGAAGCTTTATCAGCTCCTCGCCGACGGTGAGCTTGAGAGCTTCAAGGATGGTCGGTCGCGCAAGATCACGGTCACTTCCATCAAACGGCGCATTGCCAGCCAAGTCGCGTCGGCTCGCCCGACCCTAAAGCGGCCAGCAATTAATCCGGCAGTACCTGACCTCCTACGATCCTCGGCTAGCCGCTACCCGTCGCGCCTTCAAGAAAATGAAACCCGGTCGACGACCTTCGAGAAAGCAGCTGTCGTCAATCGCCTCCGGTCTGAACGCATTGAAGGCGACCCAGGAGGAGGTCAGGCTGATTTTCACGCGGAAGCGTTCGAACCCGAATGTGTTCCGCCCAACGCTGTATTTCGGTATCGAGAACCGCGCCCTGCAATATCTTGTCCTCTCGGTCCTGTACGTGAACCGATCTGCACCCCCGGCAGTTCCTGGTTCGCCTGCCGCGATCACCCATGTCCGGGACGCAATGAAGGCCGGCTTTCTCTGGGCGACCGAGATCGACATCAAAAACTGTTATCAGAGCTTCGACGGGAACAGGATCGCAAATTTGATTCCCATTCCCAAGAAGGTGGTGGAGCAGGCCCGGCCGGCTGGCGGCGTTATTGCCCGGTGTTCCCGGCCTGGTTCGTCTGCGACCAGGTCGAGACCCCGAATTCGACGTGTTCGCGAGTGGCAGACCGAAGATCGGACAGAATCACCCGAGCGCCAAGCTCTACGCCCAGACTTTGGCGCGCGATTTATGGGCGCACGACGGCGCCGGCGTGAACCTGTCGGCGATCAGGAACATCGTCGCGGTCCATCGTTTGCGCGGGGTGTCCTGCCCCTATGGCTTCACCCGGTTCGAGGCAGCGCCCACCAGCGCCGACGGCGACCTTGAGGACATTCAGCTCGCCGTGCGCGGGGCGCGGCAGGACAAACTCCTCACCGGATACGGCCACTGCGCACGCGCTTCAGCGGAAAGCCGCCGCCCTATCTCGGAACGGCATATGCGCTGCTGCACAGCCTGTCCCATGCGCTGATGGCGGAGATCACGCTCGATTGCGGCTATCACTGAAAGAGCGGGTGTATGCCCTGTCCGGCCCCGACGGCGCGCCGGAGCGCTGCGGGATTCTCATCTATACGGCGACCGCCGGCGCGCAGGGCACGCTGGGCGGCCTCGTCGGCACGGCGCCACGGTTCGCGCAAATCCTGCGCAATGCGCTGGAGCGCTCGAGAATCTGCTCGAACGATCCGGTGTGCGCCGACCACGAGCCCGATAATCGCAGCGGGGACCGCGCAACACACGGCGCCGCGTGCCACGGCTGTCTGCTAATCGCAGAGACCAGCTGCGAGATGCGGAACTTGTTTCTCGATCGCAGCTTGCTGGTACCGACAATGGGCACGGACGGGGCGTCGTTCTTCCAGGTATAAACCCGAGCCACTTACCTCACACCTTGTGAACCCTGCACCCGCGTGGCCTCGAACTCAGTGACGACCGTGATGCCGGGGACTACGCTCAGCTTAGGCTGGCTCGAATGGAACGAGCTGGACCTAAGTTGGATGGGCGCCGCCAGACCGTCAATTCCATAAAGACCATCTCCGGCACGCGGGGTTGACCCTCACTGGCGACATGACGGGAAACAAGCATCAC
>DASWCW010000307.1:0-14180 GCA_036395835.1 Xanthobacteraceae bacterium
GCGCCTGGATTGCCGCAGCCAGTCGGCAAGGGTGAGATTGGGGAACTGGGCCGCGCCGATCCGGCGCAGGATGTCGGCGCCCTCTTCGAACGTGCGCGGGGTCGGCAATTTGCCGACCATGCCCTTGATGCGGATCAGACCCTGTGGCTCGGTCACCGGGCCGATGTCGTTGAGGACCACGCCGGCCATGGCGGTCGGTCGCACGGGCGCGAGCAGCATCGCCAGGATGCCGCCGCGGGAGGTGCCCACGAACACCGCGCGGTCGATCTCGAGCGCGGTGAGCACCGAGACGAGATCCGCAACCTCGACGGGAAGGCTGTAGTTGGCCGGCTGGCGGTCGTAATCGGAGCGGCCGCGGCCGCGGGAATCCAGCGCGATCACCCGCCGGGGCTCCCCTGGATCATTCGCCAGCGCGTGCGCGAGCCCGTGAAAATCGCCCCCGGTGCGGGCCAGCCCCGGCAGGCACACGACCGGCAGCCCTTTCGCGTCGCGCACCTGGTAATTGCGGACGTGAAGCCGCAGGCCATCCTGTGCGGTGACGAAGACGGGCGACCAGCCGTCGGCCTCGACAAAATCCACGCTGTCGGAACTATCCAGCATCCGGATCTGTGGCTTCTCGATGGAACGGTCAGATGGGTCGCGCCGCCGGTGAGTGAGGTTTAGAGAACGCACGGTACCGGGCTGATTTGGCCAGAGCGTTCCGTCTCGATCGGCTGAGCGTACTAACTTTACTTCTTGTCGCCGGTCGCGCCGGCGGGTCTCACATTCCGCCAAGGATCACTCGGGGCTGCGGGCGTCGAGGCGGATGACTTCGACCTCTTCATGGCCGCCTCATAGTCCTTCTCGACGTCTTGAGCCCTCCGCATCCGCTCCTCCTCTATCAGCTGGAGCGGTGTCTTCGTGACGGTCGTGCCCCTTTCTTCCTGCCGCTGCTGCATAGTTTGGGAATAACCGAAGCCCGTCGATAAACCGATCATTACCGCGGCAAATACGACTTTCCTCATAACACCCCCCGTTTCTGCGCGAGCTGCCGCCTCACGTTGCGGGCTCGTTGTCGGTCTTTCGCTTGCGTGGCGCGAGAGCCGAGCCGTTGCTTTTAGCGCCTTACCATATTCCTCGACTAGAGGTCCACGGCGCGTTCAATTGACGGCGGCGCCGCGGTAGAGATCCGCCTCGATCATCAGCTTCGATCCGCCCCCGAGCCGGATGCGATAGACCTGCAGATTCTCCATCACCCGCTGCACGTAGTTGCGCGTCTCCGCGAACGGAATGCGCTCGACCCAATCGAGGGGATCGACGGCGGGATCGCGGGGATCGCCATACCGCTCGAGCCATTCTTTGACCCGACCCTGGCCGGCATTGTAGGCGGCGAACGCCAAGATGTAGGAGCCGCGATAGATCTGCAGAAGCTCTCCGAGCTCCGCGGCGCCCATCTGGCTGTTGTAAACGGCGTCGTGACGCAATTTCTTCTGGTCGTAGCGCACCCCGAAGCGGCTCGCGACGTGGCGCCCCGCTTCCGGGGTGACCTGCATCAAGCCCATGGCGTTCGCGGTCGAGACGTCGTTCTGGTCGAAGGCGCTCTCCTGGCGCACGATCGAATAGATGATGCTGCGATCGACCTCCGGACCGATGGCGCCGAAATGGGGAATGCCGATGGTGGGAAACGCATAAGCATCCAACGCGAAGCCCTGCGCCAGTGCCCCCTTGCCGATGAGCAGCAAGGCGCGGGCATCCTCGTGCCGCTCGACGATCTGGGCAAGCTGTTCCAGCACATGCGGCTCCGGCAGTCGGTCGGCCAGATCCGCCACGAACGGTAGAATGAGGTTGTGCGCGCCGGCCGCGTACAGTATTTCGGCTGCCCGCAACACGTCGAGATTGGCGAGCGCGGCGCGCTGGGTCGAGTTCGGCTCCGGCAGCCGCCGCAACGCGATCTGGGAAAGGCCGAGCCTGCCCCGGGCGATCTGGCCGTAATAGGCGGTGGGATATTGGGCCGAGGCCTCGTAATGCGCGCGCGCCTGCGCGAGCCGGTGCGCGGCCTCCGCCGCCCGGCCCTGCCAATATTCCGACCGCGCCAGCGTGATCGGGTTGGTGATCCCCTGCGCGATCCGGGCGAAATGCGGCATCGCCAGCTCCGGATCGTTCAGGAACCGAAGCGCGATCCAGCCGGCCGTGAATTGGTGCTCGCCCCGATAGTTCTCCCGGGGCGGAGGGACCGCATCGCGAGCGATTTGATAGGCCGTCTGCGGATCCCCGAGGTCGAGCAATTTGCGGCAGACGAGGCGACGCTCGATCCACCACTCGTCAAGATTGTGCAGAACCGCGCGATCGGTGGGAGCCGCCAGCAACAGGCTCGCGGCTTCGGCAAAGCGCTCGTTGCGGCGCAGCCACTGAATGCGGCTGAACATGTAGCCTGGATCGCTGCGGCCCTCTTCGGGAACGGCATCGAGCAGCTGGCCGGCATTGGCGGCCTTGGCGATCACGGCGGCTCGTGCCTTGGCGATGGCCATCTCGACCCCGCCGAGCCGCCGCGCCGCCCGCATTCCGCCCTCTATATCCTGAGCCGAGAATCGGTCGTCCATGCGGGCGACGTGGTCGGCCCGCGTGATGAAATCGCGAAACGCGTCGAGTGCCTGGGTCTCCAGCTCCTCGGGAAACGCATCGTAGCGCCAGGCCTCGCGTACGTAGTACTGAGCCGCGGTGCGGTCGCCCTGCGCCAGCAGCGCACGGGCGAGCGCGAACCGCCCCCTGGGCGTCATCGGCTGGGTCTTGGCGAAGAACGCCAGCACGGCGAAGGGGCCGCGCCCTTCCTGCAGGAGTGCGGCTTCGGCGCGCCGGCGCAGCATGCCGACGCTGGGCCAGCTCGGGTTCGCGGAAAGGAATGCGACATAACGGTCGAATCCCACATTGTTCTCGTCGCTGCGTAGAATGGCCCATTCGACGAGCTTCTTGGCGGCAGGATCATGGATGCTCGCCTCGACCGAGGTGGCCTCTCCGGATTTGCCCCGCCGGATGAGTTCCAAGGCTTGTTTCACGGCAGCGAGATCGGGGCTGGGCGCGGGGCTAGGCGCCCCCGAAGGGGGGGAGAGCTTCGAATGCAGCGCGACCGGCGTGGCGACCGCCGATTCGGTCCGAGCGACCAAGGTGGGCCGCGGGCGCGGCAGGGGGATGGATTTAATGGATTTGGTGGCAGCGAGGGAGGCCGTACCGTCGGCTAGCCAAGCGAGGGCCGTCGCCAGGGCCAGGATGGAAGCGACTGCGATACAGGGGAATTTCATCGGACCTGACGACAGTTCCAACCGTGCATGTCGGATCGACGATTCGCTGTGGTTCGGCAAGTGGGGCCGTTTCCTCATTGTGGGCTGAGCACAGCCTCCCTCGGCCCCGATCAGACGCGATCGCGGCTTTTAGCGCCGAACTCGCGGCAAAACACCGAAATTCGGCTGCAAAATACTCAGCTTGGCGCAACCTCCCGGCCGATCATGGCGGACCCGCGTAAATGATCGGATAAGACCGGGGCGAAAGCTAGGCAAAACCCCTATTGTCCCTCGCGATCTCGGCGCAGGCTGCTTTGGCGAAACCAAAGCCTCGGCCGAGGCTTTCATCCCCGGTTCCGACCCGGTATGGATGGGGCTCTGTTCGGTCCGCCAGCGAGCAAAGGATGGTGTCATGACCGCTAGGACGAGCTTCCGAGGTTCCTTCACCGCGCTCGTCACCCCGTTCAAGAACGGCTCGCTCGACGAGAAAGCGTTTCGCGAGCTGGTGGATTGGCAAATCGCCGAGGGCACGCGCGGGTTGGTGCCGGTGGGCACCACCGGTGAGAGCCCGACGCTGAGCCATGACGAGCATCGGCGGGTGGTGGAATGGTGCGTCGAGCAGGCGAACCGCCGCGTTCCGGTGGTCGCCGGCGCGGGCTCGAACTCGACCGCGGAGGCGATCGACTTCGCCCGACACGCGGAGAAGGCCGGAGCCGACGCCGTCCTGATCGTGACGCCCTACTACAACAAGCCGACCCAGGAGGGCCTGTACCGGCACTTCAAGGCGATCAACGACGCAGTTGGGATTCCGATCATCATCTACAACATTCCGTCGCGCTCGGTCATCGACATGTCGGTCGACACCATGAGGCGCCTGTTCGAGCTCCAGAATATCGCCGGCGTCAAAGATGCCACCGCCAACGTCATTCGGGTGTCCCAGCAGCGCCAGGCGATGGGGCCGGAGTTCAATCAGCTCTCGGGCGAGGATGCGAGCGCGCTCGGGTTCATGGCGCACGGCGGCCACGGCTGCATTTCCGTGACTTCGAACGTGGCGCCGCGGCTGTGTGCCGAGTTTCAGCATGCATGCTTGCGAGGCGATTACGCGACCGCGCTCAAGCTTCAGGACAAGCTGATGCCGCTGCACACCACGCTGTTCATCGAGACCAATCCGGCACCGGCCAAGTACGCGCTTTCCGTGCTGGGCAAATGCCAGGAGACGGTGCGCCTGCCGATGGTGCCGGTCGCAGAGCATACGCGAAGCGCGGTGCGCGAGGCCATGGTTCATGCCGGACTCATCAACTGACCGGCGATGGCGGAGAAGCCGCAACGCGCAAGCAAAATCGTCGCGGACAATCGCAGGGCGCGCTTTCATTACGAGATCGGCGACACCTACGAGGCCGGCATCGCCCTGACCGGGACCGAGGTCAAGTCGCTGCGGCAGGGCAAGGCGACGATCGCCGAATCCTATGCCGCGGAGCAGGACGGGGAATTGTGGCTCTACAACGCCTACATCCCCGAATATCTGCAGGCGAGCCGCTTCAATCATTTGCCGCGGCGTCCGCGCAAGCTGCTCCTGCACGCTCGTGAGATCCACAAGCTAAAGGGCGCGGTGGAGCGCGAGGGCATGACACTCGTGCCGCTGAAACTCTATTTCAACCCGAGGGGGCGCGCCAAGATCGAGCTCGCGGTCGCCCGCGGCAAGAAATTGCACGACAAGCGGGAGGCCGAGAAACAGCGCAGCTGGCAGCGCGAGCGGGCGCGGTTGATGCGCGAAAAGGGGTGAGCATGCCTGGTCCGGCCGATCGGCTTTCGGTATGGTGATTGAGCGATCAAAGCTTCCCAAGGCAAGCAAGGCTCGCTTCGCATGACCGTCCACAATCCGCTCAACCTTCCGAGCGATCTGCCGGTGCCGCAGGATGACGGCGGCGCCCGGCACCTCGCCGGCATGCGCGCGCCGGACCTTTCGCTTGCGGCCACCGACGGCAGCTCGGTCAACCTTTCGCGTTTATCCGGCCGGACCATCGTTTACGTCTATCCGCGCACCGGCCGGCCAGGCGTGCCGTTGCCGGATGGCTGGGATGCCATTCCGGGCGCGCGCGGCTGCACCCCCCAGAGCTGCGGGTTCCGCGACCACTTCCGGGAGCTCGAGGCGCTGGGGGTGGCGCGGGTCTACGGACTTTCGACACAGGATAGCGATTACCAGCGCGAAGTCGTCGAGCGGCTGCACCTGCCGTTTCCGCTGCTCTCCGACGCCGAGACGAAATTGCAACGCGCGTTGCGACTGCCCAGCTTTCAGCTCAAGGGCATGACCTTGCTCAAACGCCTTGTGCTCGTGATCGACGATGGCGCCATCGTCCACGTATTTTATCCGGTATTTCCTCCCGACCGCAGCGCCGAGGAGGTGATCGCTTGGCTTCAGGCGCGCTCGTCGAATTGAGCGCGGATCTTGGCAAACACGGCGGCGAACATCTCCGGCGTAAGCCTGCCGGTATTGGTGTTCTGGCGCGAGCAATGATAGCTGTCGTAAAGCGTGAGCTCGCCGATCGTATGCGCGCGGCCGTGCTCGAACGGAACGGTCGAGGGGCGAGCGCCGAGCGAGGCCACGGTGGTCTCGTGGGCGATGCGGCCGAGCGCCACGATGAAGCGCAGCCGCTGCATTTGGGCGATCGTGCCCGTCAGAAAAGCGCGGCAGGATGCGACCTCTGTGCCCGCCGGCTTGTTCTCGGGAGGCACGCAGCGCACCGCATTGGTGATGCGGCAATCGATCAGCCTCAGGCCGTCGTCCGGACGCGCCTGATAGCGCCCGCGAGCGAAGCCGTGCCGCTTCAATGTCTCATAGAGCAGATCGCCTGCGAAATCGCCGGTGAAAGGCCGACCGGTGCGATTGGCACCCTTCAGGCCGGGGGCGAGGCCGACGACGAGCAGTCGCGCCTCGGATGAGCCGAACGAGGGGACCGGCGCGTTGAACCAGGTGGGCTCGCGCTTGCGCAGGGTGCTGCGCAGACTCACCAGCCGCGGGCAGCGCGGACAATCGCGGTCGGGTTCCGCGGGCCCGCCCGGCGTCGTGGCGTTTGTCAATCTTCCTCGAAATCGTCGTCATCGCCGGCGCGTTGCGGCGCCGTGGGGCGTTGCAGGAATTGCGGCGTGTGCCGGGGCTCCCGGGACTCCCGGGCGGCGCGTTCGGCCGGATCGCGACCGATCTTCGGCTGCAGCTCGACGATGTCTACGAAGATATCCGCCTGCCGGCGCAGCTCGTCGGCGACCATCGGCGGCTGAGTGGTCACGGTGGAAACCACGGTGACCCGCACGCCGCGCCGTTGCACGGCTTCCACCAGGGAGCGGAAATCGCCGTCGCCGGAGAACAGCACCATGTGGTCGATCGAGCCGGCGATCTCCATGGCGTCGACGGCAAGCTCGATATCCATGTTGCCCTTGACCTTGCGCCGGCCGGTCTGGTCGATGAACTCCTTGGTCGCCTTGGTCACCACGGTGTAACCGTTGTAGTCGAGCCAATCGATCAGCGGCCGAATCGAGGAATATTCCTGATCCTCGATCACCGCGGTGTAATAGAAGGCGCGCAGCAGATATCCGCGCGACTGGAATTCGCGCAGCAGCCGCTTGTAATCGATGTCGAAGCCCAGCGTCTTGGCGGTCGCGTAAAGATTGGCGCCATCGATGAACAATGCGATCTTCTCTTGCGGAGGGGACATGCTGGTTCTCTCGTGATCGAAACCAATTCGGTCGGCGTCCCGTCGAGAATGATCGGCGGAACCGATAGCGGTCGGTCTTGGGGAGCGATCGCGGCGTTGCGTCAATTGCAAAGCTGAGCGAACGCAACCCTCGTGCCCGGTCCAGGAAAAACAGCGGCCCGATCGGCACGACTTCCGGGCGGTTGCCTAACAGAGGCAGGTCCCGGCGCCAAGACAAATTTCGCCCTTGCGCTTTGCCCCCGCCGGGTCTAGCTAACGGCAGGATTTCCAAAGACTTGACGGCAAAGGAGTGGCGAGCCCATGGCCCGTGTCACCGTGGAAGATTGTATCGACAAGGTCGAGAACCGGTTCGATCTCGTGCTGCTGGCCAGCCATCGGGCGCGCATGATTTCCTCGGGCGCGCAGATCACCGTCGACCGCGACAACGACAAGAATCCGGTGGTGGCCTTGCGCGAAATTGCCGATGAGACGATCTCCCCCGGCGATCTCAAGGAAGACCTCATCCATTCGCTCCAGAAATACGTCGAAGTGGACGAGCCGGAGTCCGAGAGCGTGCCGCTCATCGGCGGCTCCGGCGAGGGGGTGGATGCCGACGATACCGAGGTCGTTGTCGACCGCATGACCGAGGAAGAGCTGCTCAAGGGCTTGGAAGGCCTGACCCCTCCGGAGCAGGAACCCGAGCAGCCCGAGACCGACGAAGAGGAGTGAACGCGGCCCGTTCTTCGAGGCCCGGTCACCCATCCTCTTGCCCTTCATGCTGAGGTGGCCAGCCCTCGTTCGAGGGGCGGCGCTGCGCGCCTTGCACCTCCAGGATGACGGCGGGCCCTCGAACCACCCGCCTCGCACCTCAGGACGACGGCTGGCCCTCGAACCATGGGCCATTCGGGTTTTGCCAAGCATGCCTCGAATTGCTTGCGAAACCCGCGGTCAGCCGTGATATCGTCGGTGAAATCATTGGAGCGGCCCGAATGTGGCTCGCCGGGGTTAAGCCATGGCCCGGTCGGTTACCGATCCGTCGCGGATGCAGCATGAGCCACGCTCTGCTGCGCTCTTGACGCGCGCTCTCAACAATCAATCAGATTTAGCTGAAATCAGGGGAAAATCCCGCAAGCCGCCGATCATGCGGCAGTACGACCTGATCGAGCGCGTGCGCCACTACAATCGCAATACCGATGAGGGGCTGCTCAATCGGGCCTATGTGTACGCCATGAAGGCGCACGGCTCGCAAACACGAGCCTCGGGTGACCCGTATTTCTCCCATCCGCTGGAAGTCGCCGCGATCCTCACCGACCTCAAGCTCGACGATGCCACCATCGCGGCGGCCCTGCTGCACGACACGATCGAGGACACGCCGGTCACGCGTGCCGAGATCGATCAGCTGTTCGGGCCGGATATCGGCACGCTGGTCGATGGCCTGACCAAGCTCAAGAAGCTGGACCTCGTCTCGAGGCAAGCGGCCCAGGCGGAAAACCTGCGCAAGCTTCTGCTCGCCATCGCCGAGGACGTGCGGGTCCTGTTGGTCAAGTTGGCGGACCGGCTGCACAACATGCGCACCCTCGACTTCGTGCCGCCGGACGCGCGGCGTCGGATCGCGGAGGAAACGCTCGACATCTATGCGCCGCTCGCCGCCCGGATGGGCATGCACGGGATGCGAGAGGAGCTCGAAGACCTGGCGTTCCGCGAGCTCAATCCGGACGCCTACGACGTGGTCCTGGCGCGGCTGCAGTCCTTGGCCGAGCGCAATCGGGACCTGATTTCCGACATCGAGCACCAGCTCGCCAGCAAGTTTGCCGACAGCGGCATCCAAGCGGAGGTCGACGGCCGCCAGAAGCGGCCCTACTCGATCTGGCGCAAGATGGAGCGCAAATCCGTCGGATTCGAGCAGCTGTCGGACATTTTCGGCTTTCGCGTCATGGTCGGAGACGTCCAGGAGTGCTATCGCGCGCTCGGCATCGTGCACACCACGTGGCCGGTGGTGCCCGGCCGGTTCAAGGATTACGTCTCGACCCCGAAGCAGAACGATTATCGCTCGATCCACACCACCGTGATCGGGCCGGGCCGCCAGCGCGTCGAGCTGCAGATCCGCACGCGAACGATGCACGAGATCGCCGAATACGGCATCGCCGCGCACGCCCTCTACAAGGACGCGCGTGGTTCGCCGACCGAAATGCTCTCGCGCGAGTCCAATGCCTATGCCTGGCTCCGGCGCACGATCGAGCTGCTTGCCGAAGGCTCCAATCCGGAAGAGTTCCTGGAGCACACCAAGCTCGAATTATTCCACGACCAAGTGTTCTGCTTCTCTCCGAAGGGCAAGCTGATCGCGTTGCCGCGCAAGGCGACGCCGATCGATTTCGCCTACGCGGTCCATACCGACGTCGGCAACACCGCGGTCGGCTGCAAGATCAACGGCAAGATCGCGCCGCTGGTCTCCGAGCTCGCCAATGGCGACGAGGTCGAGATCCTGACTTCGCGGGCGCAGCTCGCGCCGCCGGCGGCATGGGAATCGATCGTGGTCACCGGCAAGGCGCGCGCGGCGATCCGGCGTGCGACGCGGGCCGCGGTGCGCAAGCAATATGCCGGGCTCGGACGCCGCATCGTCGAGCGGCTGTTCGTGCGCGCCAAGAAGGAATACAGCGACGAGAAGCTCCAGGGAGCGCTGCCGCGGCTGGCCCGTGGCTCGATCGATGACGTCATGGCGGCGGTCGGGCGCGGCGAGATGAAGTCCTCGGACGTGGCCCGGGCGATGTATCCCGATTACAAGGAGGAACGCACCGCGCCGACCCCGCCGCCGAAAGAAAGCGGCTGGTTCGGGCTCAAGAAGGCCAAGGCGGTGAAATTCAAGGTTCCCAGCGGTCCGGCGGAAGCCACGGCCATCCCGATCCGCGGCATCACCGGCGAGCTTCCGGTGCGCTTCGCGCCGGAGGGCGGAGCCGTGCCGGGAGATCGCATCGTCGGGATCCTGACGCCCGGAGAGGGAATCACGATCTACCCCATTCAGTCGCATGCGCTGAAAGATTTCGAGGACGTACCGGAACGCTGGCTCGACGTGCGCTGGGACATCGAGGATGCCAGCCCCCACCGGTTTCCGGCGCGCATCGCCGTCCATTCGGTGAACGAGCCAGGCACGCTCGCCCAGATCGCGCAAGTGATCGCCGAGCACGACGGCAATATCGACAACATCCGCATGACCCGCCGCTCGCCGGATTTCACGGAGCTGCTGATCGATCTCGAGGTCTATGACCTCAAGCACCTGACCGCCATCATCGGACAATTGCGCGCCAAGGACGTGGTCGCGAATGCCGAACGGGTGAACGGCTAGGATCCCCGGTTCGGCGGCCGTCCAACCCTGTTCGGGAACAATCATTTGCCGGAAATTCCTCATCTGCGCCTCGGCATCAATATCGATCACGTCGCCACGGTTCGGAACGCACGCGGCGGCGATCACCCCGATCCCGTCCGGGCGGCCCGCGTCGCGATCGAAGCCGGAGCTGACGGAATCACCGCGCATCTGCGGGAGGATCGCCGCCATATCCGCGACGAGGATATCGCGCGGCTGAAAGCCGAAATCCCGAGGCCGCTCAATCTCGAAATGGCGGCGACGCAGGAGATGCTGGCAATCGCGCTCAAAACGCATCCGCATGCGGCGTGCCTCGTCCCGGAGCGGCGGCAGGAACGCACGACCGAGGGCGGGCTCGATGCCGCTTCCCAGCAAAATGCCCTCGAGCCGATCGTTTCCGCGCTCACGAAGGCGGGGGTCGTGGTCGCGTTGTTCATTGCCGCCGATCCGGCGCAGATCACGGCTGCGGCGCAAATCGGCGCGCCGGCGATCGAGATTCACACCGGATCCTGGTGCGATGCCCTCGCAGGCAACGACCAGCGTCTCGCGGCGGGCGAATGGCAGCGCATATCGGAGGGCGCGCGCCTGGCGCGGCGGCTCGGCCTCGAGGTCCATGCCGGGCACGGCCTCAATTTCCAATCCGCGGAGCACATCGCCACCCTTTCCGAGATCGTGGAACTGAACATCGGTCATTTTCTCGTCGGCGAAGCGCTCTTCGTCGGCTTCGCGCAGAGCATCCGGACGATGCGGGCGGCGATGGAGCGCGGCCGCGGCAAGGCGGTCTCATGATCCTCGGCATCGGGTCCGACCTCGTCGATATTCGCCGCATCGAGCAGGTGATCGGCCGGCATGGCGAACGGTTCTTGAGCCGGGTGTTCACGCCGACCGAGCGCACGCGCGCGCAGAGGAGAGCGAACCAGAGCGCTACTTACGCCAAACGATTCGCCGCCAAGGAGGCCTGTGCCAAGGCGCTGGGGACGGGCATACGCAAGGGCGTGTTCTGGCGCGATATGGGCGTCGTCAATCTCGCCTCGGGCCGCCCGACCATGCGGTTGACGGGAGGCGCGCTCGATCGACTCGCGGCGATCACTCCGCCGGGAACCGAAGCTCGCATCGACGTCACCATCACCGACGAAGGGCCGCTCGCGCAGGCCATCGTCGTGATTTCCGCCGTTCCTTCGGCGAAGCCATAGCGGATCTCGTGGCTTGTCCCCTCTGTCCACAAGCTCGCTGGCGCAACGGCAAAGGAAAACTTCGCATCGATCGCGCGACTCAGGTAATGTGCATTTGCCCCTCTTGGGGCGTTTCCTCCCTGACTTGGGCCCCGCTTCGGCGGGGCTTCTTGTTGCCCGATTCGGGCCGGCCCCTTGGTCCGGATTCCGCAATGCTGCGGTTTTTCCGCTTCCGGCGGTTTTCCCCGGACGGGAAAGAGCCTGCGCAGCTTGACCGGGTGACAATCGCGCCTATTTGCCCTGCGGGCATTCCCCAGGCGAGCCGGGCCCGGGCTCCTCTCGTGAACTCGCAGGAGCACTCGCCGGAGCGCGGCGATCGACGGCATGCGGCCGAGAATCACAATCGCGACAGGAGGGCAGGGGAGCCTCCGCGTTCGTTGCGCGGCTCGTTCCGAGCCGCTACAAGGGCGGCGGCCGGCAGTTGCCGATCCTCCCCACCGGATGACGAATGTCCCTTCCGGACCGCGGATGGGGCCGCATTCGTCTGGCGAAGCGCCGTAGCGGGCGCGCCGCATCGAACCCATGGGAAACCCCAGTGGCTGATCGTGGCATGAGAGGGCCGATGAGCGTGTCGAGCGAGCCGAAGCGCCGCGAAGGCGGTTTTGCCGAGACCATTCGGGTCATCGTTCATGCGCTGATCATTGCCGTCGTCATCCGGACCTTCTTGTTCCAGCCGTTCAACATTCCCTCGGGCTCGATGGAAGCGACCCTGCTCGTGGGCGACTACCTCTTCGTGTCGAAATACGCGTACGGCTACAGCCATTATTCCTTGCCGTTCTCGCCGCCGCTGTTCTCCGGGCGCATGTTGGCGCGGGAACCCCAACGCGGCGACGTCGTGGTGTTCCGGCTGCCGAAGGACGATTCGGTCGACTACATCAAGCGCGTCATCGGCTTCCCCGGCGATCGCATCCAGATGATCGGCGGTCTGCTTCACATCAACGATCAGCCGGTCAAGCGCCAGCGGATCGAGGATTATGTCGACATCGAGGATCCGGGGCACCCAGTGCGGGTCAAGCGCTGGCGCGAAACGCTGCCGAACGGAGTGAGCTACACCACGCTCGACCGGGTCGAGAACGGCGTCTACGACGACACCCCGGTCTACACCGTGCCGCCGGGCCATTATTTCATGATGGGCGACAATCGCGACAATTCGACCGACAGCCGGGTGCTGTCCCAGGTCGGCTATGTGCCCTTCGAGAACCTCGTCGGGCGGGCCGAAATCATCTTCTTCTCGATCGGCGACGGCGCGCGAGCCTGGCAGGTCTGGCGCTGGCCTTGGGCGGTGCGCTGGGATCGGCTGCTCACAACGGTTCGATGAGCCGCAAGTCGAAGGCCCACAAAGAACTCGAGCTGAGGATCGGTTATTCCTTCGGCAATCCGGCGCTGCTGGATTGCGCGCTGACCCATATCTCCGCGCTGGCGGGGAGCAAGAACCGCGCCGGCAGCTATCAGCGGCTCGAGTTCCTCGGCGACCACGTGCTCGGCCTCGTCATCTCCGACATGCTGTTTCGCGCCTTCCCGGACGCCGAGGAGGGCGAGCTGTCGCGGCGGCTTGCCGATCTGGTCCGCAAGGAGACCTGCGCCGACGTCGCCCGGGCCATGGAGCTCGGACCGGCCATGAAGCTCGGCGCCTCCGAGGTCAACGCCGGCGGCCGCCGGCGCATCGCGATCCTGGCGGACATCTGCGAGGCGCTGATCGGGGCGGTATTCATCGACGGCGGCTATGCGGCGGCCGCGGGCCTGATCGAGCGCTTCTGGCAGGAACGCATGCTCAAGCCCAAGCGGCCGCTGCGCGACGCCAAGACCATGCTGCAGGAGTGGGCCCAGGCCCGCGGCATGCCGGCGCCGCTCTACCGCGAGATCGAGCGCTCGGGACCCGACCACGATCCCGAGTTCCGGGTCGTTGTCGAGGTCGCGGATTGCCAGCCGGCGGAGGGGCTCGGCCGCTCGAAGCGGGCGGCCGAGCAGGCGGCGGCTGCCGCCATGCTCGCGCGCGAAGGCGTCGAATCCGAAGGGATCGATAGCTGAGGAGCGCCAAGCGCGGCGAACGGTCAGCCTCCGGCCGACATTATTTCTTGGGCGCACATGGGTTCGCGGCCTTGGGGCAGCGACAGGAGGAGTTTTTGATCCGCTCCAAGCCCCCATCATTCGGGCTGAATCCATAGATTGGCCAGCGGTTTATTCCCTGCTTGCCCTGCTCCCCTGGGTGGAGTAGCAATGGATGGGTTAGTAGCCCTACGAAGTCACCTACGCCCATTGCTACCCAGGGAGAGCCGTCATGAGCCGTCAACTATTCAAACTCACCCAGAAACAGTGCGAGAAAGCAATACCGACCGAAACCATCGTCCGCAAGAACCCCGCAATCCTGGAAAGGCTCCAGCGCCTTGGGCAGGAAGTTCCCGGTTTCCAAATCACGCACCGTGATGGCAAACCCGTCCTGATCAAGCGCCGCGCCCGCTACCTTAACGATGGGCTTGGCCTCATCCTCGCCGTGACCCCATCCCCCACCGACCCCAATGGAGTGCGCCGTTCGTGGATCTTCCGCTGGCGAGGAGGCGAACAGGTCATCCGGAAAGGCCGGGCATATCGCCGGCTGAAGAAGATCGGGCTCGGCTCGTTGTTGACCACCGACCTCCACCTCGCTCGT
>DASWCW010000308.1:0-13027 GCA_036395835.1 Xanthobacteraceae bacterium
TCCTCGCGGCGCCACAGGCATCGGCCGCATGGAGGCGAAATCGAGCAGCACCTTCACCGCAAATCCCGGGCAGTCAAGAGAGCTGATCGAGACGCGGCCGTCTTGGATGCGCAGCCGCGAGGGACCTTCTTCTTTCACGTAAAGATCGGGATGCGCGGCCACAAAGGCCTCCTGCTCGGGCTCGGGCGCGAAGGACATGCCGTCGATAAAGTGGTGGCCATTACGTTCCACGTGCGTGAGGCCGAGGAGCGAGACAAGACAAAGATCCTGCTGCACGCTCACGCCCGCCCATGTTGTGAGGTCCTCGGCGGACATGAAATAGCGCGCGCCACCCGTCCCAGCATTGAGCTTCGCCACCCGGGCGGCATTGAGGATTGACTTGTAAAAACCCTTGCAGTTCTTGCTCGACACGCCGGTGTAGCCGAGCGCGATCGCGGCCGGGAACGAGGATAGCGCGTCATCGGATTCGTCGATCTCGAGCGGCTTCTCCTCGGCAAGCACCGTCACGGAACGGCTTACTGCGACCCTGCGCTTGATCGGTTGCTCGATGAAGAGGATGGCCTCGACGAGGCGCCGGAGAGCCCGCGTTTCGCGCATGCGCCGCCACAGCTCGGCGATCTCATCGACGCTCTCATATTGCTCATTGCCGTCGAGAGTGACCCGGTAATCGGGCAGCTCGCGGTCGAGCACGGCGGCAATGCGGGCCAAGCGATCGAGATCGGCGCGCACATCCCCGCCGACTTTCAGTTTATAGTACCGGCCCCGATACTGACGCACGACCTCTTCGAGGGTCTCGGGCAGCCCGTCATCGACGCGCTCGCCTGGTTTTTGATCCGCCGCCGTAATCGGATCGACGAGACCGACGGTGTGCCGGACGTCGATCGCGGGCGCCATGCGCAACCCGCTCAGGAATGTGCCGAGGTCAAAGCCGATCAGATCGGGGGTGAGGTCGGTTGCGCGGATACCCGCGAGGTTCTTGGAGATCATGTCCGGGAAAGAGACGTCGAGGGTCCGCCCGATCGCATCGGCGATGGCGCGGTCGAGGAGCGCGGGGCCGTAGGATGCAACCAGCGGATTGAGGTTGAGGGCAACCGCTCGCGCCAGCTGCTCGCGGTAGGTCCCGCTGTACAGCCCGAAGGGTGTATCGAAGCCGCGCGCGCAGTAGAGCTCGATCGCGGTCTCCAGCGATTGCCGGAGCTGGTCGAGGTTCTGCTCGTCCGAGAGCGCCAGGTTCTTGTCGAACCACTTCGCTGCAAGCGTCTCGGCGGCAACGCCGCGCGCCCTGCGCCCGTCGGGCAACATAATGGTCGCCCGGATCACAGCCTGGGTAGCCTGCGTGACGGTCGTGACCCCGAAGCGGAACGGCAGGCGTAGGCGCACGTCGCGCTCATAGCGCTCCACATCAACGAGCTTCAAGCGGGCAGCATCGCTCATGACAGGCCTCTAGGATTCCGGCCACGTAACCGATCGACCGCGCCGCGCAGGTCGGTCCGTCGGGGACATACTCGAACGGCTCCATGGCGAGCCAGCCCGCATAGCCGGTCCGCGTGAGAGCCGCGATCACGGGCACGAAGGGGTCCGTACCCTGCCCAGGGCCGCGCCGGTTGCGATCATTGAGCTGGATGTGGGCGACGAGGCCGGTCGGCATCCAGCGCTCGATAACCGTGGCGACCGGCTCCGCCTCAGCAAGCGCCGCCGCCGAGGTGTCGATCATGGTGCGCAGCGCCGGATTGCCAATGCGCTGCACGATTGTCGCCGCCTCGGCCACGGTATTGACGAAGTCGGTCTCCCTGGGGGCGAGCGGCTCGATGCAGTAGGTCACGCCGGCGAATTGCGCGTCGCTCGCGATCACTGCCCAGGCGACCTCGCCGCGAGCGGCCGCCGCGGGGTCGCCCCCGGTGCGCCGCTGCGCAGGCGAGCCGTGCACGAGATAGGCGCCGCCGAGCTCTGCACACAGCTCGATCAAACGGCGCATCACGTCGAGCGTTTTCTCCCAGACCGCCCGGTCGGGCGTGGTGATCGAGAGCTCCTTCGGCGCGACAAGCAGCCAGTGCAATCCGCTGATCGCTATGCCGGTGTTGGCGCAAGCGCCCCTAATAGCTGCGCGCCCGCCCGCCGGCATCCGGTAGGTTTCTTCTCCAAGCGTAAAGGGGGCGAGCTCCAGGCCCTCATAGCCAAGTTCTGCCGCGAGCTCGCACTGCCGTTCAAAGGGCAGATCGCGGATCACTTCGTTGCAAAGGGAGAGCTTCATGGGGTAGGTCCCGAGGCGGCGAGGCGGCTGAGGACTGGCTTATTAGCCGCCTGGTTACTGTTGACGAGCCCTGATCCGGCGGAGAGTGTTGGCCGCCAAAATTGCCTTCATTCAACAAAAGCACGGAGAGGAAACATGCGTAAAGTTCTCGCGGCGGCGGCCGCAGCCACCCTGGGGCTCACCGCCGGCTCAGCTTTTGCCAAGGACTATCCCTGGAAGCCTGAGCGCCCGATCACGCTGATCGTGCCATGGGCCGCCGGCGGATCGACCGACCAGATGGCGCGCATCGTCGCGACCGAGCTCGAGCCGGAGCTGAGGCAGAGGGTCGTGGTGGTGAATCAGCCTGGCGCCTCCGGGTCTGTCGGGACGAAGGGCGTGCTCGAAGGCGCGAAGGACGGCTACACCTGGGCGGCGGGCGCGGCGGTCGACATCGGCGGTTACAAGGTGCTTGGGCTCCTCGACAGCCAGCTCAAGGACTGGCACCTGTTCTTCGCGGTCGCGAATGTGAACACGCTGGCCGCCAATCCGAACGCCCCGTTCAAGGACTTCGGCCAGTTCCTGGAAGCTCTGAAGAGGCAGGGCAAGGATGTGCCGGTGGCCACTGCCGGGCTGTCCTCGGCCGGCCATAACATGATGGAGACGATGCGCAAGGCGGCGCCGGGGGTCGAGTACCGCCATATCACCTATGACGGGGGCAACCCGGCTGTGCTCTCGACGGTATCGGGCGAGACCCAGGCCGTGGCCCAGCTCCTGGTCGAGATGTCGGAATTCATCAAGGGCAAGCGCCTCATCCCGCTTGCCGTCCAGGCTGACAAGCCAGTCACGCTCGAAGGCTACGGCGAGATCCCGCCGGTGACGAAATGGCTGCCCAACATGCCGGCGCCGCTCAACTATTTTGGCATCTGGGTGCCGACGGGCACGCCGGAGCCGGTGGTCCAGACCATGGAGATGGTCTGGAAGAAGAAAATCGCCAACTCCGAAGCGTTGAAGAGATATGCTGCGGCGCGCGCCGCCCTGTTCACGCCGATCTCAGGGACCGACGCCGAGAAGGAGGCGATGAAGATGGTGACCCAGACCGTCTGGGTCTACTACGACGCCGGCAAGGCCAAGGTTTCGCCCGAGACGATCGGCATTCCGCGTCCGTAAATTACGCCGTGTCTCAAACTTCGTCGAAAATCCATGGAGTTGTCCGCTCCTGCAAACCTTTTCATGCTGCGGTGCGAACCCGGGACTTGATCCGGGGCTCGGCGCTTCGCGCTTCGCGCCCCGCACTCAGGATGAAGGGCATGGGAGCAGGCCGCCGCTTGTGGAGATGCCGCCATGGCCGACGACCCGCTGCCGCTGTTGCCGCATGAAGAACCTCTGCCGCCGCGAATCGACCTCTGGATCGCGGCGGCTTGTCTTGTGTTCAGTGTTGCCGTCCTGGTCCTGAGCTGGCAGATGCCGACCTACACGGAGCAAGGCGGGCAGCTCTACACCGCGCCCGGCCTCGTGCCGAGCTTCTATGCGGTGACGATCGGGCTTCTCGGCGTCTGGCTCGCAGTTCGCTCGATCCGTGCGGGCGCGCTTGCCCCGGCGGGCGCGCCCAGCGAGCAACGGGAGACGGGCAACAGTAACCAGCGCTTCGCGCTCGCCGCAGGGCTCGGTGTCCTCTTCGTCCTGGGACTGATCGGGCGCATGCCGTTCTGGCTCGCGGCCACTATTTTCGTGACCCTGTTCGTCGCGGTCTTTGACTGGCGGCCGGGCGTCGCAGCCAAGACGCGGGCGCGCCAGCTCGCGACTGCGCTCCTGATCGGCTTGGGGACCGGCGTCCTCGTCTCGGTGGTGTTCGAGCGCATTTTTCTCGTCCGTCTTCCCTGAGCGCGCGGCGCGGCCATGCTAGGCAGCCTCGAACAGTTCGGCGGCGCCCTCGCTCATCTGCTCAGCGGGTGGGGCGTCCTCAACGTGTTCTGGGCGACGCTGCTCGGCATCATCATCGGGGCACTGCCGGGGCTCACCGCCACTATGGGCGTCGCGCTGATGACGACGCTCACCTTCACCATGCCGCACGAGCAGGCGATCCTGGTGCTCGTGTGCATCTATGTGGGCGCCATCTACGGCGGCAGCCGCAGCGCGATTCTCTTGAACATCCCTGGCACGCCGGCCTCGGCCTGTTCGACCCTCGACGGCTTTCCACTCGCCCGTCAGGGCCTGGCGGGGCGCGCGATGGGCATCTCGACCTCGGGCTCCTGGCTCGGAACCCTCTTCGGCATTCTGTGCGTCGCGGCGCTGACGCCGGTGCTCAGCGAAGTGGCACTAAAGTTCCAGAGCTTCGAGTTCTTCTGGATCGCCCTGTTTGGAATCGTGATCTGCGGCACGCTCGCGGGTGGCGATCCGCTGAAGGGCTACCTTGCCGGTTTCCTGGGGCTGTTCGTGGCAACGATCGGGCAGGAGCCCTACTACAACTACCAACGCTTCGCCTTCGGCTCGACAGACCTTGCCGGCGGCATCGGGCTCCTGCCGGCGCTTGTCGGCGCCTTCGGCATCGCCGAGGTCCTGCAATCGATGCGGGGGCCGGCCGTCGAGCCGGTCTCGAGCAGGGTCGAATCCGTCATCCCGCGCCTTGAAGACGTGTTCAGATATTGGCGCACGATCTTGCGCTCAGGCGCGATCGGCACCTTCATCGGCATCCTGCCCGGCCTTGGCGAGGACACGGCGGCTTGGTCGTCCTACGCCGCGGCGCGGCGGGCGAGCAAGGAGAAAGAGAAATACGGCAAGGGCTCGATCGAGGGGCTTATGGCGGCTGAGACTGGCGAGAGCGCCTGCGTACCCGGGGCGATCATCCCGGTGCTGACGCTTGCGGTGCCGGGCTCGGCCCCCGCGGCTGTGCTCATGGCCGCGATGCTCATCCACAACCTGAACCCCGGCCCGAACCTGATGCTGCAAACGCCAGAGTTTTTCTACCAGATCGTCGCAATGCTCCTGATCGCGGACATGTCGAAGCTGTTCTACGGCCTGACTCTGGTGCGGCCGCTGCTGTGGATCCTCCTGGTACCGCGCGAGCGCCTGATGCCGATCGTTTTCGTGCTCTGCGTCGTGGGGTCCTATGCAATCACCTCGCGCGTGTTCGACATCTATGTGATGCTGTTCTTCGGCTTCCTCGGTTTCATCCTGCGCGAACTCAAGTTCCCGATGGCGCCGCTCATCCTCGGCTTGGTGCTCGGAGACCTCCTGGAGAAGAACATGACTCGGGGCCTCGTTCTCTCAGGCGGCAGCATCTTACCGTTCTTCACCCGGCCGGTGAGCGCCGTCCTGGCCGCCATCACGATCTTCTCCATATCGTGGTCGATTCCCGGGTTCCACAGGTGGGTGGTGGGACTGTTCAGACGCCGGAGCGCGGGCGGCGCGGCGACCTGAAGTGACGCGGTTGGCGGAATTGCCTCCTGGCAAAAATGCCAGCGGACGGCAAGGACACGCTCTACTGCATCCATGGCACCAACCAGTCCGAGAATATATCGGCCGGGCGATCTCCTCGGGGTGCATGCGCGTGACGAACGAGAACGTGAGCGATCTCTACGACCGGGTCAGGATCGGCACGCCCGTGGTGGTGCTCGCCCCGCATTACCCGGCGGCTCGCCGGCCCACCCGGCTGATGAGTCCCGCCTGCTCAGCCGACGGCGGCGTGGGCACCCTCCGGCTCATCCTTCTCGCCCACGAACCGCGCGATGAGCCGCCAGCCGAGGCGGCCCACGTCATCGAGCACCGTGAAGGCCGCCGGAACGAAAACGAGCGACAGCACGGTCGATACCACAAGCCCGCCGATCACCGCGATCGCCATGGGCGAGCGGAATTCGCCGCCGTCGCCGAACGCGAAGGCTGCCGGCAGCATGCCGGAGACCATCGCGATCGTGGTCATCACGATCGGACGGGCGCGCTTGCGGCCGGCCTCGACCAGCGCCTCGAGGCGCGATGTGCCGCGGAAGATCTCCTCGACCGCGAAGTCGACCAGCATGATGGCGTTCTTGGTGACGATGCCCATAAGCATGAGGATGCCGATCACCACCGGCATGCTGATCGGCCGTTGATTGACAAGCAGCGCCAGCACGGCGCCGCCGATCGACAGCGGCAGCGAGAACAGGATGGTCACCGGCTGCACGAACGAGCCGAACAGCAGGATGAGCACGCCGTAGACCAGCACGAGGCCGGTCCCCATCGCGGCGGCGAACGCGCCGGTCACCTCGGTCATGATCGCGACGTCGCCCGACTCCTTGATCTCGACGCCGGTCGGCAGGTTCTTGGCGGTCGGCAGCGTCCGAATCGCGTCGAGCGCGACGCCGAGCGGCGTCTCGCCGGAAAGATCGCCCTCGATGGTCACCCGGCGCGAGCGGTCGTAGCGGTTGATCGCAGTCGGCCCGCGCCGCATCGTGAAATCGGCCAGGGCGGAGAGCGGCACGCTGGCGCCCGACGCGGTCGCGACCCGCAAACCCTCCAGCAGACCGACGTCGCTGCGTGACGCCTCGTCGAGCTGAACGCGGATCGGCACTAGCCGGTCTTCGGCGTTGAACTTCGCGAGATTGGCGTCTATGTCGCCGATGGTGGCGACGCGGATCGTCTCCGAGATCGCCTCGGTGGTGACGCCGAGATCGGCGGCAAGCTGCGGCTTCGGAATGATCTGCAACTCCGGCCGGTCGAGCTCGGCGGTCGACATCGGGTTGTCGATGATCGGGATTCTCCGCATCTCGCTCGCGAGCTGATTGGCCGCCTCGTCGATCTGATCGAGCTCGTTGCCGGCGATGATTAGCGAGATGTCGCGCTGGCCGTTGTCCTTGAGGAACCAGAAGCGGACGTCGGGGACGGAAGCGAGATCGAGCCCGATGAGCTTCTGCAGCTCCTTCTGCGTCATCGCCCGCTCGCTCTTGTGCACCAGGTTGACAACGAGGGTCGCCCGCCGCACCTCGCCGGCACCGCCCATCCCGCCGAGCAGCTGGCCGCCATAGACGATGACCGACTTGACCTCGGGCCGACTCTTCAGCCGCTGCGCGATGTCGCGCGTCACCCGCTCGGTGTCTTTGAGCCGCGAGCCTGGCGGCAGCTCGACGGCGAGCAGCGTGCGCGCAAGGTCGTCGGCCGGGATGAAGCCCGAGGGCAGGAGCTTGGTCGAGGCGATCGAGGCCATGAACAGCATAAGGCCGAGCGCGAGCGTGATCCACCGGTGGCGCACCGAGCCGCGCACTAGCCGCGTGTAGAAGCGCATGATCGGGCCATCTTTCGGCGGTGGCGAGTCGTGCGCGCGCAGGAAATAGGCCGCCGCGATCGGAGTCACGAAGCGCGCCACCAGCAGCGAGAATAAAACCGCGATCGCGACCGTCATGCCGAATTGCCGGAAGTACTGGCCGGCGATGCCGGCCATGAAGCTCACCGGCATGAACACCGCGACGATGGTCATGGAGATGGCGATCACCGCGAGCCCGATCTCGTCGGCAGCCTCCAGCGCCGCCCGGTAGGCCGATTTGCCCATGCGCATATGGCGCACGATGTTCTCGATCTCGACGATCGTATCATCGACCAGGATGCCCGTGACGAGCGTGATGGCGAGCAGGCTCACCATGTTGAGCGAGAAGCCGAGCAGATCCATCGCCCAGAAGGTCGGGATGGCCGAGAGCGGCAGCGCGATGATGGAGATCAGCGTGGCGCGCAGATCGCGCAGGAACAGGAATACGACGATCACCGAGAGCAGCGCGCCCTCGGCGAGCGTCTCCAGCGCCGAATGATAGTTGCCGATCGTCGCGGCGACCTGGGTGTCGATCTTGGTGAGTTCGACCTCCGGATGCTGCTTGCGCAATTCCGCGATCTTGTCGGCGACGAGCGCGTCGACGCCGACATCGCTTGCGCCCTTGGCGCGCGAGATCGCGAACGCCACGATCGGCTTGCCATCGAGCCGCGCGAACGTGCGCGCCTCGGCAGCCCCGTCGGTCACGGTGCCGAGCTCGTCCAGCCTCACCTTGCGGCCGCCAGGCAGCGCGATCGAGAGCGCCGCAAGGTCGGAGACGGCGCGGGTCGCGGCAAGCGTGCGGATCGCCTGCTCCTGACCGACCAGCTCGCTGCGGCCGCCTGCGAGATCGATATTCGTGGCGCGGAGCTGCGTGTTGACGGCCGCCGCCGTGATCCCGAGCGACAAGAGCTTCTTCGGATCAAGCGCGATCCTAATTTCGCGGTCGACGCCGCCAGACCGCGTGACGCTGCCCACGCCCTTCACGCTTTGGAGCGCGCGCGCCACCGTGTCGTCGACGAACCAGGAGAGCTGCTCGACCGACATGCGCGGGGACGCAGCCGCATAGGTGACAATCGGCAGGCCCTCGACGTCGAGGCGGTTCACGATCGGCTCGTTGATGGTCCGCGGCAGATCGGGCCTGATCTTAGCGATCTGGTCCTTCACGCTGTTGAGCGCGCGGTCGACATTGGTGCTGCCGACGTAGAACTGGATCGTGATCACCGACGAGCCGTCGGTCACCGTCGAGATGATGTGCCAGATGTCGGGAACGCTCGCGACCGCGTCCTCGACCTTCTTAGTAACCTGCGATTCGAGCTCGCCGGGCGCCGCCCCCGATTGGGTGATCGCGACCTGCACGATCGGGATGTCGATGTTGGGGATGCGGCTGATCGGCAGGTTGCGGAAGCTGAACAGGCCGAGCACGACGAGCACGAGGCACGCCACCGTGGCCGGCATCGGCGAGCGGATCGACCATGCGGAGACGTTGAGCCTCACTGGGCAGCGGCCTTCGCCTCGGCCATGTGAACCGCGCGCACCGCATCGCCGTCGCGCAGGAAGGCGGCCGCCCGCGCCACGACGGTCTCGCCAGCCCCAAGCCCTTTGCGGATCTCGACGAACCCTGCGTCGGTGACGCCGGGCTCGACTGGGGCGAGCGCCACGCGTCCATCGCGCACCACCATGACGAAGGCGCTGCTCTCGCTGCGCAGGACGGCGCTCGCGGGCACGGCGACCGCCTCACGGCGCGCGAGCTCGATCGTGCCGGAGGCAAACGAGCCGATCCGCGCCGGCACGTCGGCGGGCAGCCCAATGCGCACCTTGCCGAGCCGGGTCGCGCGGTCGACCTCGTTGGCGATCAGCCGCACGCTACCTTCGACGCGCCGCGCGCTGCCGGGCAGCTCGAGGCGCGCCCGCATGCCGACGGCAAGCCGCGCCAGCCGGTCCTCCGGCACGTCGGCATCGAGATCGATCGCGCCGTCGGCGATCACGCGGAACAGCGCCTCGCCGGCCCACATCGCCATGGCGCCGAGCCGCGCGGTGCGCCGGCTCACCACGCCGGCAACCGGAGTGACGACGTCGGCGCGGCCGATGCGCACCATCAGCTCGCGCCGCTCCGCCTCCCGGCTTGCCTTGTCGGCCTCGGCGACGGCGAGCGCGCTGGTGGCGGCCGCAAACTGCGCTTCCGCTGAGCGCGCGGCGGCGACCCTCTGATCGAGCGTCGCCTGGGTGATGATCGTGACGTCGAGCTTTCTGGCGCGCGCCAGGTCCGCATTGGCCTGGGCGCGGCCGGCGTCGACCTGGGCGATCTGGCTCTTCGCCTGGGCGATCGCGGCGTCCGAGCGCTTGAGCGCGGCGTCGTTCTGCGCCAGCAGCGCATCGAGCTGGCTGCGGTCCAGCCGCGCGAGCACCTGGCCCTTGGCGACGCGGTCGCCGTCCTCGGCGAGGATCTCGACCACGCGCAGCCCGTCGAGCTGCACGCCGATCAACACCTCGTCGCGGGCGGTGAGTGTGCCGGAGACGAACAGCGGCTCGACGACCTCGCGGGTTCGCGCGGCCGTCACGGTGACGGCGGGCGCCGGCGCGCGCTTTGCCACGCTCCCGGTCGTCGGGGGCACTGCGGCCTGCGCCGGCTCCGGACGCGGAACGAGCCCCAGCGTGTGGCGCAGGATCGGCACGACCACGGCGACTAGCATCGCGACCACGCCCGCGCTCATGAGGTATCGTTTGGTCCCCCGGCTCATCATCCCCGACTCTCCCCCGTTCGCGCGCCGAGCCTAAGGCTGGGCTCGACCGTCCACCAAAGCTTGGATCAGCGCGACCGCCACGGCGATCTCGCGCTCGCCGTCGAAATCTGCTGCCAGGATGCAGCGCTTGAACAACCCGGCCCCAATCATCATGGTGCCGCGCACGGCCAAATCGACGTCCAGATCCGGCGCCGTCGCGCCCCGCCGTTTCGCCGCCTCGAAGGTTGCGGCGAGCCGCTCCTCAACGAGCGCGTCGACCTTGCGCTGGATTGCGGCGATCGCCGGATTGCGTCCCGCCTCGGCCCAGATCTCGACGATCAGCCCGAGATTCTCCCGCGGCTGCTCGATCAGCCGCCGCCGCAGCAACGCCTCGATGCCGGCGACGATGTCATCCGTCGCCGCGAGGCTAACGAAGTCTCCCGCCAGCTCCTCCTGGTCGCGCTCGCATAAGCCCTCGACGATCGCGTCCTTGGAACGGAAGTAACGGTAGAGGTTACCCGGGCTCATCCCGGCCTCGATCGCCACATCCTGCATGGTCGCGGCGTGAAAACCGTGGCGCGCGAACGCCCGCTCGGCCGTCGCGAGAATGGCGCGCCGGCGCCCGCCCTCGCGGGCAAGTGGCTGATGCCGAAGGTGAATTTCACGAACGCTCATGGCGCGCCGGAACTGAGAATGAACGTTCATTCTCAATGCCGAAGGATTGTGGCGGGGGTGGGCGCGGTCTGGTGTTCTTGCCGGAACGTTCGGCGCGGTCGCCTCGGATGGAGGCTAATGATCTATTTTCCTAACGGTTGAAGATCGCCCCTGACCCTCAATGAGAAAATCGTCCAAGCCTATAAGAACAGAAGGAATCCCCAAATGAGTGTTTTCTACCGCCCGCGGCCTCAATCTTGATCTCTGTCAGCATGCTAGTTGTTCAGTCCATGCTGGTAACGTGTTTGGCGGTCAATAGCCATGCACTCAGTCCTCACCGTAAATCTCGTGGTATAGCGAAATCCAATTTGTCCTTATTTTTCGTTGATATTGTTTTAGTAGTGCGGTCGCTTTTGCCTTGCAGATTCGCTTGTTTAATTCCACTTCGAGCCGGTCCTTCTTGTGTGCGCCGTCAGCCTGCTTGCTTTTATCCTTATTCGTCGGCTCGTAACACTGCGGCCAAAGATTCTCCGTATCATCGGCACCACCAATGTCACGGGAGATGAGATGATCTATTTCCACTCGATGAACCAACTTACCTTTGAGCTTCGTTAGTGGACAGGCTGAGACGCGAAAATGATATGCCTTGATGACATCCTGCTTCATCTTGGCGGTGACGGCGCGAGCATCCTGGCCCCATTTCGTTGAGCAAATCTTAGTCAGGGACAGAGATTCGTTGATTACCCCTGGCGTGAGGTTGCGTTTGGGGAGCTTCGGCCACGTCTCAGCGACGACGGGAACCGTTGCGAACGCCGTGACGAGAAATGCGGCGGCGAATCGGGCGATCATGGCATTCCCTCCCAAAACAATTCCCGACCCATTTTTAGGGAGAAGCGAGCGAAGGTGGCGGTGCTCGTGGCGATCCTCGGGATTTTGATGGTGCTGGTGGTGCGGGGGTGGTGATCCTGTGGTGGTGGTTGGATCTGTGAACGCTGCGAACGACCCTATCTTTGACTACCTACGTCAGTGTTGCAGTTACTGTCGTGGAGCAACTGGCCTTGGCCGCACTCGAATAGTTACACCTTTTCCGAAAGCGATAACCGCGCTGATACGTGTACCTAAGATATGGCAAACAGGTCTCCTCCCGGCCCGCAAATCGGATATCCAAACAGACCTGGCCGCTTATAGGTAAAGTCGTATGGCCCATAGTCGTGCCAATAATCGCAGTGTGGGAAACACTCGACTTCCGCCCAAGCAGGACTGAACCCAAAGAACAAAGCGCTGAAAACGATTGCCGCGAAAACTCTCACCATGTTGGCCTAGTCCTCGAAAAAGCCCTCGAACCGGGTGGCCACGACATCGGTGTATCGACAAGTTGACCGAATATCGGAGTGCCCAAGATAGAACTGGATCGCACGGGTGTCACGACCATCATTTGCGAGTTTGAAGCCGCACGAATGCCTTACCAGAAACAGCCGCCCAGCCCGTTAGGCCCCCTGAGAATACTGGGCGACGGATGCTTGCCGGGAGCTCGCCGAATCTTGGTGACGGAAGGGGTCAGGCGGCAGCAGCTTGAGCTTGCGATCTGATGACCTCGACTCCGTCAGCGAATCTTACACCGAGGATGACTTTCGGCAACTGGTTGTGGCCATCGAGGCGACGCCAACTTTTTTTGGCGGCCTCGGCCAGTTTGAAAATCATGGCGAGCGCGGTCTTGTTCGACAGGCACCCCTTGGAGCGCACCGTGCGGTGGCGGATCGTCGCGAACGAGCTTTCGATGACGTTGGTCGTGCGCAGATGCTTCCAGTACTCGGCCGGGAAGTCGTAGAAGGCCAGCAGCGTGTCGCGCTCCTTGATCAAGCACTCGACCGCCTTGTCGTATTTGATGCCCCAGGTTTCGATGAAGGCGTCGAAGGCGAGCAGCGCATCCTTCCTGGTCTCGGCCATCCAGATCTCCTGGAATGCCCGTTTGGCTTTCGATTGCTGGCTCTTCGGCAACCTGTTCAGGACGTTGGCGGTCTTATGCACCCAGCAGCGCTGGCCGCGGGTCTGAGGCCACACTTCCTCGACCGCGTGCCAGAAGCCGAGTGCGCCGTCGGCGACCGCGAGCTCGGGCCCCATCGCGAGCCCGCGCCGCTTCAGGTCGAGGAG